>DASYKO010000435.1:0-6679 GCA_035995285.1 Hyphomonadaceae bacterium | reverse complement strand
GGGCAAAACACCGGTTGAATCCGGGCTCTCCCTTCAACAGGGCGCCCACCCCGATAGGGGAAAAGTACAGCCAGTGTGACACAAGCTCCCTTGAGACCGGGGAACCCCGGGGGTAAAAGGGGCGTAGTTTCAGAGGGCAGGCGGGCTGGATTAACCATTCCCGTACTATGCCCGGCGATAGATCCTGGCGGCCACGGCCACCAGCTCAGGAGAGGAAGTAGATGAATAAAACAGCTCGTCTCGCGATCGCCGGGGTGGCTGTCGCCGCTTTCGCGACGCTCGGTGTCGGCACTGCCGCTTACGCCCACCACGCCTTCGCGGCGGAATTCGACTCGGAAGCTCCGGTCCTCCTGAAAGGCACCGTGACCGTGGTCGAGTGGGTGAACCCCCACACCTGGATTCACATGCACGTTCCGGATACGGACGCCAAAGGCAAAGAGAAAAAAGGCACGACGTGGGAGTGGATGGTTGAAGGCGGCACGCCGAACACCCTCCTTCGCACCGGCATCACCAAGCAGTCGCTGAAAGTCGGCACGCAGATCGTCGTGCGCGGCTATCAGTCGAAAGACGCGCTCTGCGACGTCTCGGTGAAAACCAAGAAGAAAACCTGCAAGGCCAACGGCCGTGACGTGACCTTCCCGAACGGTTGCAAACTGTTCGTCGGATCGTCCGGCACGGGCGCTCCGCGCGATGGTTCGGACTCGTCCGAAGGCGGCCAGGCGAAAGATTGCGCGTCGAACCCGACGGGCTGATCTCTTCTCTTTTCGAGAGCTAAGAAACCGCCGGCCCCAAAGGCCGGCGGTTTTGTTTTGGGCCGGCCTCACTCTTGTCCCCCAGCCGGAGCGTGTGAGAGCCTTCGTGCGGGCGGGGACAAAGCCGAGGGCCCATCGATGAAGGTGTTGAAGCTCGCAACGTTGTTGCCGCTGTTGGTCATCGCCGCCGCTCCTGCCTTGGCGCAGGAGCAGATCGTCGATCCCGACTTCAAGCCCACGGTCGCGTCCCCCGCCTACAAGGGGCCATTCTTCAAGGATGGTGGCCCGGTCGTCGCGATCGACGAGGCGCATAACAATCGCCACACGATGAGCGGCAATTACCGCCCGTTTGCCGAACTCCTCAGCGCCGACGGCTACCGCGTGCGCGCCTCGGCCACAAAGTTCACCGCCGAGACCTTCAAGGGGATCGACGTCTTCGCCGTCGTCAACGCGGAAGCCGATTTCGAGCCCGCCGAATCCGATGCTCTGCGCGACTGGGTCAGGGCGGGCGGCTCGCTCCTCCTCACCGCAGACCACGCGCCCTACGGCGCCTTCACGCAAAGCCTCGCCTCCCGCTTCGGCGTCACCATGGGCAAGGGCTGGGCCTTCGACAGCGAGATAAAAGGTGAGATCACCACCCAGCTCACCTATTCGCGCGCCAACACTCTCCTCGGCGATCCCGCGCACACGCATCCCATCCTCGAAGGCCGCCCCATTCTTGAAGGACGGGCTTCCGAGCGCATCAGCCTGGTGAAGACCTTCACCGGCCAGTCCCTCGGCATGCCCGCAGGCGCCACAGCCCTCCTGCGCTTCAGCCCCACCGCCCGCGAGGCGCCGGACCAGGGCCAGCTCAACGCCGCCGCCGAGGCCGTCGGCCAGGGCAAGGTCCCCGCCGGCTCACCTTCCATCGCCGGCCGCGTGCAGGGCATGGCGATGCCTTTCGGCAAGGGCCGCGTCGTCGTGCTCGGCGAGGCCGGCCTGTTCTCCGCGCAGGTCGTGAAATTCCCGCCAGGCGCCAACCAGCCCGACATCCGCTTCGGCATGCAGATGCCCGGCACGGACGACAAGCAGTTCGCCCTCAACATCCTGCACTGGCTCTCCGGCGCCCTGAAGTGACGCCGTCCGCCTGACGTGATAGGCGAGGGCCAGGGGAAGACATGCGCTTCGCTCGTTTCGCTCTCGTGTCCTTTGCAGTCATCATCGCGCCCGTCGCACAGGCGCCATTTGCATCTGCGCAATCAACGCAACGCGCATCCTCGGACAATCCCGGTCTCGAAGGCGTCTGGGTAAGCCGCTGGATCACCCCGCTGGAGCGGCCAAAGGGCGTCGCCAAACTCGTCCTCACCGCCGAAGAAACGAAAGCCGCCGAAGCCGCCGAATGGCTCCGCCACAATGCCATCGATCCGATCGAAGGAACCGAAAGCTTCGAGTTCACTCACTTCGTCATCGTGCGTGGAGAGCATCGCTCCTCGCTGATCGTCGATCCCGCCGACGGCAAGCTGCCCTACACCGAAAAGGCCCGCGCGCTGGGCATCGGCGCGCGTCCGCAGACAGGAACGGAGGGCCCCGAGCAGCGCGCGCTCAACGAGCGGTGCCTGAGCGGCGGCAACGGCTTTGCGCCCCACCTGACGGCGCCGTCGAGCAATATCAGGCAGATCGTGGTGACGCCCCGAGATGTGATGATCTGGACGGAGCTGTTGAGCCAGCTGCGCATCATCCCGACCGACGGCCGCACAGATGTCGGCGCACGCAACGAACACACGACAGGCCGCTGGGCCGATGGCGAGCTGGTTGTGAACACAACCGGCATTCGCGAGACGACACGCGGGGCGCGCGGCAATCTCTTCCCCGTCACGCGCAACACCGTGATCACAGAGCGTTTCGCCCTGAGCAGCGCGGACGAAATCCTCTACCGCTTCACCGTCCACGATCCCGAACTCTACACACAGGACTGGACCGCCGAGACCGTGATGGCGCGCACCGCAGACCGCATGTACGAGTTCGCCTGCCACGAAGGCAATTACGGCCTCTACAACATCCTCCTCGGCGCCCGCGTCGTGGAGGCGCGTCCGGCGAAGAAGTCCGGCGCAAGGCACTGATCAGCCTGCCGCGTCTCGGCCTTTGCCTCCCTCAGTCGCCCCGCGACTGGGGGAGGCAAACGTGCAAAATCCCCCACGGGGTAAACCCCTAAAACGGCCTCCGACCGTCCCGAAACTCCGCACAAAACAAAGCTCACGAAAACGCTATCGTGCAATCGAACCGGCGCCCTCCAAAGCTGAGGGATAATGCTCCTTGTCGCCTCCGCACGGAGGGCAGTCGCGATGTTCAAGGACGCGGAGGCGATGTGGTCGAGCGTGGGAGGTGGCGACACCTCTAGCCCTGTGAGTGCGGTCACCATGCTGCAAAAGCGGGAAGTCATCTCCGGGTCCGGGATTGAACACCCCGGCCTGCACGCCGCCGGCAGTCCACGTCAGGGGAGTGAAACACCTTCCTGCTCTGGGCCGGCGCACAACAACCACGGGGACGCAGGATGCTGCGTTTCTTTTATCTACCGGTAGAGCTGGGCAACCAGCGACGCCAACACACGCAGGGCCATCCTGCGTCTCCGGCCCTCCTTTGCGGAGCGCCACCGAACCGCTGCGGCCCGAGAGGGAAAAGCGGAAGGCATCCCAGGCAGCTCAGGCTGGCCTGAACGAGAAAGTGCGGCTGAAGCCACGCTGGCGAGACTGCAGTGACGACGCCCCGCTGCTCATGATAGGGCGGGGTAAACCTGAGAGGCGGCTATGCGCAAATTCCTCGTGGCCCTGCTTGCCCTCTGCGCCGCCCCCGCTGTGGCCCAGATCCCGCGCACGCCGGATGGAAAGCCCGACTTCCAGGGCGTCTGGGAAAACCGCTGGCTGACGCCGCTGGAAAAGACGGGGACATTCACCCAGCTCAGCGTCACGCAGCAGCAGGCCGATGTGATCGTCGCATCGGTACGCAAGATGGCCAAGACGATCAGCGAACTCGCCAACGATCCCGAGGCCGGCGATCCGGATGCGCACTCGCTCGCCGTGGTGCGCGGCGAATACCGCACGCGCATGATCATCGAACCGGCGGACGGCATGCTGCCCTATACGCCCGAAGGCCAGAAAGCGGCGATGCAACAGCAGGCCTGGTTCACCCAGCGCGTCATCACCGGCCGCGGCGAGGGCCCGGAAGATCGCCTCACCTGGGAGCGCTGCCTCGCCGGCATGGGCCAGGCGCCGATGCTCTATGGCTGGGCCGTCGCCGCCTTCCGCCAGATCGTGCAGACCAAGGACGCGGTCGTGATCCATTCCGAGGGCGGGGGAGAGACACGCATCATCCGCATCGGCGGCAAGCCGCTGCCCGCAGGCATGGGCACATTCATTGGCGACAGCGTCGCTCGCTGGGAAGGCGACACGCTGGTGGTCGAGACGACGGGCTTCCGGAAAGACGACCAGTTCCGCATGTTCGTCACCGGCCGCCCGATCATGGTCGGCGTCAATTCGAAAGTGGTCGAACGCTTCGCGCGCGTGTCCGGCGCCGAGCTCAACTACCGCTTCACGGTCGAGGATCCGGCGATCTACGCCAAACCCTGGCTGGCCGAATATTCGCTGATCCCGGCCCCAAAAGGATCTGATGGAAAGATGTTCGAATTCGCGTGCCACGAAGGCAATTACGGCCTGCCCAACATCCTCTCCGGCCAGCGCCAGATCGAGGCGCGCAAGGTTGTTGCCGCGCAGGCCAAACCGGCGACGCCGGCGAAATAGCGCGCCGCTCGCCGCGAAGTGATCCGTTTCCCCCACGGCCAGCGCGCCGCGTCGCGATTGACGGCTGCTGTCATCGGCGCAGGATTCGTCGGGCACGCCGCTGCAGACGGCGCACGACAGGAGGAGCTCATGAGACACACGCTATTGGCGCCTATCCTCGCCTTGAGTGTCATCGCCCTGTGCGGCGCAGAAGCCGCGGCACAGGCCGGTCCGCGCACGCCCGATGGCAAGCCGGACCTGCAGGGCGTGTGGACCAATGCCAGCCTCACCACGCTGGAGCGTCCCGCCCAGTTCAAGTCGCTGGTGATCCCGAAAGAGCAGGCCGAACAGATGGAAAAGCGGCGCGCCCAGATGATGGCCGCGACCAACGCCCGCACCAATCCGAACGAGGGCGCGCCGACCGACGGCAATTCCAATGCCGGCTACAACACATTCTGGATGGATCCGGGCACGCGCTATGGCGTGGTGAAGGGCGAGGTCCGCGCCTCCTGGATCGTCGATCCGGCCGACGGGCGCATTCCCTACACGAAGGAGGCGAAGGCGCACTACGAGGCCTTCCTCGCCAAGGTTCGCGGCTCGTGGGTCGGGCCGGAGACGAGGCCCCAGGGCGAGCGCTGCATTGTCGGCTTCGGCTCCACCGGCGGGCCACCGATGGTCAACGTGCTCTACAACAACCACTACCAGATCGTGCAGACGCCAACCCACGTCGTCATCACCGCAGAGATGATCCACGACAGCCGGGTCATCCCGATCGTGGCCGCTCGGCTGGCGGCGCAGAAGACGTTCCCGCAATGGCTCGGCAATTCGGTCGGCTGGTGGGAGGGCGACACCCTGGTGGTCGAGACGGTGAACTTCCATCGCGACATCCGCGTGCGGCCCAACATGGGCGACAGCTTCTATATCGGCGAGAACCCGGTGGTGACCGAGCGTTTCTCGCGTGCGGGGCCGGACGCCATGCTCTACGAGTTCACCGTGGCCGAACCCTCCGCCTTCACCCAGCCCTAGCGCGCCGAGATGACGCTCAGCGCCAGCAAGGACAAGGTCTACGAATACGCCTGCCATGAAGGGAATTACGCACTGCCCGGCATCCTCGCCGGCGCTAGGCGCGACGACCGCGAAGGCCGCAAGACCGGCGCCGTCGGGGATGCGGAGTAGCCCAAATGAAAAGCCCCGGAGATTGCTCTCCGGGGCTTCACGTTTTCAGCCAGTCCAGATCAGGCCGCGAAGCCGATCCAGCGGCCGCCGGCTGCCACCGTGACCCAGATCAGGATCGAGAACAGGGCGAGCACCTTGGCGAGCGGCGTGCCGCCCGCTGCATTGCCCTTGAAGATCTCATAGCCATAGAGCGCCATCAGGATCACCGCCGAGGAGATGGTGATGTACTGCGACGTATGCATGTAGATGTCGTCGTAGGTGTTGAACCCCGCGATCCAGAACATCACGAACATTCCGCCGAACAGCAGCGCGAATGCCGCCGCCGCGATCCAGCGCGTGCGCTGCCCGAAGATGAGGAGGATGGCATAGCCGAAATAGATCGGGTGGAAGATGCCCGGTGAGGAGATCGCATCCGTCGAGAATGTGCCAAGGGCGACAAGCCACAGGATGAAGGCGATGCCGCCCCAGACCAGATTGGATGTGGACGTCTTGCCCTCGGACTTGGCGATGGAGTTGGTGACGCCGAAGGAGAAGATGCAGGCGGAGAGCAGCGAGATCATCTTGATGAAGAACGGCACGGATTTGTAGAGCTTGTCCGAGTTCAGCATGCCGATGATGACGCCGGTGCTGAGCACGATCGCGAGCCCGATGATGAAGAAGGGCCTGAGGTTCCGCTCCATTGTAGAGGGCTGCTCCTCGACAAGACCCGCGCCCATCAGGCGGAGGTTGAGGAGGATGACGGCTCCGCCCATCAGCGCGAGGCCGACGAGGTGAAGCGCGCCGAACGGGGCGTAGACGTCCTGCAGCAGCGAGACGGGCCATACCTTGGGCATACCGCTAACGAATTCGGCCGCGCCGGGAATGCCTTTGAAAAGATCTTCGAAGGTCATGGGATCAGCCTCCGTTTCCGGGCGTGGGTTGTGCGGGAGCGGCGGGTTGGGCCGGAGCAGGTTCAGCCGGAGGTGCAGGCTCCGTGGGAGCAGCGCCCTCAGCAGGCGC
>DASYKO010000434.1:0-10303 GCA_035995285.1 Hyphomonadaceae bacterium | reverse complement strand
CGTGTGCGCCCCTTCGAGTCCGTGGTCGTCCGCCTCTCCTCCAGATGCGCCTCGAAGAACTGGAACGGCGCATCGCCCCGCTGGCCGGCGAGCAGGTCTTCATAGCTGGCGCGGTCCCATCCCGGCACGAGGCCGAGTTGGCGGAAATCCTGGATCTCATTGGGCGTCGCCGGCGCGATCTGGAAATTCATTCCGAACTCGGAGGCCACCGGCTCGACCAGCATCAGCTTGGTCTCCTTGCCCAGCCGGTTGAGGTCGGTCGATCCCCAGGCATAGAGCCCGAAGCCGGCGATGAGACCGACGAAGATGCCGGCCGGCTCCTGGAAGAACACAAAGCCGCCAACAGACAGCGCAACCGCCACGATGGCCGCACCGATAGCGAACTGGGTCTGCTTCTTCACCGCCTTTACGCGGTCATCCTCGCGGGCGACCAGCTTGGGCTGGATGATGCCGTCATAGCGCTCGCCGAAGAACGCAAAATCCTTCGGCAGGCCAGACATGACCGCGCCGATCGTCAATACTTCCTGCTGCTTGTCCGCCATCGCCCCGCCTTCTCGCCCCTATCCGCGTTCATACACGACGGTGCGATTCTCCGCGACCCGCGAAAGCCTCACCTTATCTCGCCACAGCGGATCGAAGCCGCGCAGTTCCTCCAAGCCTTCCACGACAGCGTCAAACCCCTGCATCTGCTCGTTGATCGAAACCGGTCCCGGCGAACGGGCGGTTCGGTCCAGCCAGATATCCATACAGAACAGATCATCGGGAACGCCAACGCGCGTGTAGGCCTCGATGCGCTCGATCTGGTCGAGCCCAACATCGACGGTCTCAAGCCCCCCTTCATAGCGAAAGCCATTGGGGTCCGTGTGCAGGTTGACGAAGAGGCGGCTAGAGATCGGCAAAAACATGTGTCTCCGCCTCAGCTCCCGGATGCGTCACCGCGCCAAGGTGAGCGGGACCGACCGTCTGCACATACTTCCACAGCGTGCCCGAATTGTAGTTCGTCTTGCGTGGGGCCCACGACTTCTTGCGCTCGGCCAGCTCCGCCGCCGAAACCTCGATCTCGATCGTGCCCTTGATGGCGTCGAGCGAGATAATGTCGCCATCCTTCACCAGCGCGATCGGTCCGCCTTCCTGCGCTTCCGGACCGACGTGGCCGACGCAGAAGCCGCGCGTGGCGCCGGAGAAGCGGCCATCGGTGATCAGGGCCACCTTGTCGCCCATGTCCTGACCATAGATCGCGGCCGTCGTCGCCAGCATCTCGCGCATGCCCGGCCCGCCCTTGGGCCCCTCATAGCGGATCACCAACACCTCGCCCGCCTTGTAGTCGCGGCGCTCGACGGCAGCGAACGCCGCTTCCTCGCCATCGAACACGCGCGCGGGACCGCGGAAGACCTGGTTCTTGAGGCCCGCCACCTTCACGATCGCCCCGTCCGGCGCCAGCGAGCCCTTGAGCCCGACAACGCCGCCGGTCTCCGACAGGGGATTGTTCGCCGGGCGGATCACGTCCTGATCCGTGCGCCAGACGACATCCTTCAGGTTCTCGCGGATCGTCTTGCCCGTCACCGTCATGCAGTCGCCATGCAGGATGCCGGCATCCAGCAGCGTCTTCATCAACATCGGCATGCCGCCCGCCTCGCCCATCGCCTTGGCGACATATTTTCCGCCGGGCCGAAGGTCCGCGATGTAGGGCGTCTTCCGCATGATGTTGACGACATCATCCATGGTGAACCGGATGCCCGCCTCGTGCGCCATCGCCGGCAGGTGCAGGCCGCCATTGGTGGATCCGCCCGTCGCCGCCACCACGATGGCCGCATTCTCGAACGCCTCGCGCGTGCAGATGTCGCGCGGCCGGATGTTCTTCTCGATCAGGTTCATGACGGCAACGCCAGAGGCACGCGCATACTCATCCCGGTCGCGATAGACCGCCGGCAAGGCCGACGACAGCGGCAGGGCCAGCCCGATCGCCTCCGACACGCATGCCATGGTGTTGGCCGTGTACTGCCCGCCGCACGCGCCATCGCCGGGGCAGGCATGCTGCTCGATCTGGCAAAGTTCATCCGCCGTGATCTTGCCGGCCGCAAAGGCGCCCACGCCCTCGAACACGTCCTGCACGGTGAGTTCTTTTCCGTTGAGGTTGCCCGGCATGATCGAGCCGCCATAGAGGAACACGCTCGGCACGTTGAGCCGCAGCATCACCATCATCATGCCCGGCAGCGACTTGTCGCACCCGGCCACGCCGACCAGCGCGTCATAACCATGCCCACGCATCGTCAGCTCGACCGAATCCGCAATCACATCGCGCGAGACCAGCGAGGAGCGCATGCCCTCGTGCCCCATGGCGATACCGTCGGTGACGGTGATGGTGCAGAACTCGCGCGGCGTGCCTTGCGCTTCCTTCACGCCTTCGGAGACGACCTGCGCCTGGCGCATCAGGGCCGTGTTGCACGGGGCCGCCTGGTTCCAGCACGAGGCCACGCCAACGAGGGGCTGCTCGATCTCCTTCGTGCCGAGCCCCATGGCGTAGTAGTAGGACCGCTGCGGCGCCTTGTTCGGCCCGATCGTTACATGCCGGCTCGGCATGCGTGACTTGTCCCAGGTTTTCTTCGCGGCCATGATGGGTTCCTGCACGACTGGTTTCCGCCGCTATAGCATGGCCAACCGCCGAGGCCAGCGGCGCCGCCCGAGCGTAATCCGGGACTGATCCGGCAGGTTGCGAAACCTCACAAACACCGGCAATTCTCAGGCCGGGATCGAGGGAGGCAATCGATGCGCCGTGGCGGATTTCTCGGGCTGGTTCTGCTCGCTCTGGCGCCCGCAGCGCGCGGACAAGCCGCTCCGCCATCCGCTTCGCTGGACCTGCAGCTTTCGGCGGCAAATGCGCGCTATGCCATCTACTTCCAGCGGCCATCGATCAAATGGACCGGGCGGCAGGCGGAGGTCTGGATCTTCATGGCCCTGCCCGCGAGCGCCGGCAGCCCGGGCGGCTGGTATCTTCAGAAGGTCGACTGCACGCAGCGCACGATGGGCGCCAGCGGTATCTATCCCGTGACGGAATCCGGCGCGGTGCGGCCCGAGATCGCCGGCACGGCGAAACCAATGGGCGCGATCATGGCTGGGAGCATGGACGAATCCGTCTCGCAAATCCTGTGTGACGGCAAAGTATTCAACTTCAATCGTCCGGCCGTTGCGGATGTGCCGGCGGCATCGGCGCAGGCGCGCGAGCTGCTGGCCTCGCTCGCCAAGCCAGGCTGACTCGCCGGGCGAGGCCTAGAACAGCGTCGCCTTGCCGTTGTGGAAGATGCGCATGATCAGGATGTCGCCGCCCCGGCGGCGGCTGACCACCACATAGGGCGTGCCCTCCACGGGAAGTTCGCGCACCCCGATGCGGCGCGTCTTGCGGCCAAGCTGATCGAAGCGGACGAGCTGCAGGATCTTCGTCTCGACGGCTGACTTGTCCCGCGAGCCCGCGGCGGTTTGGACATCTGAGCTGGCGGCAATCAGGCGCTCGAAATCGTCGGCTGCGCGGGGGCGCCACACAATATTCATCGGCGTGAGGCTCATCGGCCGAACCTCGCGCGCATGCGGAGCATGACGTCGTTGTGGGAGAGGCGAACGCCATCGTCGGTGTCGAGCTCGGTTTCGACCTCGGCCCACTGGGCGGGTGTGAGCAGCGAAGCGGGCTCGGCGAGCAAAGATTCGATCTCGCCGGCAATCATGTCCTGATCCGCCTCGGGCAACGCGCGCAAGCGGTCGATGACGTCTTCGATGCGGCTCATGCGCCAGCGGTATCACGCAACAAGCTAACAAACCGCACCGGCGCCGCACGCCCTGTTATCGTTCGATATTGAACAGGGACCGGATCAGGTGATGCGGATCACGTGGCCATCATCGGGCTTGGAGCGGCCAACTGCGAGATCGGCGAACACCTTGCCCGCCTCTGCAAGGCCCCGGCCTTCGACGACATTCGTTGTGCGCGCAGCGGTGGGCAGGAAAGCGCCCCAGGCTTCGGCCAGGCGCCTCTGGAATTCCGCCATCCCCAGCTCCTTGATCCGCTTCTGAGCGACACTGGGCGCAAAGAACATCTGCGGCGCTGGCCCAGCCAGCTTGGCGTCCGTCCGTGGCGCATCCCAATGCGTGGCCCCAACGGCGCAGCTGTATTTCAGATTGCCGCCAAACTGCTCGTGAATGGTGATGCGGACAGGCGTGTTGCCGGCGATATCCACGAACACGCTCGGAACCGAGCCATCCAGCGTCGCAATCGCATCGTACGGCAGCACCCTGTCGTAAAAGCCGAGCTTCTCCGAGAAGGCAATATTCGAAGGCGATGTAAGTCCAATCACCTTCACGCCCCGCGCCTTCAGCAGCTGCGCCGTGGCGTAGGAGGTCTTGGCCGAAGCACTGGAGAAGATCACCTGGCTGGCGCCGAATTCCCTGTTGTCGGCGATAAAGTCGTCGATCAGGAAGGATGTCGTGAACAGCGGGCGAAACAACACCTGCAGCGCTTCGGTGTCCTTCGTATAGATCGGATCCTCTGCATTGGACGTGTAGCTGTTGTAGACCGGCGCAAGACCTGCGCGATGCTCGCTCTCATCCGAAAAGCCGCCGGGCCGCCGCGGGCCGGGCTTCACCTTGAACGCCGTCGACATTGGCAGATAGCCATAGACGCGCTCGCCCAACTTGGCATTCGGCGAGCGGCTCTCGATCACCGTGGCAAAGCCCCACACCGGCACACGGCCCCAGCCCTCCTCGCTGGTTGGGTAGAACTGCCAGTACTTCAGGAAGTCGCCCGCCGCCCCATAGGTGACGTTGTTGGCCGTGAGCGAGAAGGCGTCGACCCGCAGGACAGCCTCGCCCTCGCCTGCCTCAATCGGTTTTGCCGGCACGATCTTCGTTTCAGCCAGCGCGCGGCGGTTGACCAGCAAGTCCTGCATGACGCGTCCCTTCAGACATCCAGCACCTTCATATCCTCAGGAGAGAGCTTCAGCGAGAGGCGTTAGATCAGCGCCGGATGGTTTGAAGGACTTCCGCATCGGTGACCCATCCATCGCGGTTCACGTCGTTGGCGCGGAAATAGCCGAGAGCCTCTCCCGTCAGATCGCTGCTGGCGAGATATCCCTTGGCGCCGTGATCCAGCCGTTTGAACTCCTGCGCGGCGCCGTTCCGCCCGACCCCGCCACCGGGCGAGCCCGACGCGGAACAGCCGAGGCTGAAAGGGTGCGCGTCAGGCCCGCACCTGAACCGGATAAATTCCGCTTCCGTGATCCGCCCGTCCTTCGCAGTGTTGTAAACCAGATAGGGCGCATAACTCGACGCCAGCCATTCTACGAAGCCATAACGGCCATCCTTGTTCGCATCGAACAGCTCGGCGCGATGGCCGCCGAGATAGCCCATGCTCGCGCCAAACTGCATGCCGTCCTGCGGAGCGCTGGGCGCCGCCCGGCGCGCCGCTGCAATCGCAAGCTCCGTCACCTTGGCCACGCCTTCCGGCGACCCCGCTTCGGCAAATCCTTTTGGCGGAGGCGCGGTCGCACATGCGGCAAGCATCGCAACCGTGAAGACGATCGTGGCGGCTCGCATGAATCCCCTCCCACCTGGAGCCCTAGTATTACACGTCCAGCGTCTTCAAGTCTTCAGCACTGAGCTTCAGCTCCGCAGCCGGCGCCAGTTCCTTCAGCTGCTGCACGCTGGTCGCCGAAGCGATCGGCGCCGTGACACTCGGCCGAGCCATCAGCCAAGCCAGCGCAACCTGCGCCTGTGTCGCGCCGTGCGCAGCGGCCACCTTGTCAAGCGCAGCAAGAACCGCAAGCCCGCGCCCCTGCAGCTTGTCCTTCATCCGCCCCCCACGCGGCGATTTCTTGAGATCCGCCTCCGTTCGGTACTTGCCGGTGAGGAAACCGCTTGCCAGCGCGAAGTACGGGATGACGCCCAGCCCTTCCTTTACGCACAGGTCTTCGAGCGCGCCTTCATACTCGTCGCGGACCAGCAGGTTGTAGTGCGGCTGCAGCACGCCATAACGCGCCCGCTTGCCGCCGGACGCATCCAGCGCAGCCTTGAGCCCCGCCGCATCATAGTTCGAGCCGCCTGCAACGCGCACCTTGCCCTGATCGATCAGCCGCTGGTGCGCCTCCAGCGTTTCCTCGATTGGCGTGTTCGGATCGGGGAAGTGAGAGAAATAAAGGTCGATGTGATCCGTCTGAAGCCGCTTGAGCGACTCTTCACAGGCGCGCTGCAGGTTCGCCGCCGTGAGACCTTTGCCCGTCGGCATTTCCTGCCCGCCCTTGGTGATCAGCACGATCTTGTTGCGTGCGCCGCGCGCCTTCATCCATTCGCCCAGCACAGTCTCGGACTCACCGCCCTGATGACCCGGAACCCAGCGCGAATAGACATCCGCCGAGTCGACAGCGTTGAACCCGGCATCGAGGAAGGCATCCAGCACAGCAAAGCTCGTCGCCTTGTCCGCCGTCCACCCGAAGACATTTCCGCCGAGAACCAGCGGAGCAATCTCCAGCCCTGATTTTCCAAGCTTGCGTTTCTGCATAGCGCGCCTCCTGCTGACGAGAGACATAGCGCGCCAGCCGCGGCAGTGCGAGCGTTTGCTCACACTATTCGGTTCAGCTCAGCTAAACGTCACTCATCCGCGTAGATCGCGACCTTGCGCTCGCCGCTCGCGCTCATCTGCCCGCGGAACATGCCCTCGGTGTTCATGGACAGCGCGACCCTGCCATCCTGCCCCAGCACGATCACGCCGCCCGTGCCGCCCAGCGCCTTTACCTCGTCCAGCGTTTCCTTCGCCGCATTCTCCGGGCTCGCATGCTGCATCGAGATGCGCGCGCAGATCATGCGCGCCACGCTGGCGCGGATGAAGTACTCGCCATCGCCTGTCGACGACACGGCGCACGCGCCGTTCTGCGCGTACGTCCCGGCGCCGATGATCGGGCTGTCGCCCACGCGCCCTGGCGGCTTGGCGTTCATCCCGCCCGTCGACGTCGCCGCTGCGAGATTGCCGTGCGTGTCCAGCGCCACCGCGCCCACCGTGCCGTAGCGATCCATCGGCTGCACGTTCCCGGCCATCGCGCGCTTCAGCGCCTCCAGCCTCCTTGGTGTGATGAAGTACTCCGGCGCCACGATATCCAGCCCCGCCTTCGCCGCCATCGCGTCCACGTCCTTGCCCGCGAACATTACGCGATCGGTCGTGTCCATCACCATGCGCGCCGCGCGGATCGGGTTCTTGACCGTGCGCACCTGCGCCACTGCCCCGGCCTTGCGCATCGCGCCGTCCATGATCGACGCATCGAGCTCCGCCACGCCCTCGCGCGTGAGCACCGCGCCCTTCCCGGCGTTGAAGTTCGGGTTGTCCTCCAGCACGCGCACCGCGGCCTCCACCGCGTCCACCGCCGTACCCCCCGCCGCGAGCACCGCCGCACCCGCATCCAGCGCGTCGTTGAGCCCCGCGCGATACGCCACGTCCATCTCCGGCGTCATCTCCGTACGCCTCATCACGCCTGCCCCGCCATGGATCGCCAGCGTCCACCCGCCTATCCCGCCGGTCCTCCCCGCCATGCCACTCTCCACGCTGCTGCAGGCAGCTGCGAGCATGGCTAGTACTACAACGAATACTACGCGCCGCATCGCACCGCTCCAGGATTGAAACGGTGTCATGCTAGGACGGTTCGGCTTCTGGTGGAAAGCTTTCCGCTACTTCATGTTCTTCTTGGCGACTTCCCAGATCGGGTTCCTGCAGAGGATGCAGTCCGCGCCCTCGAAATACTTGGCCGACGCCGCATCGCCGTTCAGCTGCCATTTCAGCCAGGCCACCCCCGTCTCGCCAAACCAGCCGCCGCCGGGATGCCGGTAGGTTCCGCCATGGCCGGAATGGATCGAGCCGAGGAAGGCCGGCACGGTCGTCACGCGCGAGAAATCATCCTTGCCGTTCGGATAGGCCACATCGCTCGGCCCGCCGAGGAAGTAGGCCACCGGCGCATGGAATTTCGGGATCATGTCCTTGTTCGCCCCGCTCATCGAGTTCGGCGCCGGCGCGCCCGGATTGGCCGCAGCGCCCGTGGGGAACGTGCCGCTGTTCCAGATCACCACCGTCTTCACGCGCGGATCGCCGGAGGCGGCCGTCGCCTGCAGCCCGCCGCACGACTGGCCCATCACCGCGACCTTGTTCGGATCAAGATGGCCCTGGTAGGGGCTGCCCGCGCGGGAGTTCTCCGCAATCGCCCAGTCGATCGCCTTGATGAGGTCCGCGTCCTTCGTCATCTCCGACTTGATGCCGGAATTGGGATCAGGGCTCAGCAGGTCCGCCCCGCCGCCCGAGGAGAAGGACGGCATCGGCGCATCCTTCGGCCCCGACGCGATGACCACAAAGCCGTGGCTGGCGATCTGCTTCAGGAAGGTCTGGAACAGCAGGCCCGCATTCGAGCAGGCGCCGTTCCCCCACGCCACGATCGGCAGCCGCTTGGCGCCGGTGAAGGCGGAGAGATCGGTGGGGCGGTAGACGGTGTGGGTGTTGAGCGACGCCTCGGAGAGGATGGAGACTGCGTAGGGGCCGGGAGGCTGCGGCTTGGGCGGGGGAGCATCCGCAGGCGGGGCGAGCGAGGCGCCGGGGGCGGCGGGGGCGGCGGCGGGACGGGCGGGCGCAGCTAGGGCGGCTGGGGCCGCCGGGACTGCGGCAGCGGTTTGAACCGGCGCGACAGGCGCCGCTGCGGTTTCAGTTGCCGTGCACCCCGCTCCGATGAGAGCCATGGTCGCCAGTGCGAGCTTGAACTTCATGATCGCCTCCCTTGTTTTGGGAGAAACAAGCACGTCTGACGGGGAATGTGTAGCGGGTATAACTATTGGGGGTTCGGCGTTCTGATTTGAGCATCACGTTTCAAATCAGACCTGAACCGTACCGTCGGAACGACACCATCCACCCCCCACCTGTCCGCCCCCCTTCGGGCGGGCGGGACCCTGTTGCCCCAGCTTACCTCAATCGTTCTATGTCCAATTCCAACCACGCGGTCCCGCCCGCCCGAAGGGGGGCGGACAGGTGGGGGGTGGGGGGCCTTGTTCCGCTTCCGGCGGGTCTAGCGTGAAGCCCTATCCCGCGCTCTTCAGCTGCACCAACGCGTCCTTGAACTTCGCCAGCGCAGCCTCCGACGCCGACCGGCGTTCGTGCTGTTCCTCCACCACCTCGGGCGGCGCCTTGGCGACGAACTGGGCGTTGGCGAGTTTCTTGTCGATGCCGGTGATTTCGCCCTGCAGACGGGCGATCTCTTTTTCGAGACGGGGGATTTCGGCCTTGATGTCGATGAGGTGCGCCACCGACAGGCAGGCGGTTGCTTCCTCGATCACGATCCGGATGGCGCCCTTGGGCGGTTCGGCTGCGAGCTGGACGTTCTCGACACGGCCGAGCCGTTCGATCAGCGGCTGATAGGCCTTGAGACGCGCTTCTGTTTCCTTCGAGGCGCCGACTAGCGTGAGTGGCACTTTCGAAGCAACCGGCACGTTGAGGTCCGACTTGGTCGAGCGGATAGCCGTGATCAGGCGGATCACCCAGTCGATCTCGGCGCTGGCGCCGGCATCGATCAGATTGTCGCCCAGCTTGGGCCATTCGCGCGAGATCAGCAGGCCGCGGTTGGCGTCGATTGCCTGGAACAGCTGCTCCGTGACGAAGGGCATGAAGGGGTGCAGCAGGTGGACGATCTGGTCGAGCGTCCAGGCGGCGGCCGCGCGCGTCTCAGCCTTGGCGGCAGCATCGTCGCCGGTGAGAAGCGGCTTGGCGAGTTCGATGTACCAGTCGCAGAACACATCCCAGGTGAAGCGATAGATGGCGCCTGCAGCCTCGTTGAATTTGTAGGCCTCGATGCCGGCGGCCACAGCCTTCGTCGTCTTGGCGGCTTCGGAGACGATCCAGCGGTTGAGCGCGAGCTTCGCCTTGCTGGGATCGAATTTCGGATCGAGCTTCGCCTCATTCATTTCGGCAAAGCGCGCGGCGTTCCACAGCTTGGTCGAGAAGTTGCGGTAACCCTCGACCGTCTTGAGCGCGAGCTTGATGTCGCGCCCCTGTGTCGCCAGCGCCGACATGGTGAAGCGCAGCGCATCCGTGCCGTAGGGCGGAATGCCTTCGGGATAATCGCGGCGCGTTTCCTTTTCGATGCGCGGAGCATCGTTGGGATTCATCAGGCCGGTGGTGCGCTTGCCGACCAGCGTTTCGAGATCGACGCCGTCGATGATGTCGAGCGGGTCCATGGTGTTGCCCTTGGACTTCGACATCTTCTGGCCCTTCTCGTCGCGGACCAGCGCGTGCATGTAGACG
>DASYKO010000433.1:0-4554 GCA_035995285.1 Hyphomonadaceae bacterium | reverse complement strand
GCTGCGGGGCTCGCAGCCAGCATCAACAGCGCGAGGCCCGCGCCTGCGAACAGCTTCATGATCTCCTCCCTCATCGCCTCTTGCGGGCGATCCTCGGGAGGAGCCTAGACCGGAATTTCCCTATTTTCCACCGGTCCTATTTGCCATCAGGGGCAGTGATCGGCCGCGCGTCTGCCCAGCGATAGGGGAGGACGTCGGGCTTCACATAGACCTCGGTGGTCACCTTCAGCGGGTATTTTCCGCCGGGATACGTGAGTTCCACGAAGTAGGCCGAGAAGCCCTGGGCCGGCTTGTCGATATTGCCGACATAGCTTCCGTCCGCGGCAGGCTGCAGCACGCTCGACGTGAACGCCTTGTCGCCGAGCTTGTCGACGCGGAAGTCGCGCGCGGTGGGATTGTTGCCTTGCCAGAGGCGGACTTCGGTGGGCTTCACGCCGGTCTTCACTACCAGCGCGCCATCGGCATTCACCGTCCAGCTGTAATCGGGGATCGGGCGATTGTGGATTACCGAGTCATACCAGGCCGTCATGCTGTCGCCGATGTCCGTGCCCGCGGTCGAGTGCTTGGAGTTGGGCAGCATGCGCAGCGATTTGCCGGCCGGCAGCAGGTGATAGCTGAACTTGGTGTTGTCGGGCGGGAAGTATTCATCGCCCACCGCATTGATGATGAATTTGGGGATCTTCATCCGCGGACGGCCGCGATAGTTCAGCGGATCCTCGATCGCATTGACCTTGGTCATGCGTGGGCCGCCGATGCCGTCCGGGATCAGCTTGTGGTGGACGTAGTCGCCGAGGGCAGGCGAGAAATAGCCCATCGCTTCCCAGTGATGTTTGGTGGTGGCGTCGACATCGAGAACGTTGATCACGATCGGGATCATGCCGATGACGCGCTTGTCCTCGAGGCCGACCAGCCATGTCGTCCACCCGCGCTTGGAGCCGCCGGCGACGACGAAGCCGTCAATGTTGCGCTTGCCGCCGGCTTCGCTGGCCATGAATTGCTGGACCGCGGTCATCGCCGCCGTGCCGCTCTTCACCATCGGCAGGCGCACCAGAGCCTCCGGGCTCTTGGTCTCGTCGTATTTCGCCTGGAGATAGGCGATGATGTCGTCTTCCGTGCGATTCACGGTCGGGCTGTCGGGGAAGTACATCGGCTGGTTGGGGACCTGCCCGAGCTCGGCAGTCACCGAGCCGGTATCCAGCGCCATTTTGACGTAGGTCTCTGTCGGCGTGGCCGGGGCGGGGCGGTCATTCGATCCGCCGCCGATGAACAGGAAGGCTTTGTTGGACGACACCTGGTCCGGGATCACCACGCGCAGCCAGTGCTTCCACACCGTGCGGTCCGTCTCCGCCGTCGTGAGCCAGGTCTGCGAGGTCAGCTCGATCGTGGCGCCGTGATAGCCGGGGCCGGTGAACGTCTTTTCCACGCGCCAGGCAAAGCTGGGATCAGGCCGCGCGATATAGGCGTCGAGCACATTCGGCGGATTGGGCGCAGCAGCCGGGGCCGCAGATTGCATGAGCCCGGGGGCCATGCAGGCGGTTGCGGTCACAAGCGCCAGCGCGAATGCGCCGCCAACCAGCTTGATGTGTTTCATCGTATCTCTCCCAGCAGCGCACTTGCGGCGCTTGATACTGCAATGGATCATGGCTGGTGACGTTTGCAAAGGCGCGCTTTGGCGACGCAGGACTTTTGTCTTACGAGATTGGCTCATGACAATTATCGTTGCGGAACGCGAGCATCGCAGTCCCCGGCATACAACGTATTTCCTGGAGGCCGGACCCGAAGACGGCGTCCCTATCATCTTCGTCCATGGCTGGCCGGAACTCTCCCTCTCCTGGCGCAACCAGCTGCCCGTCTTCGCCGGCCTCGGCTTCCGGGCGATAGCTCCCGACATGCGCGGCTATGGCCGCTCCAGCACTTACAAGCGACACGAGGACTACGCCCTCGAACCGATCGTCGCCGACATGATGGAGCTGCTCGATCATCTTGGCGCCGACAAGGCCGTGTGGGTTGGCCACGACTGGGGCGGCCCCGTCGTCTGGTCCATCGCCCAGCAGCATCCCGAACGCGTCCACGGCGTGGCGAGCCTGTGCGTCGCCTACCAGCCCGAGGGCTTCGCGGCCGAGAATGTGATCCCGCTGGTCGACCGCTCGGTCTACCCGGAGGACACATATCCGGCGGGGCAGTGGGACTATCAGCTGCACTACCGTGAGAACTTCGCCGCCGCCCAGGCCGAGATGGAGGCCGATCCGTACGCCACCGTGCGCGTGCTCTTTCGCGGCGGCGCGCCGAGCCGCATGGGCCAGCCCTCCGTCACCTCAGCTGTCCGCGCAAACGGCGGCTGGTTCGGTCCGGCCAGGCGCGCGCCTGACTCTCCGCTCGACACGCGTGTGCTCACCGTGGAGGAGGCAGAGGTCTATGCCGAGGCGCTCGGCCGCAACGGCTTCTTCGGACCCAACTCGTGGTACATGAACGGGCAGGGCAATCTCGATTATGCCAACCGCGTGAAACAGAACTGGCGGCTCGCCATGCCCGTGCTCTTTCTTCACGCCCGCTATGACTATGTCTGCGCCACCGTCGGCACGCGCCTTGCCGACCCGATGCGCGCCGCCTGCGCTGATCTCACCGAAGCCGTCCTCGATACCGGCCACTGGATGGCGCAGGAAAAACCGTCAGAGGTGAACGCGCATCTTGCGAAATGGCTCGCCGCGAAACTCCCGCACCTCTGGCCGGCGACAAAACCCTGAGCCCGCCCAGGACTCATCCCCAGGGTTGACGCCCTCGCAGGCATTTCACATGGCCGAATTAGGGATCGGGTAAGGCCTGAAACCGCTATTCCTCCTGTCCATGTGATCGGCTTCCCCGACGGCGCCCCCCAAGCGCCGCGTTGGCAGGCCGCTCGGCTGCTGGCATTGTGCCGGCGTGTTGGGGACGGCCACGGCGGAAGAGTCTGATGAAAACGAAACTGATCGCAGGCGTTGCAGGTCTTGCCCTGGTCATCGCCATTGCAGGCGTAGCCCTGGCCGACAAAGAATCGCCAATGCCAACGGCCCCGGCCCTGACGACGGCCGGAGACTTCCGCCTCGTCGACAACACGGGCTTCGCCCAGGAGATCAAGCGCCTCGTCGACGTGAAGGCGATAGTGATCGTCGCCCAGGTCAATGGCGATACTGAATCCCGCCGCATCGGCAAGCAGCTTGAGGCCCTCCGCGCCGCCAATCCGGACGTCTCCTTCTTCATGCTGAACTCCGACATGCGCGATGGCCGCAAGGCGATCGAGGCCGAAGCGGCCTCGCAGGGTTGGGCCACGCCGGTGCTCGACGATGACGTGCAGCTCGTCGGCGAGATGCTGAACGTGCAGCACGTGGGCGATGCCTATGTCATCGAGCCCAAGACTCTGAAGATTCTCTATGCCGGCCCGTTCGATGCGCAGGGCGCCAAGAAGAAGGGCGGCTCCTACCTCGCCGAGGCGCTGGCTGATGCGAAGGCCGGCCAGGCGATCAAGGCTTCCATTGTCGCCGGCAAGGGCGCCTCCATCGGCTTCCCGGCGCGTGAGCACGCCACGGACTACCAGAAGATCTCCTACGCCAAGGATGTCGCTCCGATCCTCTCGGCCAAGTGCGTCACCTGCCACCAGACCGGCGGCATCGGCCCGTTCGCGATGACGGACTTCACCATGGTCAAGGGCTATGCCCCGATGATCCGCGAGGCGATCCGCACCGACCGCATGCCGCCCTGGCACCCCGACCCGACGATCGGCAAGTTCAAGCACGACAACGACCTGACCGCCGCCGAGATGCAGACCCTCGTCCACTGGGTCGACGCCGGCGCGCCGAGAGGCGAGGGTGCAGACCCGCTCGCAGCCGTGAAGTCGGTGGCTCCCGAATGGCCGCTGGGCAAGCCGGACCTGATCCTCGACGTGCCGACCTTCCAGATCCCTGCTTCCGGAGAAGTGGTCTACCAGTATCCGACGGCCGCCAATCCGCTCACCACGGGCCGCTGGGTGAAGGCCGCAACGCTGATGCCGGGCGACCGGCGCGGCGTGCACCACATTCTCGCGGGCTACATTCCGGGCACGCCGAAAGCGGGACCTGCTTCGGCCAGCCAGTGGGAAGCCAACTATGGCGAATACGCTGTGGGCGGCGAAAGCTTCCAGGTGCCTGCGGGCCTTGGCATCTACCTGCCGCCGGGCGGCTCCATGGGCTTCCAGGTGCACTACACGCCCTATGGCAAGGTGGCGCCCGACAATTCCAAAATGGCGCTCTACTTCTATCCGGAAGGGCAGACGCCCGAGAAGATCATGCGTCACACCGTGATCGCGGACAATTTCATCGAGCTTCCGCCGAACACGGACATGCACAAGGAAGTCGCCTACCTGAAATTCCCGAAAGAGGCGCTGCTCTATTCGGTGTTCCTGCACACGCACTATCGCGGCCTGGCCGGCAAGCTCGACATGATCCTGCCGGACGGCACGAAGAAAGAGCTGATCAACCTGCCGCGCTACGACTTCAACTGGCAGCGCACCTATGACTTCGCCGAGCCGATCAAGGTGCCCGC
>DASYKO010000432.1:0-1595 GCA_035995285.1 Hyphomonadaceae bacterium | reverse complement strand
GCGGGCCATCACGGTCGCGCCCTGGGTCTCGCCGACAAGGTTGAGCAGGGTTTCATAGCGGCGCATCCGCACCGTCATCGTCTCGGCAAGGTCTTTCCAGCGCTGGCGGTCGCGCTCCATCTCGGTCAGCTGCTGCTGCAGGGTGTTGATCTTCTCCTGGGCCTCCTTGGGAGTGCCGAAGCCGATCTGCCAGGATCCGATGCCGGAGGAGAAGCTCGCAAGGTTCGCTGTGGCCTGATCCATCGAGCGCCGCGAGGCGTTGATGCCGTCGCGAACAATGAGACCGGACTGGATGGCGAGAACGCCGATCATCGACAGGCCGAGGCCGACGACGATCGCCCGCGCGCCTACGCGCGGTTCTCCGGATCGTCTGCGACCATACCAGGCCATCTTCGTCTCCCTGGCGCCTCACCGCGCCCAAAGGATTCTTCACATAAGAAGTTTGGCGGGCATCGCTCTCGGGGCCTTCTGGCTAGACCTCGGGGGCGAGCACGCCTCTCATCTTGTCGAGGTTCTCGAGCACCTTGCCCGACCCGAGCACGACGCATTTCAGCGGGTCTTCCGCGACCGTTACAGGAAGACCCGTACGCTCGCGCAGGACGACGTCAAGATTCCGCAGCAGCGCACCCCCGCCGGTGAGCACGATGCCCTTGTCGACGATGTCCGCAGCCAGTTCCGGCGGCATGGCTTCCAGCGCCGTCTTCACCGAATCCACGATCTGCTGCACGGGCTCGGAGAGGGATTTGGCGACCATCGCCTCGGTGATCTCGATCTCCTTGGGAACGCCGTTCATCAGGTCGCGGCCGCGGATGTCGAGCGACATACCCTTGCCGTTCTCCGGGGCTTTCGCCGTGCCGATCTCTTTCTTGATGCGCTCGGCCGAAGCCTCGCCGATCAGCAGGTTCTCTTCGCGGCGCAGGTAGTTGACGATGGCGTCATCCATCTTGTCGCCGCCGACGCGCACCGAGCGCGAATAGACCAGGCCGCCGAGCGACAGGACGGCCACCTCCGTGGTGCCCCCGCCGATGTCGACGACCATGGAACCCGAGGGTTCATCGATGGGCAGACCGGCGCCGATAGCGGCGGCCATGGGCTCGTAAATCAGGTGGACCTGGCGCGCGCCGGCCATCTGGGCCGACTGGTGGATCGCGCGGCGCTCGACGGGCGTGGCGCCGGCCGGAACGCAGATGATGATGATCGGGGCGATGAAGGAGCGGCGGACCTGCACCTTCTGGATGAAGCGCTTGATCATTTCCTCGGCGACTTCGAAGTCGGCGATGACGCCATCCCTCATGGGACGGACCGCTTCCATGTAGATCGGGGTCTTGCCAAGCATCTGCTTGGCTTCCTTGCCGACGGCGTGGACGACCTTGCGGCCGTTCTGGTTCACGTAGGCGACGACCGAGGGTTCATCGAGCTGGACCCCATGGCCCTTCACATAAACCAGGGTGTTAGCCGTACCCAGGTCGATAGCCATGTCGGTCGACATGAGGCTGAAGAGTTTGCCAAGCATGAACACGGGGCTCCTGATGCGCCCGGACGACTCATTACGCGCGCAGTATCAGCTCCCCGGTTACGGGTGTGGCGTTTCAATT
>DASYKO010000431.1:0-5748 GCA_035995285.1 Hyphomonadaceae bacterium | reverse complement strand
ACCGCGGGGGCGTCCTTGAGGCGGTAGAGGTCATGGGCGAAGCCATCCGCCGAGACGAGGCGGAAATTGTCGGCCTTCACGGCGATGGCGCCTGTCGCTGCCCCGCCCTGTTGGGCGTAGGCGAGACCGGCAACGGTAAGCGCCAGGCCGAGGGCGCTGGCGGCGAGAATTTTCGATTTTGCGGAGCGCAGCATGGGGGAGGTTCTCCTAATGCGGTGACTTGTAATGATAGATACACTTGACACCGTCAAGCGCCTGCGACGCGTTTTCACCCAAAAGTGTTACGGTGTGGTAGCTGCGCACTGCTGAACGGCGAGTGAACTCGGGACGCTTGCAAAGTGAGGACGCTGACAAACTCAGGATAGCCAGAAGGTTTGGGCGGCAGCTAGCCTTGCCTCGCAATCCAGGGGGCAGAGCGATTTCGAAGCGTCAGTCCGATCCTGCCGCCTCCCCTTTTCTGGACAGGCGCAACCTGTTGCTGGCAGGGGCGAGCTTGCCGCTTGCGGCATGCGTCCAAAGCGCTCAGGCCCCGCCTGCCGAGCCGGCCCAATGGACCATGCCGGCGCGCCACACATTCAGGACGGTCGAGCACGAATGGATCCCGACGCGCGACGGCGTGCGGGTTTCGGCCCGGCTCTGGTTGCCGGAGGGCGCGCCAGCGCCTGCCGTTCTCGAATGCATCCCTTACCGCAAGCGCGACCTCTACCGGCTCTATGACGACTTCTGGGGCAAGACGCTGGCCGAAGCGGGGATCGCCTTCGTGCGGCTCGACGTGCGCGGCTCGGGCGAATCCGAAGGCGTGATGACGGATGAATATTCCGATGCCGAACTCAGGGACTGCGAAGAGGCCATCGCGTGGATCGCGAAGCAGGCCTGGTGCTCCGGCGCCGTCGGCATGCGTGGGCTGTCATGGGGCGGGATCAACACGCTGCAGGTCGCAGCGCGCAGGCCGCCTGCGCTGAAGGCGATCATGCCGATGGGCTGCTGCGACCGGCGCTATACGGACGATGCTCACTATATCGGCGGGACGCTGGGTCGGACGAATTTCCAGTGGGGCACGCTGTTCAAGAGCGTGATGGCGCGGGCGCCGGATCCCGCGATCGTCGGCGATCAATGGCGCAGCATGTGGCAGGCGCGGCTGGAGGCGACGCCTCCGATCCTCGCGACATGGCTGCAACATCAGCGCGAGGATGACTACTGGAAGCGCGAATCCGTGGCGTTCGATCCGGACCTTGTCGGCCGCAAGAGCGATGCAGGCATCCCGGCCTATCTCGTCAGCGGCTGGAGCGACACATATCAGGTATCCGTCCTGCGCCTGCTGGCGACCATGCGCGGGCCGAGCAAGGCGCTGATCGGGCCGTGGGGCCACACCTATCCCTACACCGCCCAGCCGAAGGACCTCGACTGGGCGAAGGAAGAAGTGCGCTGGTGGCGTCACTGGCTGGCCGGCGACGCCACCGGCATCATGGACGAGCCGCGGCTGCGCGTGTTCATGCCTTACGCCACCGCATCGGAGACGAAGGGCCGCGAGATTCCGGGGCGATGGATCGCCGAGACAAGCTGGCCCAACAGGCCGCGGTTGCTCCGCTATCATCTCAATGCCGGTTCGCTGGGAGTGACGCCGGTGAAGGGACCGGCCATCGTTCACCGCAATGGCGACATCGTGGGCACGACCAAGCCGGAATGGCTCGATCGCCTGCCGATCGAGCAATCGCATGACGACAAGCGCTCGCTGGTGTTCGACAGCGAGGCGCTGGCTGAGCCGCTGGAAATCCTCGGGACGCCTGAGGTACGCATTCAGGTGGCGTCGGACGTGTCCGTTGCCACGCTTATGGTTCGGTTGACTGAGCTGCGCCCGGACGGGACGAGCTGGCTGGTGACATGGGCCGCGCTCAACCTGACGCGGCGGGACTCGATGGCGGCGCCCAAACCGCTAGAGCATGGGAAGACCTATACGGTCCCGGCGAACCTGAGGACGGTCGCGCACCGCTTCAACGCGGGTTCGAAGATAAGGCTGGCGATATCGGAGGGGAGCTGGCCGATGCTGTGGCCTTCGCCGGTGACGCCGACCCTCACCTTCCCGGCGGGCGTCTCCACGCTCGACCTGCCGGCGCGGCCGGTAGAACTGACGCCCGCGCGTTTTGACGTGGAAGCACGAGACAGCGGGCCTGCGCCGTTCGAGGTTTATCAGCCGGCGTCAGTAGGGGCCGATGGCCGGATGGTGATCAGCACGTCGGAACCCTCGCCGCCCTTCCCCATCGGCGACACGGGGATCGAGATGTCTTCAAGCAATGACCAGACATGCGAGATCAGGCCGGACGATCCGCTCTCGGCGGCATGGCGGCAATCTCACTCCTCAACGTGGAAGCACGACAAGGTCACCTGCCGGGTGGATGCCTCCTACGAGCTGACCGCGGACGCAGAGACTTTCCGTCTCACCGAAAACCTCAGCGCCTATCTCGACGGCGAGAAGATCTTCGAGCGGAGCAACACTGCGCGCGTCCCTCGCGATCTGATGTAGACATCGCGCACTGGTCCGAGATCAGGCCGCAGCTCTCTTCGTGTCTTCGTGTGACCTTTGTGTCTTTGTGTTGAAATCTGTCTCGCGGCGCCAAAGGCCTCAACACGAAGGCACTAAGATCACACGAAGACACAAAGGGACCGGTTGGAAAAAATCGAGATCGCTCTACGCCGCGTAGAGTCCCTTCCCGCCTTCGACGGGGTCGTGTTCCGCGACCCAGTGGCCGGGGGCGATCTCGATCAGGGCGGGGCGATAGAACGGCGCCTTGTCGGTGAGCTTCGATTTCAGGAAGCGGAGGCTGGCTTTCGGATCGAGCGGCGATGGCAGGTCGCCATGGAGCTTGATGCGTTTCTTGGCGCGCTCCTTGGCCGGGTCGGGCGTCGGCACGGCGGATAGGAGAGCACGCGTATACGGGTGCATCGGGTTGGCGAAGAGGACTTCGCGCGGGGCAGTTTCGACGACGCGGCCGAGATAGAGCACCATCACGCGATGACAGATCTCGCGCACGACCGAGAGGTCGTGGCTGATGAACATCATGGCGAGGCCGAATTCCTTCTGCAGGTCGATCAAGAGGTCAAGGATTTGCGCCTGCACCGACACGTCGAGGGCGGAGACGGCTTCATCGCAAACGACGAGCTTGGGGCGGAGGATCATGGCGCGGGCGATGCCGACGCGCTGGTTCTGGCCGCCGGAGAGTTCGTGCGGGTAGCGGTTCACGAAGGCGGGGTCCAACCCCATGCGGTCCATGATCTCGCGGGCGGCCGCCTCCCTGCCCTTCTTGTCCACATCGGGACGGAAGACGGTGAAGGGCTCGGTGATCGACTCCGAGATGGTCATCCGCGGGTCGAGGCTGGCGAGCGGATCCTGGAAGACGATCTGAAGTTCCTGCCGGAGCGGCTGCATCTCTTTCCGCGACGCATCCGCGATATTGCGGCCGAGCCAGGCGACGGCCCCGGCGCTGGGGTCGATCAGCTTGAGGACGCCGCGGGCCAGCGTTGATTTCCCGCAGCCGGATTCACCGACCACGCCGAGGGTTTCGCCGGGGCGCAGCGAGAGCGAGACGCCATCGACGGCGCGGAGCGGCACGCGATGGCCGAAGAGCCCGCCGGGGACGTGGACCGGGAAGGTCACGTGCAGGTCGTCTACCTCAAGAAGCGGTTTCACCTCTTTTGCCGGCGCTGCACCGATGGAAGGGCGCGAGCCGCGGTCGGTCCGATCGAGGCGCGGCATCGCATCGAGGAGCATGCGCGTGTAGGGGTGAGTGGGCACAGCGAAGACCTGATCGACCGGGCCGCGCTCGACCGCCTCGCCATGGCGCATGACGATGACCCGGTCGGCCATGCGGGCGATGACGCCCATGTCGTGGGTGATCAGCACGAGGCCAGCCTTGGTCTCGTGCTTGAGTTCGTCCATCAGGTCGAGGACCTGCGCCTGCACGGTGACGTCGAGAGCGGTCGTCGGCTCGTCGGCCAGCAGCAGCGCCGGTTCGCACAGCATGGCGGAGGCGATCATCACGCGCTGGCGCATGCCGCCGGAAAGCTCGTGCGGGAACTGGTGCAGCCGGCGGCGCGCCTCCGGAATGCGCACGCGCTCCAGCCAGTCGATGATCTTCTGGTCGGCTTCCGCCCCCTTGATCTTCCTGTGGCGGGCGAGGACCTCGGCCATCTGGGCGCCGACAGTCATGTGCGGGGTGAGAGACGTCAGCGGATCCTGGAAGATCATGGCGATCTTCGGCCCGCGGATCTGGTTGAGCTTCTGCCGGGAGAGGCCTCTCAGCTCTTCCCCCTCAAACCTGATCGAGCCCTCGACCTCGCCATTGGCAGCCGTGAGCCCCATGGCGGCCAGCACCGTCTGGCTCTTGCCCGAGCCACTCTCACCGACAAGGCCGAGGCATTCGCCGGGCGCGACATCGAAGGACAGCTTCTTCACCGCCTCGACACGGCCGTCGGGCGTGTTGAAGGAGACCGACAGCTCACGGACGTCGAGGATAGGGTTGGCGAGCACAGGGCGGTCGGCGGTGGATTCGGTCAAAGTGGCCATTCGACTTCTTTTGCTTGGATATTCTCTTCCGCCAAGAGGGACAGGACGGCTTTCCGTATCGCCTCGACGGGATGGGGACTGACAGACCCCTTGTTCAGCTTGCCGCGTTGTTCAAAGAGAACCTGCCAATCCATCGGCCCGGCGTCCGGCCCGCGCCAATCGCTGGAGCATCTGATCCACACCTCTTCCTCGGCATCGGAAACGTGTTCGAGGTACCAGCCCCAATCCTCCCAGTTCGGATAGCTGGTGTGGATGCCCCTGGCCGCCAGTTGGCGCGTTAGCCAGTCGGCGAGTTCGTAACCATAGAGATCGGTATTGACCTGATGGAACTCCGGAAGGAAGGGCCGGAATTTGTCGGTCGAGAATGTGATTTCCCAAGTCCGTCTTTTTGCCAAGCGATGCTCCAACCGCTTTCCAGTTGAGCCTCTCTTCGTGATGAAAGAAACCCCCTCCCTGCCGGCCGGGCTCAGGACATGCCGACGCATGCCTACTTGCGCTTGCGCCGTTCATCCGCCCTCGCGCCGCCGAGGATGCCGGCCATGCTGTAGTCGCCTTCGTGGCAGGCGAATTCGAACATTGGCTCGCCTGTGCGGGCCATTGTGGTCTCGGCGGTCCAGGGCCGGGTGTAGAGGGCGGTGTCGGCGATGGTGAAGCGGTAGAGGATTTCGTCTGCGCCTGTCAGACTGAAGCGCTCGGTGATCGTCGTTGCGGGCGAGATGGGAAAGGTGATCCCCGCCCCGGCGTTGCGGAGATTGTCGCCTGGCTCGAAGCCCGTGGTTTCGACCACGAGGGTGTCGCCGCTCCAGCTGCCTCTGGATGAGCCGCCTCGTGGGAGCGGCGGGCCGAGCGTGCCATCGAGCGGAATGATGCGCAGCTGGGAGTAGGCCTCGGTGAAGATGATCACGTGCGTCCTGGTCTGCACCACTTGCCGGATATTGTTGGCCGGCTGGGTGAGGAAGGGGGCAAAGCCATTGCTCGACATGAGGCAGCGTTCGGTGAGGGCGCGCTGTTCGGGGCCATCGACGCCGGTAACGCCATTGGGCGCGGTGCGGCTGCGGCGGGTGAGGCCTTCTGCGCTGAGCGGCAGGTGGCCGTCGGGCGGATC
The DNA here is from genome assembly GCA_035995285.1 of Hyphomonadaceae bacterium. Classification (GTDB taxonomy): domain Bacteria; phylum Pseudomonadota; class Alphaproteobacteria; order Caulobacterales; family Hyphomonadaceae; genus UBA7672. The sequence continues at coordinate 82 of DASYKO010000431.1, read as the reverse complement.
GATGATGAGGGAAGACCGCACCTCGCCTCGCACCACCAGCGCGCCGACGAGATCGCGGGCGGGTACGCCCATCGGGTTGGCG
>DASYKO010000430.1:0-4652 GCA_035995285.1 Hyphomonadaceae bacterium | reverse complement strand
CAAGCCGTTCATGACGGTCGACATGCCGGGCGGGGCCTCGCTGCGCATCATGGGCGAGTCGTGCGAAGGGAAGGGCAAGGACCAGGTCTGCGCGGGCATCCAGCTCTCGACCCAGTTCGCGCCTACGGGCGATGTCGATTTCGACAAGGCGATGGCGACGGCCAACCGCACGTTGCGGCCGGCAAAACTCTTCTGGGCGGGCGATACGCTGGCCTATGAGCGCTACCTGATCATGGATGGCGGGGTTTCCCGCGCGAATCTCATGGAGAACATCTCTGTTTATGTTGAGATTCTTCAGGGCCTGATGAGCCAGCTGTTCAAGGACGCGGACAACTAGGGGCGGTTTTAGCCGTTCCCCTTGGCGAAGCAGGCGCGGCGCTGCTATCAGCCATGCCCATGACGACCGACCGGTTTGCGATCATTCGAATTATGGGCCCGGCGCGCGGCTGAATTGCTGCGGCCGGGAAGTCGTATCCGCCCACACCTCAACACAACGACACCCAGAAGCGACATGAGCAAACCTGAAAAAGACGATTCAGCAGCGAACCCCTACAAGGACACGCTGTTCCTTCCGAAAACCGAATTCCCGATGCGCGGCGGCCTGCCCCAACAGGAGCCCGAGCGGCTGAAGAAATGGGAAGCGGCTGACCTCTACGGACAGCTGCGCGCGGACGCGAAGAAGCGCGGGGCCAAGGCCTTCATGCTGCATGACGGCCCGCCCTATGCGAACGGGCACATCCACATCGGCACGTCGATGAACAAGATCCTCAAGGACCTTGTCATCCGCACGCGGCAGATGGCCGGGTACGACGCCGACTACATTCCCGGCTGGGACTGCCACGGCCTGCCGATCGAGTGGAAGGTCGAGGAAGAATACCGCGCGGGCGGCAAGCAGAAGCGCGATGTGCCGATGGCGGAGTTCCGCAAGGCCTGCCGCGACTATGCGCAGAAGTGGATCGACATCCAGCGCACCGAGTTCAAGCGGCTGGGCGGGGCGGGGAACTGGAACGATCCCTACCTGACGATGGCGTATTCGTCGGAAGCGGCGACGGTGCGCGAATTCCTGAAAGTGGCGATGAGCGGCCAGCTCAAGCGCGGCGCCAAGCCGGTGATGTGGTCGCCGGTGGAGCAGACGGCGCTGGCCGAGGCGGAGATCGAGTATGCAGATCGGAAGGCGACGACGATCTGGGTGAAGTTTCCGGTGGCTGCCATCGACGCCGTCGAAAAAATCACATCAAAAATGATGTCCGGAAAACCCGATCTCTTTCTCGGCGCGAACGTAGTGATCTGGACGACGACTCCCTGGACGATTCCCGCCAATCGTGCGGTGTCATTTAGCCCGAGCATCAGCTACGGACTCTACGAAATCACCGAGCTGCGCACTGCCGAAGAGGTAGGTTACGCCCCTTGGGGCAAAGTTGGCGAACGATTGATCGTTGCGGACAAACTTGCTGAATCGGTTGGGGATAGAGCGAACGCTCGCAAACTCACCCGATTGAGCGATGTGAGCGCGGCCGATCTGCAATTCTTGGCCTTGGCCCACCCGCTGCGCAACGCTGGCATGGGCGGCTATCAATTCGACGTGCCAATGCTACCAGGATCGCATGTCAGCGATGATACGGGCACGGGCTTCGTGCATACCGCGCCCAGTCATGGCGAGGACGATTTCGAGGTCTGGAACTCAAACACAAAGCTGTTGGCAGCGCGCGGCTTCGATGTCTCCATCCCCAATACTGTCGACGAATTTGGTCGCTACACGAATGCCTGCCCTGGATTCGAAGGCCTCGAGATCATCACCCTTGAAGGCAAGAAGCGTGGGCAGGATGGACCGGCGAACAAGGCGGTCATCGACAAGCTGATCGAGGCGGGGGCGCTACTCGCGCGTGGCCAGACCACGTTGCGCGATGCAATCTCGTGGCGCTCGAAAGCGCCGGTGATCCGGCGGGGGACGCCGCAATGGTTCATCGCGATGGATCAACCGCTCAACCATCTGAAGGGTCATGAGGGCAAGACGCTGCGCGAGCTGTGCCTCGGAGCGATCGATGCGACTGCGTTCACGCCTGAGCGCGGGCGCGAGCGGCTGCGGTCGATGGTGGCGGAGCGGCCGGACTGGCTGATCTCTCGGCAACGTGCGTGGGGCGTTCCGCTGACGTTGTTTGTCAATCGGGACACGGGCGAGATCCTGAAGGACGATGCGGTCAACAAGCGCATCACCGACGCTGTCGAGAAGGGCGGAGCGGATGCGTGGTTCGGCGGAGAGGCGGCGGGCTTCCTCGGCAATGGCTACGACGCGCCGAAGTACGAGAAGATCAACGACATCCTGGATGTGTGGTTTGACTCAGGCACCACGCACGCTTTCACGCTGGAAGACCGCAAGCTGAAATGGCCGGCGGATGTCTATCTCGAAGGATCGGACCAGCATCGCGGCTGGTTCCAGTCATCACTCCTAGAGAGCTGCGCCACGCGCGGGCGGGCGCCTTACGACGCCATCGTCACCCACGGCTTCGTGCAGGCCGAGGACGGAGAGAAGATGTCCAAGTCGCTGGGCAATGTGATCTCACCGATGGAAGTCTGTCAGAAGTACGGGGCAGACATCCTGCGCATCTGGGTGGCCTCGTCCGACTATGCGGATGATCCGAGCTTTGGCTGGAAACTGTTCGAGGCGAACAGTGATGGCTATCGCAAGCTGCGCAACACGATGCGGTATCTGCTCGGCGCGGTGGATGGGTTCAGCGACAAGGAGCGTGTGGCGTACGCCGACATGCCGGGCCTGGAGCGGTGGGTGCTGCACCGCCTGGCGGAGCTGAGCGACTTGGTGACCAAGGCCTACGGCGCCTACGACTTCAAGAAGGCGTTCCATGAGCTGATGAACTTCTGCGTCGTGGACCTGTCGTCGATCTATTTCGACATCCGCAAAGACAGCCTCTATTGCGACGCGCCGTCGTCGCTGCGCCGCCGTGCGTGCCGGACTGTGATGGCCGAGGTGTTCGATCGTCTCACCATCTGGTTCGCACCGGTGATGGTGTTCACCTGCGAGGAGGCGTGGGAGCAGCGCCATCCGGGCAAGCCTTCCGTCCACCTGCAGCAATTCCCGGAGACGCCGAAGGGCTGGCTCGATCCGGCCGGCGCGGCGAAATGGGAATCTGTGTTCAAGGTTCGCAAGGCTGTGACCGAAGCTCTTGAAGTCGAGCGGCGGGAGAAGCGTATCGGCTCGTCTCTCGAAGCTGACGTGACGGTTAAAACTCCAGCTGACCTGCTTTCGGCATTCGACGGAGAGGATCCGGCGGAGATATTCATCACCTCCGGGGCGAGGCTGGAATCGGGGGATACGATCTCCGTGACCAGCTCGCGCGCTGCGGGAGTGAAATGCGCCCGGTCGTGGAAATACTTCGATCCGAAGACGGCGGACCCGCAGTTTCCGGACATCACGCCGCGAGACGCTGCGGCGGTGCGTGAGTATCGTGGGTTATAGGTAGAGGACGCGCCTCATGGCGGAGATCACCATGCAATTGCTGCCTCGGGACAAGATGACCCGGGAATGGCGCTGGGGCGTGCCGCTGATCCTTGCGCTGATCGCATTCGACCAGATGATCAAGGCCTGGGTGCTGGGGAACTCCGCGTTCAACGCCATGAACTGCCTGCCGGATACGGCTTTGTGCGGGAGGATCGAGGTTTCGGGGATTCTCGACCTCACCATGACCTGGAACCGGGGGGTGAGCTTCGGCGCGCTTCAGGCCGAAGGGATCGCCCGCTGGGGCCTGTTTGGCATGATCGGGATCATCGCGATCGGATTTACCCTGTGGCTCTTCCGGGCCGAACGCTGGATGACGGCGCTGGCGCTGGCGATGGTTGTCGGCGGGGCGGTCGGAAACCTCATCGACCGTGCGCGGTTCGGGGCCGTGGTCGATTTCATCGATTTCAGCGGGCCCTGGTTCGAGATTGGCGGCTGGAAGGCTGGATTCCCTTGGATTTTCAACGTCGCCGACGCCTGCATTTCCATCGGGGCTGCGGCTTTGCTGCTGGATCAGCTGCTGGCCGGACGCAAAACCCCAAGCTAGACTGCCCAAATTCGGCCTCAGGACTCTGGCCCTTCGAGATTTGGGGCTCTTGAGCCCACCCATGGAGACGTTGAGTGAACCGCATGAAGACCGTTGGCGCTATCGCGATCCTGGCCGCTCTCGGCGCCAGCGCCTGTGTCGGCTCGCGTACGCCGGATGAGTTCCGCGTCGTACGGAAAGCGCCGCTGACCGTGCCGCCCGACTACAACCTCCGCCCGCCGGCGCCCGGCGAGGCGCGCCCGCAGGAGCTGCTGCCCGATGCGCAGGCCCGCGTGGCCGTGTTCGGCGCGGATCTCGGCGGCAATGCCTCGGGCGGCGAGCAGCTGTTCATCAAGGCGGCCGGCGCGGATGCGACGGACAAATCGATCCGGAACCAGGTCGATTACGACAGCGCGCAGATCCTTCGGAAGAACAAGGGCTTTGCCGACGCCATCCTCTTCTGGAACAAGAAGCGCACCGTGGAGCCCACGGTCGACGCGGCGGCTGAGGCTGAGCGTCTCAAGACCGAGGACGAGTCCGTCAAGTCCGTGACGGGCGGCAAGAACGTGCTGATCCGGCAGAAGAAGACCAGCAAGCTGCCGGGACTCTGATCCC
>DASYKO010000429.1:0-6182 GCA_035995285.1 Hyphomonadaceae bacterium | reverse complement strand
GGGTGTGGCGATTCGCGCCGGGCATCATTGCGCCCAGCCGCTCATGTCCCATTTAAGGGTTACTGCTACAGCAAGGGCCAGTTTCGCGTTGTATAATACGGCCGAGGAAGTCGACGCCTTTGTAGAGGCGCTTTCCAAGGCAAGAGCGATGCTGTCATAGAGTGGTTATGGCTGACGACCTGAAGCATCAGATCGACCCAGTGATGGGATCTGGGGCCTCCGACAAGGAGGGCGGGGCGGAGCCGTCGAAAATCCCGCAGGAAGAGCTGGACCGGATCACGGACGACCTGATCCAGGCGCTCAAGAAGGTCTACGACCCGGAAATCCCGGTCGACATCTACGAACTCGGCCTGATCTACAAGGTCGACATCAATGACGACCACCACGTCGATATCGAGATGACCCTGACCGCCCCGGCCTGTCCGGTGGCCGGCGAAATGCCGGGCTGGGTGGAAGATGCGGCCATGAAGGTCGAAGGCGTCAAATCGGCCAAGGCCTCGATCGTTTTCGACCCGCCATGGGACCCCTCGCGCATGAGCGACGAGGCCCGGCTCCAGCTCAACATGTTGTAGTAAGGTTTAAGGGTCTCCATCTAACATCCATGGCCAGACGTCCTCGCCCCAAGGTTGTATCCCTTACTGACGCTGCTGCAGCGCAGGTTCGCGAGCTCATGGCCGAAAAGGGCGCAGGACTCCTGCGCGTGGGCGTCAAGAATGCCGGCTGCGCGGGCATGGAATACACCATGTCCTACGCCGCCGCCGCCGAGCCCAATGACGAGCGGGTGGACGACAACGGCGTCTCCATCGTGATCGACGGCAAGGCCGTGCTGTTCCTGCTCGGCTCGGTGATCGACTTCGAAGTCTCTCCGATGCATTCGAAGTTCACCTTCACCAACCCCAACCAGACCGACGCGTGCGGCTGCGGGGAGAGCGTGACCATCGTGCCGGCGCAGGCGGCAGAGTAGCGGCTGCGGACTAGCAAGCAGCCGGAAGCAGCGTCGGGGGGCGCTCATGGATCCCAACGAGTTCGACCACAGGTATTCTCGGGAAGACGCGCTCGAGCTTCTCGGTGCGCAGTCGTTCAGCCTCGTCATCACCGCGTTTGCTGGCATCGCCTGCGGGGCGGCGTGGTTCGGGGCCGTGCTTCCTCATGGCGAGCCAATGAGGTTTCCGTACAGGACAGTAGCTTCGATAGCGTTGGCTGGGTTCGCCATCTACAACGCCGTTGCCATTCCCGGGCGCTACGCCTTCATCTGGAAGGCGCCAAGGGCGCGCGCTCGTATCAGCGCATGCCTCGTGCAAGTGGCTGTGACTGGAACGGTCATCGCCATCGCGGCAATCGTCGTTGCCGGTGTTCTTGTCTATCTCTACGGCGGCAATTCGATCTATGCGTGGGGAGCTTATGGTGCGCTGTTCACCGGTATCCTTCACACAATCGCCGGGCTTGGCGCGCTGGTGCTGTTGAAGCAGGGACGCGAGATTCCTGACTTCGAGGACTAAGCGGTCGTTTCTAAATCGACCATTCAGCAAGCGTTCAGCGCGCAGCTGGCTTCATTGCACCTGCGCGGTCGAATCTTTTTGGGACTGGGACGAATTTCATGAAACGGATGATTGGCGCGGCCATGCTGATGGCTGCGGTGCAAGGTATTGTGTCTACGGCAAGCGCCGATGAGCACGACCAGGATCGTGACCGGGACCGGGATCGCGACAGGGGTGGCGGCAGGCAGGAGTATTTCTTCGCTGGCGGCGGCTCGATCGGGGATCATCGGATCAAATACGATATCCCCGGCGGCCAGGCCCAGATCCAGACCGAGAACGGCGATGTGTGGACAGCGGGCTATGGGCATCAGTTCAATGGCCGGATAAGAGGCGAGACGACGTTTTCCTACTCCGAGCAGCCGATCCGCTCCGTGCGCCGCACGGATGGGCCGGTGATCCAGATCTATACGCCGCCGGGCAATGTGCAGGTCTTCACGCTGGCGTGGATGGGCTACACGGACTTCAATCCTCGTGGGACTTTCCGCCCGTATATCGGCACGGGGCTGGGGCTCTCCAACGTTGATCTCAACGATCGTGTAGACAGCGGGGCCGGGATCGCAGTCACGGGCAGGGCGGTGGCCGGCATTCGTTTCATGATCTCGGACAACACCGCGCTCTATGCCGAGGCGCGCTACGACGCCCACTTCAAGGATGCCGGCGATAACCTGCTCTATCTAGGCGGCCAGTCTGCCGTTGCGGGTCTGAAAGTAGGCTTCTGAAGTATACGGGCGGCTGGGCGGTATTCCGCCTCAGCCGCCCAATCACCCACCGGATCAGCGGACCTGCTTCAGCCGCCTCTTCCCGTCATCATCTCGCGGCTGCGCCCCTGCAGCGCTCCAAGGCGGGCAAGCTCGCCGAGGGACGCCCATGTCTCCTCGTTCTCGCCATTGCCCGCTTGTTCGGCGTGGGCGTAGGCGATGCGCATGACTGAATCCGAGTTGGGATCAGCAGGCCGCGATCCGCCGAAGCCAGGGGCATGGTTGGGGCGGCCGATATCGACTGAGTCGAAGATCAGATGCTCGGACGCCTCATCGTTCGTGCCGCAGATCCAGACGCGGTCGCCGGGCCGCCCAGCGTCGGCCAGCAGGAGGCCGCGGGCGATGGGCCGTGCAGGGCCGGCCAGTTGCTCAATGTGCCAATCGCCGGCCCGCGGCGCGCCGCTGGTGATCCACACGCGCGCCTCCGGGTGCTGCTTGGCAAAGAGTTCGGTCGCCGCTCGTCCCACATCCCGGGCCTCGCCCGCGGGCCTTACCTCAAGCCAGGTGCGTAGCTGGGGCAGCCAGAAGGTCGGCGTCACATAGACCCCGGGGGAGACGGCGAACGTCTCCGCCTCGTGGACATAGGCAATGCGCATGGCGCTGAGGAACGCCGCCCACTGGGCTGCGAGCTTCGATTGGTAGAGCTGGCCGCGATGGCGCGTCCGCTTCTCTTTCAATCCCAGTGGAGCATGATCGAAGGCCATGGCATCCTCATATACAGCGAATCGGTTTCCCGGTTTGTTCTCCGGTCAATGTTCCCCAAATGTTCCAGCCCGTCAAGCGGGCCGGAACAGGCTATTTTTGGGCCTTCTGGCGGGACTTTTCCGCCCACCACGGCTAGGCTGGGCTGATCCAACATCCCCGCGCAGCCCTGAGGCCGTCTTGAAAGTCAGCTGGAAGACATGGGTTGTGCTGGCGCCGGGCGCCCTGCTCGGGGCGGGCGTCGGCGCGGTGCTGGCGGTCTATCTCGCCTTCGTTCCCTGGTTTGCCGACATAACAAACACGGTGCAGGTCTTCGGCGTCGGTCTTGCTGTGGGCTCGCTTATCCTGCGCGTGGTGCTGTCGGAGCAGGGGCTGCGGCTGACGGACCATGCGGGGCTGCTGTCCAACTGGATCTGCACCTTCCTGGCGGCCACGATGATCATCCTGCTGTTTCGCAGCCTGCCCTGGCCGCAGACGCAGCCGATGGCCTGGCCTGCGCTCATGCTTGTTGCTGTCATCGCGATACCGGCGGAGGCGCTGGTCGTGTTCGGCCTTCTGATTTCCGCCAGCCGCGCGCCCGCGGCGGGCGGTTCAGGTCCCACGAGCAAGGATTAGCGCATGCCTCTGTCTCCGGGCTTCACGGATTATGCGGAAGAACTGATCGCCGGGTTCGGCAAGGTCGAGATCCGGAAGATGTTCGGCGGGGCAGGCGTCTACCGCAACGGCGTCGGCTTCGGGATCCTCGATGACGACACCTTCTTCATCAAGGCGGATACGGCCCTCGGGGCCGAGTTGAAAAAGCAGGGCAGCAAACCCTGGAGCTATTCAGTGAAGAAGGACGGCACGGTGCGCGACATCGCCTACTGGAGCCTGCCGGCGAACGCCGCCGATGATGGCGATGAAGCTTCGGCGCTGGCCAAGCGCTCGTTCGAGATCGCGAAGAGGGCTGCGGCGGAGAAGGCCAAGAAGCCGGCGAAAAAGGCCGTGAAGGCTGCGGCGAAGAAAGCTCCCGCGAGGAAGGCGGCGAAGAAGGCCGCTCCGAAGAGGAAGAAGTAGATGAGCGAGAAACTCTGGGCCGAGGTGGACGACTACATCGTCGACCGGATGGTTGATGTCGATGAGGCGCTGACGGCGTGCCAGCGCAATGCCAAGGCGGCGGGGCTGCCGCATATCGCGGTGTCGGCGGCGCAGGGGAAGATGCTGCACCTGTTTGCGAAATCGATCGGGGCGAAGCGTATTCTCGAGGTGGGAACGCTCGGCGGCTATTCGGCGATCTGGCTGGCGCGGGCGCTGCCGGTGGATGGAAAGTTGGTGACGTTGGAGATCGATCCCAAGCACGCGAAGACAGCGAAAGGCAGTATCGAAGCGGCAGGGCTGGGCGATCGCGTGGATGTGCAGACAGGGGCTGCGCTGGATCTTCTGCCGAAGCTTTCAGGGCCGTTCGATCTGGTCTTCATCGACGCCAACAAGGAGGACAACGCCGCCTATTTCGAGCATGCCGTGCGGATGTCGCGGAAGGGCTCGCTGATCATCGTCGACAATGTCGTGCGCGAGGGGAAGGTGATCGACGCCAACGGCAATGCGATGGTGCAGGGCGTGCGCAAGCTGTTCGATGCGATCAAACGGGACAAGCGCGTTTCGGCCACGGCCATACAGACCGTGGGCGACAAGGGCTATGACGGCTTCCTGATGGCGGTGGTGCTGTAGGACGAAGCGGCGTCCACGTCTCGCGTTCTGAGCAGAACCAGGGCCGCGCCAATAGCGGCCATGATCGCCATGCCGGCGCCGAATTCGCCGAGCAACCAGGCTCCCCAGCCCTGCTTGGATGTTGCCGCATCCAGGATCGCCAGCACGAACAGGTTATGTGCCCCGTGGATCATCACGCAAGGCCAGAGGCTCTGCGATTTGATCTTCACCCACGAGATCACTACGCCGGCGCTGACCAGCGTTGTGGCGAAACACGCAAGGGAGAAGGCGGGCGGGGGATTGGTCTGGCTCAACAGGAATGGCACGATCAGCGGCAAGTGCCATCCGGCCCAGACGACGGAGCTCGCCACGGCCGCCTTTCGGAAGCCAACCAGCTTGATCATCTCCGGCAGCAGAAGCCCGCGCCAGCCGATCTCTTCGCCCAACGCGCGGAAGAACCGGTCGACCACGCCGAGCGTCAGCAGGAGCGCAAGCGCGACGCCAGCATTGTCGGCTGTGACGCCGTAAGGGATCTGGCCTATCCACTCATCGGGCAGAGGGCCGGCGCCGGCCGCCCATGCCAGCCCGTGTATCAAGACGCCGTAGGTCAGCGGCAAGGCGAGGCCGATTGCCAGCCAGTCGATGGGCGGCGACTTCCATCCCGTGCCGTCGAGATTTCGCTGGAACCACAGGCGCACGCAGATCGCAGCCAGCCCCGGTGACCACATCGCGCCGGTGGCCAGTACGGAATGAGGTATGCCGAACTGTCCGACAATCAAAAGGAACCAGACCGCGCTGAACGCGACGGTCAGCGCGAGGAACGCGGCGATCCTGATCTGAGGCGTGCCTGTCACCGCTGACGTCCCCGGGTCGCTTGCGGCAGAAAGATAGTCCGGGAGCCTAAGCCGCGTTGCTGGCCGACAGCGGCGGTAGGGATGTCTCGAGCGTCACGCGGTTGCGGCCGTTGCGCTTGGACATGTAGAGGCACTCGTCCGAGCGGGCGATGAGCTGGCCGACGGTTTCGCCGCGCGAGTAGATCGCGCCGCCGAACGAGACTGTGACAGCGCCGATCGTCTCGTTGGTGGAGCGGCGCACGAGGCGCTTGGCCTCTATGGCGGAGCGGATCTGATCGGCAATGCGGCCGGCTTCCTTCAGCGGCGTGCGTGGCATGATCACGGCGAACTCTTCGCCGCCGTAGCGGGCGACGAGGTGGTCGGGCAGGGCAAACTTGGCGAGCGCCGAGGCTACGAAGCGGATGACCTGATCGCCCGTCTGGTGGCCCCAGGTGTCGTTGAACGACTTGAAGTGGTCGATGTCGCAGAGCAGAAGCGAGAGTTCGGTCTTCTCACTATCGGCTTCTTCCTTGCGCAGGCGCAGGGTCTCGTCGAATAGCTTGCGGTTGGCGATGCCGGTGAGGGCGTCGGTGAGCGCTTCGGCGCGGGCCTGGCGCAGTGAGGTCCGCAGCTTTTCCATTTCGACGGAGGATTGCGCGAGCTTG
>DASYKO010000428.1:0-18663 GCA_035995285.1 Hyphomonadaceae bacterium | reverse complement strand
CAACCCCGATGATCCATCCGGCTTCCCCACCTTCGAGGGCATGCTGGACGACCTCGACACAGCCATCGACATCATCATCTACCAGAAGGCGCGGATCCTCCTCGGCCTGCCGCAGGCCAGCTGGAAGCGGCCGCGCAAGCTCCCGCTGCAGCGCCGCCGCTCGCGCTCCTTCGCCGAGCTGTTCGCCCGCCTCGAAGCCTGCGCGCTCCGGTTCGCCGACATCGAGCGCCTAGCTCAGCGGCGCGCCGAGAAACTGAAGCCACTCTTGAGGCCATCCGAGATCCAGCTCGACGAGTCAGCGCACGCCACGCTCATCAGCGAGGCCACATCGCGCGGCGAGCGCAACGCCGCCGGCGCCGCATCCCCCATCATTCTGTTCTGTCTGACCGCCGCGCTACACGCGCCCCAACGCGCCGGCTTGCGCGTTCGCGCCCCGCCGTAGGGTGCATGGAGCGCAGCGCAATGCACCATCGCGCCGCGTGCGCCGGTGCCGCTTACGCCAAGGTGCATTCCGGCCTTCGGTCTTCATGCACCCTACGCGCTCCCCTCCCACAATCAGCACTGCCAGAACCCTCGGCCCCACGCCGCAGAGACCGCGATCCCATGCCCAAAATATCAAACCCCTCCCACCGTCAGGGCAAAGCCGCTTGCAGTCAGCGCTGACCAGAAGGATGTCGAAGGAAAGCTTGCCCTCGGCTTCGATCTCGACCGCAATCCGAATACCGGCGACTTCACCAGCCCAGAGGGCGTGAAGGGCATCGACAACGCCTTCTACAAATCCTCCGGCTGCTGGCCGCGCTTCCGCGGGCTGGAGCGGCAGGTGGCATCCTACTCAACGACGGCATGCACGATGGCGTCTACACCATCGTGCTCGTCGTCTCCGGCGAGCAGGACCCCGCGAACGATGCAAACGCAAAGCTCGGCGTCTATCTCTCAAAGGACAAGATGGTGAAGGACGCCAACGGCGCCATCGCCGCCGACTATTCCTTCCGCATCGACCCGAGGGATGAATTCCAGACGGTCGCCGACGTGAAGATCGTCAACGGCGTCATCGAGACGAAAGCGCCGATCACCCTCAAGATGCGCGACTTCTACACCCCCGGCTTCTTCCCGAAGGACCTGGTGTTCGAAAAAGCGCAGATGAAATTCGAGATGAAGACCGATGGCTCACTCTACGGCATCTTCAGCGGGTATCGCGACTGGATGGTCCACTATATCGGCACGGCCGGAAACGGCGGCTGGTCCGCCGGCGCAATCCACGAAACTGTCGGCCACATCAACCTGCCGATCTGGTGGCGCGCCCTGAAGCGCCACGCCGACGGCATGCCGGACCCGAAGACCGGCGAGAACAAAGGCATCTCCACCGTCTACCGCATCTGGGCCGTCCCCGCCTTCGTGACGACGCCGGATGGCAAGGCGCGCGTGACGCAAGCCAAACGCTTCGAGCCCGAACAGGTCGCAGAAGGCGGCGCGCCGAAAGCCAGCCGCTCGCGCTAGAGCCCGCGCAAGGAGACCTTTCGCCGATCAACGCCCATGCGCAGGATATCCCAGGCCTGCGCCTCAAGCCTCCGGGCCCACGGCGCCGAAATATCCTCAAGCTCGATCTGCAGCACGATCAGCGCCGCCTTCATGCCGTTGCAGAGTTCGGTGAGCGCACTAACCGAATAGCTCATCGGCTGCGATCCCTCGACAGCCGCGCGCAACTGCTCGCACAGATCGCCGGGCAGGGTAGTATCGGCCGCGTCCTCGAACAGTCGCCGCATCGCGGCGATCTCCGCCATCAATACGTCTGGCTCCCTCTCGGCAGCTTGCCCCGAAGCCGTCATGAGCCAGCGGATCATCGAGGCATGTCCAGCAGCAGGGCCTTCGAGATGCGGCGCTACCTCCGCGTTCAGCGTCTCCGCCGCACGAACAAGAATGCGCTCCAGCCCCGGCCTCATGCGAGCGCTCCCCGTGCCAGACTCCCATGGGGATTTGCGGCCAGCCGATCCGCAATCATCTTGTTGTGCCGCTGCAGGCAATACCAGCCGGAGAAAGCAAGGATCGGTTCGGCCCCCGCATCATCATTGAACCGCCGCGCACACGACAGCCAGATCGCCACGCCCTTCACCGCGGAGAACAGCGTCCACCACGCAAACGCCTCGCGATCGAACTCGCGCCCCGACGCTTCACTCCACAGCCCGATAGCGTGGTCAAACTCCAGCATCCCCGCTGCAAGCCCGTTGCGCCCGGCCCATAGCGGATCGAGCGCCCACGCCAGATCCTCATGCGGATCACCGATATGCGCCATCTCCCAGTCGAGGATTGCGTTGATCGATCCCGCGCTATCATGCAGGAAGTTCCCCGTGCGATAATCGCCATGCACGATCGCCAGCCGCTTCGGCGCCGGAGGGGCCGCCCGTCGCAAGCGCCGAATCGCCGCCAGCGCAATCGGCTGCGGCTCGAGCGCATTCGCCTCGATCACGCCCTCCCAATGATCCAGCTCCCGCGACCAGCACGCGCGTGGGCTTGGCGTTTTCACCGCTGCTGCAAGATCGCTGGCAGCGGCGTCGGCCGCATGGATCGCGCCGAGAATGCGGAAGAAGCGCTCTCCAATCCTCTCGCGATGCTCGCCATACGGATCGGGCGTGAAAGCCTGAGAGACACCGGCATTGTCGATCCGCCGGATCACCATGAAGGGCCGGCCCAGCACACTGTCGTCCTCGCACAGCGCAATCGGCCGCGGCACCGGCACACGGCAGCTGTCGTGGAAGGATCGCAGCGCCGCAAACTCGATCCGCCGCTCCGTCACGATCATTTCCGATGGCGGATCACGGCGCAGGATAAGCCCGAGCATGCGTTCCGGCGTCACCGCATCGAACCGCAGCGTCTCCCGGCTCGCCCCGCCATGGATGCGCGAGACATTGATGATGCGGCACGTCTCGGCGTGCAGCGCCTTCGCCAGAAACTGCCCGAGCCGCTCTGTCTCCTCCGCCGTCAGCATCAGCCGGCGCCATCGAGGAAAGACGTGAACCCGGATGGCGTGTGCGGCCCGATCACCAGCTGCTCAAACGTGCCGATGCCCTCGCTCGACGCCCCGCCGCCTTCATGACGCGCCCGGCAGATCGCCTCGATATGCACGTTGGTGGCGGCAAGAGGATCAAGGTCCGCCGGCCGGAACGTTTCACGTTCCACAAGCAGCTTGCCCTTGTAGAGCCCGTGCCGCCATTCCTTCGACAGATAGCCGATGCCCTTCATGTGGAAATTGGCGATCGGCGTCCACGTCACGCGATGGTCGCGGCCGGATGGATCCTTCACATCCAGCACCATGGATTTGGCAAAGCGTTTGCCGCTCTCCCACACCATGCTCATGCGCGCAGAATGCAGCTCCAGATGCTCGCCCTGTCCCGCGCCATCCATGGCCAGCAGGCAGCGCGTATTCCAGGGCTTGCCCGCCTCGTCCTCGTTGGCGTGGTAATAGAGCGCAAGGTTCGGGAAGTTGGTCGGCGACCACAGCCAGTAGAACTGCCGAGCTTCCTTCGGCACGCGCGGCTGCGGATCGCGCTCGCCGATTTCCCGCACGCCCCACGAACGATCGCGTACGCCGACCGAGCCCGCGCCATATTCCTCCCGCTTGCCGTCGATCTCGATCCAGCCGCTCCAGCGCATCGCTTGCGTAAAGCGGGTGAAGTCCATCTCCACGCGCGGGCCATTGCGTTTGGTGAAGCGCGGCTCCTGGATCGGGAAGGATCGGCCCTCGCACACCAGATCCGCCTTCCACCCTTCGCCATCCACCCGGATGCGCAGCGAGTTCAGCGGCTCGATCACCTCGATGGAGATCGGCCCCACCTTCAGGTCCATCCGCTCCATGCCCAGTTCGCGCGAAGCGTGCAGGCACAGCTGCTCCTCGCCCCGCAGCACGCTGATGTGGGCGTCGGCCACGTTCAGATGCGGATAGACGCCGAACGCCACGGCAAAGAACCCCGAGCCATCGGCGCGCGAGCCGTTGAAGAAATAGCGGTCATAGAAATTGCGGTCGGTTCCGGCGAAGGCGACCGGCTCCGGCGTCTGGTGGATTGGAAAATCATCGCCCTTGCTGAGCATCTGCCCCGTATCCTCAGGACTACGTTGGCCGAGGCGAGGAACGCTTGCAATGGCGGTTGTGGCCTATTGCAGCGAGAGCTGGTCGATACCGCGTTGCGCCGACGGGTATTGGCCCGGCCCGAACTGACCAGGGGCCGGCATTTGGAAGCCGTTCGGCCCCACCATCTTGCGCAGCTCGTTCATCCCGACGCCCCACACGCGCGCCTTGGTGTCGGGGGGAAGCTTGCGCAGCCGGTCGATCGCCGTGTGGCCGATCTTGCAGATGTCGATGCGATAAAGCGCTTCGCTGTCGATATTCACCCCGCCGCTCGCATTCCGCGACATGCCGCTCTGGACGAGAGTCATCACGTCGCGGTCCATCATCAGGGACATCATGGCGCTCTGCAGCGCCGCCTCGTCCTGCGGCGTCAGCTGGGCGGCCACGCTGGGCGCGCTCCGGCCGGCGTCGGCGAGGGCGACCAGCCGGGTCGAGGTCTTGATGTTGAATTCATAGGCCTTCGTGCCGTAGGAAAACTCCGCGAGAATCCGGTTGGGATCGGAGAACACGCTCTGCGGACCGGTGAGTGTCTGCGCCGTGCATCCACCTGCAGTGTGGGAGACATAATCGAGGCCGGCATCGGCCGTCTCGAGTGCAAAGTCGAACCCGGCAGCGCCCGTGCGGCCGAGGTTGGACATGTTCTGTATCGCGAAGGGCAGGAGCCATTCGTTGACGTCGATGGCCAGCGTGTTGCGGTCGCCCCCGCGCATGGCGGTCTCTGCCATCTGGCCCAGCAGCTTGTCATGCTCCGAAGGGAAGCTCGCCTTCAGCGTCGCCATGAACACCTGCCCGTGCTTGTCGGGCAGCGCTTCGAGGGCGAGGGCGGCTTTCACCTGCTCGCGATTGAGTCCCGTCACGATCTCCGCAACCGGGCGGACCTTGACGAACGAGCCGCCGATCATCGAGACGGCAAACGCGCCCGCGGCGGCAATGGCCATCACGCCGACGGCCAGCACGGCAAAGCGCGCATCGAACGCGCCGGCGCCTGCCACGCTCATGCGCATCCCGGCGGCGGGGGAGGGGCGCTCGCGGGTCTCGGAATCAACCGGCGGAGGCGGTGGAGGACGCGGGTTGTCGTTTCCCGGGCTGCGTTTGCCGAAGCTCATTTTCATCCCCGCAGCGGCCGCCGTCATGGCCGCAATGCGTGGATAATGCCCGCACGTCATTTCCGCCCGGTTAGAGCGCGCAGGGTAAAGTTGATCGATTGGCTTAAGACTTGGCCCGATTCCGCTAAGCTTCGGCGCTCCAACACGGCTCGGCGCGAATTACGCCTGCGGGGCGAGCAGGCTCATTACGGCCGGCGTAAGAAGGACGATCGCCATCATGACAAGCATCACGCTTGTGGAGATCGGCTGGATACGCATCATGTGTGCGGTCTCCCGGGCTGCTTCCCTGATCAGGTGTGCACGATGAAGTCGTTCGACAAGATCGAGTCTCTCGCCGCCAAGCATCATGATGGGCCCAAGGGCCTTAACAAGCTGCTTGCCGAGTGGCAGATCGACACGGATCTGGTGGGAAAAAAGGACGCACGTTACCTAGCGGGAATGGCCAAGGCGGTGTTTTCGTCCGGCTTTTCCTGGGAGGTCATCGACAAGAAATGGCCCGGCTTCGAGAAAGCGTTCTTCAAATTCGAGCCGAAGCGCGTGGCAGCGTTCACTGACGAAGACGTCGACCGTCTCCTCAAGGACACGGGAATTGTGCGCAACGGCGCCAAGATCATGGCGACAATAGACAACGCGCGATTCGTTGTTGCGACCGCGAAGGAGCATGGCTCGTTCGGGAAATTCCTAGCGGGCTGGCCGGAGACCGACCAGATCGGCCTGATGGCTCACCTGCACAAACACGCCTCGCGGCTCGGCGGCGCGACATGCCAATACTTCCTCCGCTTCGAAGGCTGGGATGCCTTCATCCTCTCCGGCGACGTCGTGAAGGCGCTGATCCGCGAAGGCGTGGTTAGCAAGGAGCCCACATCCAAGAAGGACCTCGCCGCCGTGCAGGCCGCGTTCAATGTGTGGCGCACCCAGACCAAGCGGCCAGTGCGAGAGATCAGCCGGATCCTGGCGCTGAGCGTGGGTTGAAGCAAACGCATCGAATCGCTGAGAAGCTGCGGTCCAATCTCGCCCGCCGGAACGACACCATCCACCCCCACCTGTCCGCCCCCTTCGGGCGGGCGGGACCCTGTTGCTGCAACTTACCCTGATCGTTCTTTGTCCAATTCCATCCGCGCGGTCCCGCCCGCCCGAAGGGGGGCGGACAGGTGGGGGGTGTGGAACCTAGCTCTGCCGACAGTTGGGCGCGTTGATTGAGCATTTCCGCCGCATCGCGCTTTGTCTGACAACATCTGTCAGCAATCGCGCGCGCCGCGCTGCGCAACGTCGCGCGAACTACGATATAAACAGCCAGAGAACAGGAGGCGATGATGGTCCAGTTGCCGTTGGTCGGTGGATGCCATTGCGGCGCACTGCGCTACGAGTTCAGCGCGGCGCCTCTGATGGTCTACAATTGCCACTGCAAGAACTGCCAGAAGACCAGCGGCAGCGCCTTCAACGTCTCCGTTACGATCATCGAGCGGTCCTTCGCCTTCACCAAAGGCCAGCCCGCCAGGATCGAGTGGCAGTCCGACGCCGGCGTCACCCGCTTCGGCATGTTCTGCGGCGCCTGCGGCAGCCGTATCGCGCAGGGCTCGACCCCATCCAGAGGCGCACTCAGCCTGCGCGCGGGCACGCTGGATGATACAAGCTGGGTCGAGCCGGTTGGCGATATCTGGACCAGCAGCGCCCAGCCCTGGGTGCGTTTCGTGGAAGACGGGCTGCGCACCGAGAAACAGCCGACGGACTACGAGGCGTGGGCAGGAAAGTTCAAAGCGCAGGGACGGTTCCCGTAACTCAACCCGTCAGACTGATGGCCAGCGTGAACTTCAGCGCGATCAAGGGCGTGCCGGCGACATCGAGCTTCTTCTCCCAGATATCCTTCGGCACGAGTCCGCGGGAGTAGTCGTCGACCACGCCTGACCAATGCTCGCCATCGCGGATGGGCTTGTAGCCCTTCTCTCTCATCTCATCCGCTTCGGTAAAACCGAGGTAGACCAGCACCACCGGCACGCCGCTAGAGGCCAGCCGCCAGGCCCACGCAAACCGGTTGGCAAGCTGGTAATGGGAGCCAGCCGAGATACTCCATCCCGGCCGCAGCTTCTCCAACTCCACACGCGCTTCCTCGATGGCGTCGCCGATCCGCTCGTGGTTCGCCGCGTTGGATGTCTCGGTAAAGCGCTTTCCGTCGTCACTGAGCTCTTTTTCGTGCGCCTTGGCCTCGACCAGCACCAACCCGTCCCGGCCGCTAATTCTTGCCCGCACAACAAGGTCCCACGTCGGAGACTTGGCCCTGCCAGACCGCTTCTTGAACCACCATTTGGAGAGGTCCTCGCACGCGGAGGGAGGAAGAAGCGCCGATTGGTGCAGCTGGTGTTCCTCAGGCTCGTCAAAGCCGCGTGGTCCCCACCCACGCGCCGCCGGATCAACCCATCCGTGGTCCCCAAGCATCTCGTTAAGTCGCGCAGCCACCTCCGCATCAGAGCCGTGCGTCAGCACAAGGCAGCGAGGCCGGCTGCCGTGCTGCTCCTTCGGCGGAAGCTTCGCAATGAGTGCCTCTATGTTGGTCATGATATCCCCCCGGTTCCCGGAGGGTGGCGTGCAAGGGCGGCGCCCGGCCAAGGCCAGCATTCAGGCCCGATAGCTAATCCCGATCCTGGTCCTTCTCGCGGCGCGCCCCGTCGAGCTTGCGCACGTCAGCCGTCCGCTCTTTTTCCTGCTTCTGCTTTTCGCCTTTGGTGCGGCCGAACAGGATGCGCTTGGCTTCTGCTTCGGCCTTGCGCTGCTCGCGGTCGCGGCGCTTGCGGCGGTCGTTGAGATTGACGATGTCGGCCATGTCCGCCGCCTCTACGCTGGACGCCTCTTCAGCGTCATGCATTGAGCATCATGGATTGGGTTGCGGCGTCAACACCTGAGGCGCCTTAAGGTCGCTGCGCGGCGGCTTGAGGCCCAGCCCCTGCGCCAGACCGCGCACGAATTTCGCGGTGGGTTTTTCGAAGAAGCGCAGCGAGTACAGCGAAATAATTGCCGTAACGACCAGCGTCGCGACCAGCACGGCAATGCCGTTCGCCAAGCCATCACCCAGCAAGTGGTCAAACACCACCACCGCCGCCACGATCACGATCGGGTGCAGCAGGTAGGCCGAATAACTTGCGTCCCCCAGCCGGGTCATCAGCGATGCGGGTGCGCGCGTGCGGTGCATGTCCTGCGCAGCTGCAGCAAAAACCAGCGCCACGGATGGAATGCCGATGCGGTAAGCCGAACCCCAGCTCATCGGCTCGAACGTCACGTCCAGCAGCAGCAAGGCGACGGCGCCGATCGCCAGCGGCCACATCGGCGTCTTCCGCACGAAGTTCGCCACCGCCTTGAGGCGCAGCGCATAGGCGATGATGCATCCCGCCGCGAACTCGAACACGATCGGATTGCCATAGAACTCGTGGACCACGGACGGCCCGGCGAAGGTCGCCGCGAAGAAGACGACAGTGATCAGGCTCACCACGCCCGCCAGCCGCGCCCGCGCGGGCAACAGCATCGACAGCGCGAACAGCACGTAGAACATCATCTCGTAGTTCAGCGTCCAGCCCACGCCGAGCGCCGGATAGAGATGTCCGGCTGCATTAAAATGCGGGATGAAGAAGAAGCTCGACGCAATCGCCTGCGGCGTCAGCAGCGCGCCGGGAAACGTCCAGTCGCGGAAATAGACCATCACCAGAACGAGCGCAGTGGCGCACCAGTAGAGCGGCACGATCCGGGCGACGCGCTTGGTCATGAACCACGCACCGCTCTCATCTTCCTTCGTGGTGTGAACCATGACGAAGCCGGAGATGACGAAGAAGAGGTCGACGCCCCCGCTCAGCATGTCGATGTAAGAGAGTTCCAGGCCGCCCGGATGCAGGAAGCGGATCAGGCAGTGGTAGACCACCACCGAGTAAGCTGCGATCGCTCGCAGGTTCTGGATATTGTTGAGCACCACCCCGGGCCTTCAAAAAACTGGTGGGGATGCCGGACCCGGGCGAGGCCGGCAACGTTAACCGGGCTGGACCTTAGGCGCCTGCACACCCCCGTGGAGGCTGGTGCAGGAACGGGGCCATGGCGAGGGGAACTCGCCTACCTGGGAGAGTCCTTCGCAAAACTCGCGCGCAGGGCAGGGCGGCTGTTACAAAGCGCCAGATAGTCATCCACCAGCTTGCCTGTCGGAAGCATGCTTCGGGCCCAGGCGCCCAGGCTCGCCACAAGTATGTCCGCGCCCGAGAACTTCTCGCCCAGCAGGTAAGGGCCGTGCTTGAGCGCATCCATCAGCCGGCGCTCCATCTCCGACTTGCCGCGGAAGGTGCGCATGAGTTGCGGGTGATCGCCCAGCCCCGCAGTCTCGAACGTCACCACCGGCTCGATCACGCCGGAATAGTAGAACAGCCAGGTGAGATATTCCCCGCGCTTGGGATCGCCGTTCACCGGCCCGATGCCCGCCTGCGGGAACAGGTCGGTAAGGTAAAGCACGATCGCGGAAGACTCGGTGACCAGATGCCCATCGTGAACGAGCGCAGGCACCTTCTTGTCCGGGTGCGGATTGGCCTCGTCCTCTTCGCCTGAATCATCCATGCGCGAGATGTTGGTATAGACGATCTCGCAGTCCGCCCCGAGTTCCTCCAGAAGCCAGAGAATGCGGGACGAGCGCGAACGCGGCGCGTGATGCAGGCGAAGCATGAAAGACCCTCCCAAGCGGGTAGGGCGAGTCTAGGCCATGCTTAACGGCCCGGTCTAGGGGCGCATTCCCGAACCACAGTCATCTTGAACGTTGAGCCACCCCCCACCTGTCCGCCCCCCTTCGGGCGGGCGGGACCCTGTTGCTGCAACTTACCCTGATCGTTCTTTGTCCAACTCGCACCACGCGGTCCCGCCCGCCCGAAGGGGGGCGGACAGGTGGGGGGTGGATGGTGTCGTTCCGATAGATGAGTTGCGAGCGGACAATCTCGGAGCGCGCTGCGCCCTAGTGATGCCCGCCCTTGGGCGCCTCCACGGGCGCAGCTTCCGGCGGCGCGGCGTAGACCGGCGCGGGGATCATTGCAAAAGCGCGCGCTGCGCGGAAATCGCCGATTTCAAAGACGATCTTCTTCGGCGTCTGGTCCTTGGCATGCGCATTCGGCGTCAGCTCGACCTCGATCGCCTCGCGCGGATCAAGCAGCTCCAGCCGCTCCACCGCGGATTTCGAGAGGAAATAGACATTGTACCAGTCGCCGACATTGTCCTCCCACTCGGTCATCTTCCCCGCCCATTCGGGCCGGGAGACGGAGCGGGCGGCCGGCTGCAGGTCGCCCTTGGGCGAGAGCAGCTTGCCCAGCCACGGGTCGGCCATCTTCTTCACATCGCGCAGGTTCAGCTGAACGATGGACGACGGCTTGTCGTCATAGGGCACAGCGATGGCGAAGATGAATTCCTCCGCCTTCTCCGGATCCTCCCGGCGCAGGCCGATGATCACGCCGCTCTTCTTGTCGGTCTGCTTGACCGACCAGGCATCGTGCTTCGAGCGGGATGTCTCCCACGTGGAATTCTTCGCCGCATAGTCGAGCGACGTCGTCTTGGCGAACACGCGATAGCTCGAACGGATCGTCGCCGCGACTTCCATCACCGACGGATGGCTACAGCCCAGCGACTTCGCATGCGCGCGGACTTCTTCAGTGATGTCCGCAATCTCCTGCGGGTCCTTGCCCGCGCGCAAGAGCTCGCCCTCGGACTGGTAAAGCCCGGCCTTGAGCGCCAGCCGCTCGCCATCGGTAAACAGGTTGCAGTTCTTGTCCGACGCAGTCATCGCCGCGCGCTCGAGGAAAGCGCGCTCCACCGCCTTCACGCCGGCATCGGCGAAAGCAGGCGCGGCGAGAGAGACCGCTGCAAGCAAAGAGGTTAACAGACGGGAGGTCATGACCCCCGACTGTCGCTCATTCACCTTTAGGATGAGTGTACGCCTAGCAAGCCCACCTTGCTTAGCAGATTCTGGCGTCGGCCTTGGCGCTCTGCATTTCCTTGACGCAGGAGATGATCCCGCTCACCAGCAGCCCAGCAATGCCCGCCATCACATAGACGCCGGTGCGCACATCGGTGGGCGAGGGCATGCTCGCCACGGCGTCGAAGATCGAGTGGGAGAGAAGGGCCAGCATCAGTGTCGCCACACGGGTTAACAGCGGTGTTCCTTACAGAGGTGCAATCCGGGCGCCACTCGGCGAAATCGTGGTAAAGAGCCCGTCATGCCGAGAGCGATTCCGTCCCACCTTTGGGTTTCCGCCCTTGTGCGCCGCGCTGAGACAGCCGGCGCCTTCGCCATGATCGTCCACAAGGGCGATGCAGACCGCGGCGACGTCCTCGTGAAAGTAACCACCGCCCGCGGCCAGGCCCGCCTCTACGGCCCCGCCTTCGACCCAGACGGCGCCGGCGACTTCGAGATCCTGCAGCCCGCCGACGAAGGCGGCGTCGACGCCCTGATTGGTAAACGCCTCAAGGCCGACCGCGACCTCTGGGTCATCGAAATCGAAGACCGCCAGGGCAGACACTTCCTCACCGAGAAAGTGCGCGGCGGATAGGGCTCAGCCGTCGGCCCGGTGGTTTTAGGAAGATCGGGTTTGGCCCTGAGCAGACATTGCCCGGCATGGCCGATCGATTCTAGGATCGGCGATGGCCTCATGGTTCGATCCCCTTAGAGAGTCTGTGCACGCTGGCAAAAGCCTGGGCGAACTCCATCAGCAGGCCAGGGAAATGATCGCTTCCGGCATCGACAGAGAGGCAATCTTCTCAGCCTTGGAAGAGTTCAGGGCCGAGCTTCGTGAGGCCGACAATGAACCCGCCGAAGACCTCGTCATGGAAGTAATGGATTTCTTTGCTGGCTGGTGCCACCCCGACGCCCGGCTCTAGCGTTAATGGAAGCCTCAGCTGTCGCTGGCCCCGGCGGTTCTTTTGAATGACCACGCTTCGCCCCTTTGCCTGGCGATGGCTACAGAGCTAGACTTTCATCGAACGGGAAGGGGGCGGCATGCGGACTTGGTTGTTTCCATCGGTTGCCGTTGTTCTCGGATTGTCGGGTCTCGCATGGCCAGGCAGCGCCGCAGCTCAGGCCAGCACGGTCGCCGACCGGCTTGCCGCAGAAATCCGCGCAACCCTGCCGGGGACGACGGTCACGGCGCCCGATCCGGACGGCCTGGATATCACCTTCGGCGGTCAAACCCGTTCGGTTGCAATTGGATCCGTCCACACCGCGTGCGCCCAGGGAGCGCAAAGCTGTGATGCGGCCATTCACACCTACGCCCAGCGCGCCGCGTCCTACATGCTCGAGACCGTGCCGTCTTCGCCCGGCCAGTTGCTCGCCGTCGTCCGCTCGCGCAGCTATCTGGAAAAGATGCGCGCGCAGATGGGCGCCTCCGACAGCTTCGTATCCGAACCGCTGATCGGAGATCTCCTCAGCGTCTGCTATCGCGATCTGCCTCAGGGCCGCCGGCCGGTGATGGCTTCGGAACTTGAGCCGCTGAAGCTGGACCAGCCGACAGCGCTCGTGGCGTGCAAACGCAATGCGCAAAGCGCGCTGGCGCCGCTTGCCTCCCAGTGGAAAGACCTTCCGGACAAGAGCATCGGCATCATTCAGAACGGCGATGATGTAACTGCGTATCTCCTCACCCCGGAAGACTGGGCGCCTCTGGCGCAAAGGTGGGGCGGTCTCATCATCGCTGCGCCCGGCGCCGATAGCGTGCTGTATGCGCGGGGCGCCAACGCGATTGACGTCGATGCGCTGTCCACTCTTGCCGCGCAGATGTTTGCCCAGGCCGCCGCCCCCGTGTCAGCACAAGTCTTCCGCTGGACGGATCGGGGTTGGGTCGAAGTGAAGCGATAGGTCTTCTTCCGGCCATTTCATTGGGCCACGTCCACGCCTTGCCTCGCCCGCTTCGCCGTCTATGATTGCGGCATGCGCCTTTCGACAGGCATCTGGGCGACAGCCTCGCTGGCATGGATTGCTTACGTGGCGACCCACATGCCCTGGGAAGGCTGGTTTCTGTTCTACGGCTTTGTCGCCGCGGTATTCTTTCCTGCGATAGCCTTCGCGTGGCTGATGTTCTTCCGCCATCTGTTGAAGGCCAAACGCCCGTAACGCTCGTGCGCTTGCCGCAGGGCCCGACGCAATGCCGCTTGCCGCCTGCCGCCCTAAGTCTATCCTCCCCCTCACGTTATGGGAGACAAGCCATGAGCGATGCTGTCGGCCCCGGCGATCTGGTCCTTTGCGTCAACGCCGCGCCGAACCATGTCACGGGAGAGCCCGTGCCCCTCGTCGCCGGAGAGGCCTATCGTGTCCTCGCCGTGATGGAATTTGCGTGTCCCTGCGGACGCTCCGACGCCTTGCTGGATATCGGCATCGACTTCGCCTGGTGCCAGTCCCGCTTCCGCCTCATGCCCAAGCCCAGGTTCGAAGCCAAGACCAAGGCCAAGGCGAAGCCCGTCTCCGCTCCGAAGGAAAAGCAGAAGGTGCGCTGAGCGGCGGCGGCCTCAGAACCTGTCCTCACGGACGAGCGCGGATGATCGTCTTGCCCTTGATCTTCCCCGCCGGGTTGAAGGCGGCGACGGCATTGTCCAGCGTCGAGATATTGCCGATATTCGTCCGCAACCGTCCGTCCCGCACCCGCTGGACGATCTCCCTCAATTGCGCGCGATCGGATTCGACAACGAAGTCGACCACCAGGCCGTCGGCGGGCCGCGCCTCGGGCGGTCCGACGATGGACACCAGCGTTCCTCCGGCCCGAACCAGGCCTGCGGACCGCTTCCCGATCTCGCCGCCGATGACATCGAACACCAGGTCGACGTCGCCGACATCTTCCAGCGCGTCTTTCTCGAGGTCGACGAACTCCTTCGCGCCGAAGTCGAGCGCCGTCTGCCGGTCGGCGCCGCGTCCGGTTCCGATGACGTAGGCGCCCGCCTCACGCGCAAGCTGCGCCACCATCGACCCGACGGCGCCGGCCGCGCCGTGCGCAAGGACGCTCTGCCCAGCCTGAATTCGGCCGTGCTCGAACAATCCCTGCCAGGCGGTCAGGCCCGAGATCGGCAGGCTCGCGCCCACCGTGAAGTCGACATCGCCCGGCAGCGGCGCGAGGTTGCGCGCCTCGACGGCGACATACTCCGCCAGCGTGCCGTCGCGCGACCAGTCCGTGAGGCCGAACACGCGCTGTCCCACCGACAGCCCTCGCGTGCCATAGCCGAGCGCGCTGACCACTCCGGCCAGCTCGTGCCCGGGGATCGACGGCGTACGGTCACGGCCGAGCCGATCGGTCCAAGTCGAGGGCCAGGTCAGCTCAGTCCCAACGAACCCCGACGCATGAACCTCGACGACGACGTCATTTATCGCTGCCCGCGGTTCCGGCCGCTCCACCAGCTTCATCCCGGCCGTTCCCGCGGCCTTGTCCGTCACCACGATCGCTTTCATCTGCCACCTCCCATCTGTCACTTCCCAGTGTCGGGCACTCGCCGGCATGGCTGGCGATCATGAGAATAGTCTGCCGCGCTCGCCCGGCCATGACATCGCATTCCTTCTCCTGTCCGGTTCAGGCGCCGCCCCGGTTACATCCAGCGCTGGATATTTATTGACAGTCCCGCAGCATGACGAAAGCTACAGCGACCGATGTTCGCGAGGCGGCAGTGGGAATTTCAGGACTGCACGAATTCACGTTCGCCCGGGACGACATTGACCGCGTTGTCGCGCTGGTGAGTCTCGATGCGCCATTCGAGCAAGACGACTTCCTGCTGTTGCTCGAAAATATCAAAGGCGATGTAACCAGAGAGAACTTCTATGAGCTCCGCGATGTGCTGGCGACGCCGGAAAAGGAGCATCCCGCCCTTCTGGGAATACGCCAGATGCTGCCATGCGAAGGGCTGATCGGTTACTGGGGCTTCTCGGTGAAGCCGCCTCAGCAATTGGAGGCCTTGCTCGAAAAGACGTCCAAGGTAGATCAGCGAAAACTCGAGATCGCGGCAGAGCTCGCCTTCATGAACACATTTTCCCTGTTTGAGCAGTCTGCCCGGATCGAAGCTGCGCAGGGCGCCGCTCGCGCTCTCGTCCACACGTTCAGAACACTCGAAAGCAATTTTGCGGCTGTCTCAGCTCGCCGGGGGCATGCTTCGCTCGTATTCTGAAAGGGTCCGACGCGTCACATGGGTATAGTGGCCTGAGGTCCGCTCTCGGCGAGGTCCGGTCGCTCGTGGAGGGTTGGGCGGACGGGCAAATCTGGCCCATTGCAGACCCTAATTATACGGTACACCACTCTGCTCAAACGGAGGCGCAGCTCCCAAATGACGAAAGAAGAGCGTTACGTCTCACCTGACGGTGAGC
This sequence comes from Hyphomonadaceae bacterium, assembly GCA_035995285.1. Classification (GTDB taxonomy): domain Bacteria; phylum Pseudomonadota; class Alphaproteobacteria; order Caulobacterales; family Hyphomonadaceae; genus UBA7672. The sequence goes on along the minus strand of DASYKO010000428.1, from coordinate 3,104 downwards.
TGGTTTTTGTTGTTGCTTGGGAGGAAGCAGATGTGACGCTCGGCTTCGAAGGTTCCGCGTGGCATACGCATGGCGATATGCTCGCTAGTCACTTCGGCACGACAGTAGAGCAAGCGGTGCGGCGTTTCGTGGACGATTTGCTTTTGGACAAATCGGTAATTGCCATCGGCTCGTTGGACTGGTCGCCTCGATACATCTCCGTGGAGGATCCCTGTGAGGAGCCCGACGAAGAAGCCGAGGTCGAACGGCGGTACTGGAGCGGCAAGCGTCCCTCGCCACTATGACCGACTTCGGCGATTTCCGGTCATTGCTCAGACGGCTCTGCGTTACGCTTGCGAATAGGTGTGGCCTGAGTGAATCTGGGCTGCGAGGCGAAACGGTTGAACGCGGGGCTCGGCAATGAGTTTGTGGGACCAGAGCGACGACGACATCTTGCGAACGATAACAGACGGATATGCCTCAGGCTTTTATACAAGGGCCGAGGCCGTCGGCGGCATGATCGAGCTATTGAGCACGACCCCGGATTTCCGAACAGTATGGCCCAGGGCGCCTGACTGGGTGCGATCGGAGATACGGGCCTTCCTGGATGGATGCGAGGAGACCACGGTTCTCTATAGCTACATCCATCAAAGAACGAGCGTCATATCTTCGAGTCTGATCCAGTTGAAGAATTGGCTGGCCCAGCAGGACGGGACGAATTGACGATCTGGTTGCCCACCGTTCGTCGTGCGTTTGCCGCTCGGGACAGCCTCAATTACCGCGGACCACGCGCGCCACGGCCATCCCAGAGTGCAAAGAGAGCTTTTTGCGACAACTGTTTGGTGTGATCGAACAGGTGCTCGACACAAAGGTCGCTTGAAGTCTCGCAAAGCTCTCTTGCCTGACGAAGTCCCATGATCGAAGCCTTCTTGAGGATGGTCCCGTCCGCCGTCCGGGGCTGCAGGATTTCCGCGAGGTGGACGGGAGCAAGGTCCTTCATGGCCTTCTGGTTCGCACAATCGAACTTCTCAAACGTGAGCACGATGTATTCAAACCGGTTCTCGTAGAGCCGAAAGATCGGAATGTTGCATTGCCCGAGATGCTTCCCGCTGCTGTCGAACACGTCGTAGGTGAGCTCGGCGCAAGAGTGGCCTCGAGGCGTCCAGGCGCCTCGCGGACACAGGTCGTTCGTGACGAGCTGCTGAAAGAACTTGTAGACCGACTTCCGGGATAGCTTGCCGGGGACGATCACGCTTTCGCCCTGCGGGGCTGCAGCCTCCTGGTCCGAAGCAGCATCACGCGCAGGCGCTTGCTGCGCAGAAGCGGCCGGAAGAAGCAACGCCACCGCTATCGTCGCGAGAATTTTCAGGACGTTATGTTTGATCACGGCGCCAACCCTGTGGGCGCGGTATACCCGCTTTGGATCGCGCGCGCTAATCCACCTCCACAGCCCTCATTGCGAATTCCATCCCACCAGTTAGCGCGCCCATTCCCGCCACTCACCGCCGCCCAACCCCTTGTCCCACCACGCTTTCCGCAGTCCCCAACTAGTGGTGCGAAAAATAATTCCCCCGGCGCCCCCAAAACCTGAGTCGATAATCCGGTTCGAACAACACGAACGGGCCGCGCATGAGCAACATTCCGGGATACGGCAGACCAGGCGAGCAACTCCGCCGCGACGAACAGGGCAGGGTGCGCGATGCACGCGATCGCGTCGTCGGCGAGGACGGCTCGCGTTTCTATCCGCGGGACTATGTCTGGTCCCCGCAGCCGCAACCACCCAGACCCACGCGCAACTCCGAACCCAGCCTGTGGGAGCAGGCGATCCAGTTGTGGCAGGACCTGGTCCTCGGCTTCGGCCATCCTGTCGATCTCGTGCGTTGGGTCTTCATCCGCGCGCTGGAGCACAGGGCGCTCGGCTACTGGCTACGCAATCTCGAAGACGTCGTCCGCCGCGCCATCCGCGCCGGCGCCCGCGACGTGGACGTCTCCCTCCTCAACCTCCGCCCGCCACGGCCGCGCCAACCGCTGCCGCCGCCTGCATCGGCGGAGGACATGCCGCGTTTCCGCCCCACCTGCCGCCACGATCCGCTGACGTGGAAAGTCTCCTTCCCCATGTCGCTCCCCGAGAGCCGGGATCAGCGCGCAAGCACGCGCCCCCGCAAGACCCCCAGGCCCGAACCCCGCGCCTCTCGCTGCGCCATCCCCTACGCCCACCGCATCGAAGCCCTGCGCCGCGCCATCCGCTATCGCGAGGCCTATGTCCTGCGCCACGCCCGCCGCCTCGCACGCCGCGAGGCCGCCGCGAGCCTTCCTCCCCCTGCCAATCATCTCTCTGAGAGCGGGAGGACCGATTTCCGCGAAGTGAAATCGGGGAGGGGGTCACTTCATGCTGCAGGCACGCCGCCCCGAAACGCCAAGCACGAAGAGCCCGGCTAGAGCACGGCGCTCGAATTCGGAATCGAATCGCAAGGTCGGAACCAGCTCACCCACCCCCCACCTGACCGCCCCCCTTCGGGCGGGCGGGACCGTGTTGCGCGTACTTACAACCGGTCAAGCAATAGAGGTTGAGTCTATGATTGAAATTCCTCGACCAACGCGGTCCCGCCCGCCCGAAGGGGTAAGGAGTGGCCCGCGAAGCGGGCGAATTGGTCCGGGGGACCAATTCGAACGACGAACGACAGGTGGGGGGTGGATGGTGTCGTTCCACTTACAGCGTTGTTCCGATTTTGACCTGCGAACACATCGTAAATGCGCAGACCTTGAGCATTCCCAGTCAGTTGCCGTTCCGGCACGTCACGTAAATTCGCCTGAACAGCCTATCTCGCTTGAAAAGCTGGAATCGAGGGATATAGCTTCCCGCGTTGCCTTAGGGGGCTAAGGGTGGTCGAACCCGTCACAGGTCTGGCGATCTTCGCAGGATCCTGGCTAGCCAAGAAGCTGGCCCGGGACTGGGCGGACGGTCGCAAGAAAGAACAAGCGTCCGGCCTCAACGCCGCGACGCTCGATAACCAACACGCGCTGGAGATCTGCACCGAGCTGCAGGACAAGGCGCGCGGCAGCCTCGGCCGCATCGGCGTGCAGCGCATCGAAGCCATGCGCCGCGTCCTGCCCAGCGCAACCGT
>DASYKO010000427.1:0-27081 GCA_035995285.1 Hyphomonadaceae bacterium | reverse complement strand
GGCCTGCCGCTATGGCGGGGAAGAGTTCGTGGTGATCATGCCCGACACCAACCAGGCCCTGGCCCAGCAGGCCGGCGAACGCCTGCGGCATCTGATCGAGTCCGAGCCCTTCACGATCGGCCGCGGCGATGCGCTGCGCATTACCATGAGCAGGGGCGTGGCGACGGTTTACCCGCCGGACGATACGCTGGATTCCATGCTGAAGCGGGCCGACGAGGCGCTTTACCGGGCCAAATCGCGCGGCCGGAACCAGATCGACGTCGAACGGGTCGACGTCTGACCTCCGTGAAAACCCGGAATTCCGGCGCCGCTGCGGCCTTAACTTTGCCGCGGATTGTTGGCATATACGGCCCATGGATGCGTTCACACCCGGTTCCCTGCCTGGCGAAGCCAAGCTTCGCTACAAGGATTGCGACCTTGAGATTCTCAAGGATGGGAATTTCGTGGTTTGCGCCGTCACCCGCAAGAAGATTCCGGTCGAGGATCTGCGCTACTGGAATGTCGATCTCCAGGAAGCGTATTTCGACGCCGAGACGGCGCTGACGCGATGGAAGCAGGTCAACGGGAGAGCGTGATGCGCTGGGGGATGGCGGGGGCGGCCCTCCTTCTTGCTGCGGCGTGCGGCAGGGTGGCGGTGGCTGACCCGGCGCCCCAGCAGGCATCCCAAGCGGCGCTTCCAGCAGCTGTGGCCGCGGGCCCCAAACTCACCTGCAACACGGCAGCGACACAGGGCGGGGCGATCATCTGCCGCACTGCGCCGCTGGCGACGCTAACGCTCGACGGCAATCCCATCGCAACGGCGGACGCTGATGGTCTGGCAGTCATCGGGCTGAAGCGCACGCAGGGAACCCCGGCGCTTATCGGCGTGAAGCCGGTGCTGTCCGAGGTCGTGCTGGCTACGGCAAGCATTCCCGTGGCCGAGCGCCACGACACGGTTTCGAAATTCACCATGGAGTGCGCGAAGATCGCGCCGCAATCCAAGGCCGACCAGAAGAAGGCCGAGGCCGCCTGGATCAAGAAGGACAAGGCGCTGCGAGAGTTCAATCCGCCGCTGGCGCCGGTCTCGATCGGCAAGCCCGTGGGCAGCGATTTCGGCATGTCGTCGTCCTTCGGCGCGACGCGGACCTATGTGCCCAAGACCAAGAAGTGCGAAGGCTCCACCAGCGTCCACAACGGCACGGATATCGCCGTGCCGACGGGAACCGAGATCCACGCGTCGATGGCCGGCACGGTGATCCTCGCCGATCCGGACCTGTTCTTTGAAGGCGGCTGCGTATTCCTCGACCTAGGCCGCGGCCTAGTGTCGGTGACGATGCACATGAGCCGGATCGATGTGAAGGTCGGCGACAAAATCGAGGCAGGGCAGCTCCTGGGCCTTTCCGGCGCCACGGGCCGCGTGACCGGGCCGCACCTCCACTGGTCGATCAAATACCGCAACGTCCACTCGGACGACAGAGGCACGGACATCTGGCTCGACCCGGTGCTGATGATGGCGCTGAAGGCGCCGCAGTAGCCTAGCCCGTGCGCCGTTTCAGCCCGATCGTTCCGGCGCGGGCATCGTAGAGAACCGAAAAGCTGAAATAGGGCAGCGTGCCCATCATGAGCCTTTGCGGTTCGCCGCCGGCAGGCTCCGACGTGAAGACGCGTGTGACAGGGTCGCTGTTGATCTTGAATGGTGCGGTGCGGATGGGATCGCCCGGGCCGTTGAAAACAAGAGCGGCTTGCACGCCCGGTTTCCAGCCCTCGCGCGCTTTCGGGTCGTCGGCGCGGATGAGGATGTTGAACAGGCCCGTGTCGAGCATGGCCGGCGCGCAGACCTGGCGATTGGCGGCAATGTCGAGAAGGCAGCCGGGCAGCACGTCTTCCCAGCCTTCGATCTTGCCAACGGGCGTCTGGGCAACCTGGCGCTGGAGCTTGAAGAGGGTATAGCCGGCGCGGTCTTCGGCGGTGGGGTTCAGGACGAGCGAGCCGGGCGAGGCCGAGCCTGGCCGGGGCAGGGTGATGATCCATGCGCCGTCGCCGATATTGGCCAGCGGGTTGGCGACGCCCGCGCCTCTCAGCCCCACGCCCATGATAGCAAGATAGCCCTGGTCCGGCACGGCGCGGCCGCCGAGCCGGAACTTGTTGATGCTGACCTTGTTGCCCGGACAGTTCGGGCGCCGCTCGATGCAGCCGATGCGCTCGATGGCCTGAACGTAGACGTCGGCCGTGGTCTCGAGCCCGCCGACGCCGACCGTTGCCTTGGCGAAGGGGCCGCTGATCTGGAGGCCGATGCCATAGGAATAGACGCTCTGTTCCTTCGCCTTGCGGACGGCGGCGGCCGGAACGGCCGAAGGCAGCAGGCGCAGGCCGACCGAGCCGGAATCCAGCATGACTTCGACCGGAACGCCGCCGACGGTCACGTCTACCGAGTAGTGGACGAGATCGTCCTGCAGGACCGTTTGCTTGATGGGGATTTCGACACGCTTTGCCTGCGCCGCGGCGGGCAGGGCGACAGCGAGAAGGCAGAGAAGGGAGCAGGCGGCCCTGAGCATGCGATCACCTCCGTCGTTCGGCGGGCAAGGCCTACCAGCCGGCGCGCAGACTGGCTATCATGCGGCGCAGAACGGGGAGCAGCCATGGCTGAGATCAAGACGAAAGCCACCAAGGTCGGTGTGAAGGACTTCATCGCCAAGGTGCCGAACGAGACGCGGCGCAAGGATGCCGAGACGCTGCTGAAGCTGTTCAGAAAGGTGACCGGCTGGAAGGCCCAGATGTGGGGCCCGACGATCGTCGGTTTTGGCAAGTACGACTACACATACGACAGCGGGCATTCAGGCTCGATCTGCGTGGTGGGCTTCAGCCCCCGCGCCTCAAGCCTGTCGATCTACAGCGGGATCTACGCCGGCAAGCCGGAGGCCGAGCCTCACTTGAAGGGCCTCGGCAAGTACAAGACGGGCAAGGGCTGTCTCTACATCAACAAGCTCGAGGACGTGGACATGAAGGTCTTCGAGAAGCTGATCACGTCCGGCGTCGCCAACATGAAGAAAGAAGCCAAAGCCAAAGGCTGGACGATCAGCGCGACGTGAGCCTGCCCCACGCGCCGGGCGCGTGGGGGGTATGGCTTACTGCGCCGGCGCCGACGCAGCCCTTACCGGCCTCGCCTCGTTGATCGTCACGCCGCGGCCGCTCGGCGGCTGCGGGCCGCCCTTCATCCACGAGAGCAACGCATCAAACGCGTTGGCGACTTCGGGGTTGGTCACCGATCCGTGGCCGGAGTGGTCGTAGATCTGGAAGGTGACCATCTTCTCCGAGCCGACGCGCCGCACGATGTTCATGTATTCCTCGGTCGTGCCTACCGGAACCACGGGATCGTAGATCGGCTCCATGATGAACAGCGGCTTCGTCACCTTGCCTGAGGCGGTGTACCACTTCTTCATGTAGGCGTTCTTGCCCGGCTCGGCCGCAAAGCGCTTCACGCCGGCATTCACCTTCGCAAGGTCATCGTCGACACTGTAGATCACGGTGGCGTTGTCGAACGGATTGCCGCCCGAACGCTCCTGCGCCTCGTGGATCAGATAGGTGTGAAAGGCGACGGAGGAGGCGACATCCTCCTTCTTGCGGCCCCACACGCGGCGGAAGATTTCGGCCTTGTCCGGGGCGGCATCGAGCGCCGCCTGGATCTTCTTCACATTCTCGCCGGTGGCGCCGATCGAATACTGATAGCCGTTGAGCGGGCCCACGACCGGCGGCAGGATGTTCGGGAAGTAATAGTCGAACAGCGCGAGCATCTGGAAATTCCAGTTCTCGTTCTCAAGTCGCGGCGTAAGGCCGGAGCAGCAGGTGGCGAGCCCCGCATCATATAGATCCGGCCGCATCTCGACCGACATGATGGTGATGCCCGTGCCCATCGCTCCGCCGGTTGCGATGATCGGCTTGGCCGCGCCGTATTTCTTCTTGAAGTATTTGAGGAGCTTGTCGTTGTCGTCCATCGCCTGTTCGACGGCCCAGCCGCCCTTGGAATAGCTCGACTGCACAACGGCAAAGCCGCGGTCGAGGAAGACGCGAAGGCGAGCAGCCGGTGCGCCCGCGGCGGGGATGCGAGGCTCGGGCGAATAGCCGTGGTTCATCACGACGACGCCCTTGTTCCACTTCACCGGCACGTCGATGCGGAATTTCGCGCCGTCTATGTCTCCGGTTTCGGTTTTGCCGTCGAACGCCGCGGTCGCTGCGGGCGGGGCCGATGGCGTCTGCTGTGCGAAGGCAGGGGCGCTGAGCGCGAATGCGGCCAACGCTACGGCGGTCAGGAATTTCATGGGCTTCTCCCCGGTGATGGCAGCCGCTTTGCCAGGCTGCCTATCGTCGCCAGAGGCTGGCCCAGCGGAAGGCTGTTGTCGAGAGAGGTTCACGTGCGCGTCATCGCAAATGCCCGCGAGACTTGAGTTCGAGACCGGTCAGTCTCATGCTGCGCGTGGGGAATACGGGAGGGATTTCAGATGAACCGGATGCTGGTGGGCGCAGCTGTTGCGGCAGCCTTTGGGCTTTGTGCATGCGAAGGCATGGCGCCGGGCGGCTATGGCGACATGCCGGAAGATCCGAATATCGCGGCGGCGCAGGCGGCAGCCGCGCGCGCTGCGATGCCGCAACAACCCATGCCGCCAAGGCCGATGTCGCTTCCCAACGGTCAGCCCGCGCCGGGCGCGATTTCGCAGCCCATAATGCCACCCGCGCCGCCGATGCCCGCAACCGGAGGACCGTCCCGCATCCCGCCGCCACCCGCTGCTCCGGCCCCCGCGCTGACAGGCGGCCCCTCAAGGATACCGGCGCCGCCGGTCGCCCCAGCCCCGCCCCGCGCAGTATGCAGCGCGCCGAACGTCGCGATCCGCAAGGAGGCCAGCGGCGCCATGGAAATAAAATGCGGCCCCCCGCCGGCGCCCTTGCCCGCAGGCATGACCTGCAAGGCAGGTGAACAGCTGACCTATCTGACGCGCACCGGCGCGTCGTCATACCAGTGCATGAAGTAGGGCGCGGCTGGAGCGGCGCTCTCGAACTTAGTGTCTTCGTGTCTCCCTTAGTGCCTTTGTGTTGAAAACTTTCTCGCCGCGAGCGCAGAAGAAAAGATTCCAACACGAAGACACGAAGACCACACAAAGACACGAAGAGGCCGGTACGATCCGCCGACGCCTAAGCGTTGCCGGAATGGGTTGCGTATTCGGTTGTCGCCCCGCCGGTCTTGAACGCATAGACGATGAACGTGTCTTTCGTTCCGTTGGGCTGCTCCATGCCGGTGCTGCCGCGCGGCATTCCCGGAACGACGAGGCCGAGTACGCTCGCGGGCTTTTCTTCCATGAAGCGTAGGATGTCCTCTGCGGGCACGTGGCCTTCAAACACGTAATTGCCGATCATGGCCGTGTGGCAGGCGCCCATGCCCCTTGGAACGCCGACGCTGCGCTTGAACGTCGGGGCGTCGCCTGCATCGAACATCGTGATCCGGAACCGGCCGGACTTTTCCATGAGGTCCGCCCAAGCGCTGCAGCACGTGCAGCCGTCATCCCGGCTGACCTGCATGTTGTAGACCTTGGGCCCTTGCGCGCATGCGCTGGCGAGGACGGCGGCGCTCGTCAGCAACAACTGGCGGCGGCTAAGCGTGTTTTGCATCTCTCCACCATACGGGCGGCCCCTACGCCTCGCAACTAGCGCTCGGACGTAGTGTCTTCGTGTATTCCTTAGTGCCTTTGTGTTGAAGACTTTGACGCTGCGAGCGCGAAAGAAAAGATTCCAACACGAAGACACGAAGATCACACAAAGACACGAAGAGGACGGTGCATTCCGCTGGCGTCAGATGGCGAGGCCCGCTGGCGCGACTTTCTCGAGCGACGCCACCAACTCCGGCGTCGCGCTCATGATCTTCCGCGTTTCGAGATTCAGCGCGACGGCTACTGCTTCCGTCGTACACCAGGCCTCGCGCGTTTCGGGATCGATGACCCAGTGGATGAAGGAGTGGGTCTTCTCCTTCACCAAACCGCTGCCTGAGCGGATCACGAAGCGGTCTCCGGGTTTCGGCCAGCGGCGGTAGATCAGGCGGTATTCGACGACCGCCCCACCCATCCGCACGGTCTCGCCGCGCGCCTTGGCCTGCTCCGCGACCTGTTCGCGCCAGGGGCGCAGGAGATGCCCGATGGAATCCGATATGCGCCCCAGGAACATCTCCGGCAGCATCCGCCCCGTCGCGTCGCAATGCGAGGACTGCACGACGCCGCGGCCAATCACCGGCGCATTTATCGCGTCGGCATCCGCCATCCGGGCGGTGGCGCGCGGGGCTACCGAAAGATCAAGCGAGCGGGGCGCGTTCTCCGGCGGGGCGGTTCCCTTCAGGCCTTCGAGACGCTCGCGTGTTTGATCGGTCCACGGGAAGGGCGCGCGGGTTTCGATGTCGACATGGTCGATCCATGTGCGGAAGGCGGCGCAAGGCTCGCCGGTGGCGTGGTCGATCTGCTGGTAGATCAGAACGGAGCTTTCGCTGACTTCCAGCACGCAGGCTTTCATCGAGAACGGCTTGCCCGCATGCGCCTCCTTGATGAAGCGGATGTGCTGGTCGCGCGGCACGAGCGTCGCCTGCGCGCCGGCGCGGAAGGCGTGAGAGAGGCCGAGGGCGTGGGCGAACTCGGCCAGGCCCTCCATCATCTTGGCGACGTAGAAGCGCACATTCATGTGCCCCATCTCGTCGCATTCCCAGGTGTTGATGCTGCCGCGGTAGACTTCGAGCATCAACGCACACTCCAGGTGGGATTCACGGTGGCGCAGGCGGGACCGCCCTTGCCGTCCGTTCCTTCATAGGCGCCGTTGAGGTCTAGGTGCCCGGCTTTCACCTTCTTGATCATTGCCGGCGTGATCTCAGGCAGGTCGACCTTGGCGCGGCGGGACCAGCAAGAGTCTTTCTGCCCGGCTAGGTCGCCGATGCAGATGTAGACGAAGCGGCGCGTCTTGCCTTCAGTGCGGACATAATCGCCGAGGAAGCGCCAGCCGGCCTTTCCCTCCTCCAGCCGCACCGGGATTTCGAACACCAGCGTCTTGCCGGTGGAGATGCGCACGTCGACGGGCGTGTTGTCCTTGTCCTGCAGGCTGTGCGCGACACCCTTGGGCGGGGTCAGCACCGAGAGGCGCAGGGTGACGTTAGACTCCGCCCCCTTACTCATGATCAGCCCGCGCAGTCCTTGCAGAGGCCGCGGATCTCGATGACGGCGTTGCGCATCTTGAACTTCACGCTTTCCACTTCCTGCGTCAGCTTCTTGAGGCTTTCTCCGGCGTGGAGTTCGCCCGCAGTGCCGCAGTTATCGCAGATCAGGAACACCGCCGCGTGACCGTGTTTCCAGTGGCCGCACGCGACGAAGGCGTTGAGGCTCTCGATCCGGTGCGCGAGGCCCATGTCCAGCAGGAAGTCGAGCGAGCGGTAGACGGTGGGCGGCTTGGCGGCCCCGTCGTCTCCCAGCTGCTGCAGGAGATCATAGGCCTTGGCCGGGCCCTGGGATTCGAGCAGCAGGGTCAGCACTTTCCGGCGCAGCGGGGTGAGCTTGCCGCCGCGCTGTTCGCACAACGCCTCCGCTTCCTTGAGCGACTCGCCGATCACCTCAGGGGCGCAGGCGAGGTGGAGGTGCGGGTGGGCGTGAGGCATGTGTGCAATGTCGGCTTGGCTGCGCCCTTTCACAAGGCCTGAAACTCCCGTGAAAACAGGCCTGCGCGCGGCCTCAAGGCGCGATTTTGCGGAATCGTTAACCGTGTTCTGGCCTGTTGGGCCATCGTTTCGGAGATTCCGGCCATGGCGGATCAGGCGGTTGCAGCGCGTAGCCTGCCGGGCAGGGCGATGGCCGCGGCGCGGTTCCTGGTGGCCGACCGGCTGGGCCTCATCTTCCTTATCTGGCTTGCGATCGCCTTCGGCGCGCGCGGTGCGCTGATGGATGCGCATGCCGGCGCGCCGGGAGGCTTGTCGGATTGGCTGCATGCGCGTCTGCAGCCGGGGCAGCTGGCGCGGCTGGCGGGGGCGATGCAGTGGGCGTCGCTGGCCGGCCTGGTGCTGCTGGTGTCGCTGGTCCACGTGCGCTTGAGCGCGCGGGGCATGCTGGAAGGGTTCCGCGCGCGGTTCGGCATGGCGGCGGCCTATGGCGTGGCGCTTACGGGCGGCTATGTGGTGTTCGTGTGGACGCCGGTGACGGCCGTCTCGATGATGCTGCACGATGCGTTCATTTTCTTCGATGCGATTTACCGGATCGATGCGGGCGAGAGGCCGTCGGTGGATTTCCCGACAGCGCTGGGCGCCGCGACGCTGTATCTGCCGTGGCTGGGCTCCAAGATCGCTGGCGGCTTTGCCGGAGCGATCGAGATGGCCTCGGCCATCGTGTCGCTCGGACTGTGCCTGGTGTGCGCGCAGGCGTGCGCAAAGCGGTATCCGACGGCGGTCTCCGCCGTGCTGGTGTCTGCCGTGTTCCTGATCACCGTTCCGGCGATGCTGGAGGGCTATATCGCGCCCGAGAGCGTGACGTTCGAGGATGCAACGCTGCTCAATCTCGAGGACCAGTACGCGCTGGCGATGTTCTATAATCGCTGGGGCTGGGGTGCGCTGATCGCGGTGTTCGCTTTCCTGACGCCGCGGGCGCAGGACGAAAAAACGCCTGTTGCGGAAGTGGTTTCGCTTGGGCTGATGCTGGTCTTCCTGTTCTGGCTTAAGCTGTCCTACTTCGTGGTCGCGGGCGCTGCGGCGGTGCTCTATGCATTCCTCGGCGCCAAGCCGTGGCGGACGATCGGAACCGGCGCGGGCGTTGCGGTTGGTGGGGTCGCGCTGGTTGGGCTGCTGACAGGCAATCTCTTTGGCTACGTCGGCGACATCCTCACTGTGGCCAAGGTGAGCGGGACGCGCGTCGGGGACCTGCTGACGCTGTTCAGGAACAACCTCACGGATTTCCTGCTGCCGTGCGCGCCCATGCTGGTGCTGGGGTTCATGCGCAAGCTGAAGCCGCAGGATATCTGGGTGACGGCGCTGCTTGTGCTGGGCACGCTGTTCACGATCAACCAGAACGCACAGGATTCCGGCGTGCCGAGCATGCTGGTGGCCGCCGCCTACGGCGTGTGGCGCGTGCGCGAGGAAAACAACAAGGTGCTCACCATCGTAGCGGCGATTGCGCTCGCCCTGCCGGCGGCGACTTTCGTGCTTTCGCGCTCCTCCGGCCTGCTCGGGCAGACCATGGTGGCAAGGCGCGAGGAAGCGCGGCCGCCGCCGTCCTGGGCGGGCATTCCGGCGCTGAAGGGAGTCTACGCGCAGGAGCGCGAGAGCCTGCTGGACCAGCTCGCCGAGTCCGAGACCCTTCCTGACCGAATGGCCGCCTTCCGCGCGATGGCGATCTATGGCCGGCGGCAGATGCTGCGCTCGGCAGAGTACATGTCGACCATGCTGGCGGCTGTGGATGAACTCAAACAAGCGATGGGGAAGGGCGAATCTGTGGTGGTCATGGATTTCGCCAGCCCCCTCTCTTTCATGACCGGAACCCGCCCGGCGAAGGGTTACTGGATCACTTTTGACGACGGCCGGACCATCTCGGAAACCGTCGCCCCGGAGGGGAAAACCCTCTTTGCCGACGCAGATCACGTAATGATGCCCAGGATTTTCGTGGAGGCAGACACCGCCACGGTGCTCAAGAGCCTCTATTCGGCCTATCTCGACGGCGCCTATGAAACCCGCGTGGAAACAGCGTACTGGGTGCGCTGGTCGCATCGGAAAGAGGTGGTTAAATTAACCTCGTTGGCTCAACTTCCGAATACTCTCTCAACCGGCGAGTAACTCTGGACTCATGTTCCGAATCCTAGGTTTCGAGCGCTTCCACGACGCCTGAAGAACTGTGCGAAATTCGCGATTGGGGCGGCAAAACCCTTGGGAATCGCGATTTTCCGTGTATTCAGGCGGCAACTTCAACTGGGAGCCTTACAAACATGGCCACTGCAGCTAAAGCAAAACAGAACACAGTCAGCCTCAAGCATCTCGCTGCGGCGCTCGCCGAGACCCACGAAATGCCGAAGAAAAACGCTGAGGCTCTTCTCAACGATCTGATCGCGATGCTGACCAAGCACCTCAAGAAAGGCGACCGTATCCGCCTCGTTGGTCTCGGCGTTCTCGTCGTGCGCAAGCGCGCCGCCCGCATGGGCCGCAACCCGGCGACGGGCGAGCCGGTGCAGATCAAAGCCTCGAAGAAAGTGGCGTTCCGCGCCTCCAAAGAACTGAAAGAGTCGATCTAGTCTTTCGTTCTTCAGTATTCACGAAACAGAACGCCCGGACCGATGGTCCGGGCGTTTTGCATTTGCGATTGCGGATCGCGAAATGAGCTAGTGCGAAGTTTATGCGACGGCGCGCAGTTCGGGTTTCGCGATTTCCTCAGCAGTTGAACCATCGGCGACGTCGAAGGTGCGCCGGAAATCCTTGATGTTGTTCTTCACCAGGCCGAAGCGCGCGAAGGCGATAGATGCGGCCCAGAGCGCGACGCGCTTGATCCACGGGGTTTTCTGCATCGGTGCGATCTTGTGGCCCCAGCGGCGCAGCACGCCATTGGCGCGGTGGGCGCCGGTGGTGATGCGGCTATCCCAGGTTTGGTAGTCCATCGACAGCGAGACGCAGAGACCTTCCTGGTTTTCCACGCGATGTGGGGAATAGAGCGGCCATGACAGGGCCTCGCCGGGGACGACGTCGAAACGCCAGGCCGCGCCGTCCATGATGCGCGAATAGGGCAGTTCTTCCGTGGTGGTGCGCATGATCACGTCTTCCATCGCCGCCTGCGGAAGGAAGGCTTCGGTATTGGGATAAACCCACACACGCTTCACGCCGCGCAGGTGGAACAGAACCACGCCGGCGGCGTCGAAATGATAGGGCACGCGGGTGACGGGCGAGGAGAGGATCAACTGGCCCGTCATTTTCCGGGCTTTCTCGGCGCCGATGTGCGGGGCCAGCTTTTCAAAGGACATCTGGATCTCGGCCCAGAGACCGGGGTGCGCATGCTCGATGCCGCGCAGGTTGACCCAGAGCTTGCCGGCCTTGATCGCCTTCAGGACCGTTGCGCCGTCGGCATGACCGCGTGTCCCGGTTTCCAGTGAAACCTGACCGTCCGCGTCGAATTCATAGTGGTTGATGTCGAAGAGGTCCGCCGGATAGCGGTTGAGAAGGTGAATCAGCGCCTCGTCGGAGGCGAGATAGGTCGGAACCCCATGCTCCAGGGTGAGCGGGGCGGAAACGCTGTTTTCAACCGGATGTGCCATATCGGACTCCTCGGGAAGCGAGACGGGTTCGCTTGCCGAGGGAATTGCAAACGCGAGGCCGCGGCCGCGCGAAGCAGCGTTCGGCCCGCATAACCGGCCATTTCATTTCCGATTAACCGTAACGGTGCGCGGCAGCGGGCCATTGCCGTCCCGCCTCAGGGGGCAGGGGCAATCGCCGTCACGTCTTCCCTGGGGCGGGTGTCATAGCCGACGGTAACCGTCTTGCCGTTGGCCGCAACGACGGCGGCCTCGCTCACATAAGCCTCGAAATCGTATTTCTTGCCCGCGCTGTCGACCACGGTCAGCGTGTCGGGAAGATCGCTCTGCGTCAGCTCTGTGACGCCATCCAGCTTTCCGGTCACCGAAGAGTCCGCATCGGGCGCAGGATGGGCGGGGTCCTGGGCCAGAAGCTCTTTGCCATCCAGCTTCATGCTCAACATGTTGAGTTCGTTCTTGCGCGTGTAGTCGAGCCCGACGCGCTTGCCCTCGAGGCTGCCGATGTCGAGATCGGCGGGCGACTTCTTCGCCTCCTCATTGTTGAAGTTGAGGACGAGAGGCTCCTTGCCATCGCCCGTGTCGACCGTGAGGACGTACATGGGATAGGCCCCGCTCTCCACCTTGGTGAGAATGCCGGTGATCTTGAAGTCGCCGAGCGGCGCCACGTCGCCGGCCGCTCCAGGCGGCGCAGGAGCCACCTCGGGCGCCGCCGCAGCGTTCCCATCCGCCGGCGGGGCCGGCTGGCAAGCCGCGAGCATGAGGCCGGCGATTACGCCGGCGAGCAGCAATCTGGTCATGGTCCCCTCCTGCGCCCCGTGAGTCCCCTGGGCGTCATCCACAGGCTATGGGGCCGGGTCATTTGCCGCAATCGCCGCAGTGCGGAAACCGCGGCTGGTCACGATCCATTCAAGGGTGTGTGCGATAGCTGGGGCGGAATCGGTTTTCGGCCGCTTCCGCGGGGGAGGATGCGCCGGGGAGACCGGCCTCTTTCCCTATACGAAACCAGCGGATTCATGCCTCGTTAACCGGGGCGGAGTCTGGTCTACCTGAAGTATTCTGTGCGTTGGAGACAGCTGCGGTGAGCGCAGAAACTCAACTGGTCAGGACCACCAAGGCCATCCTGCTTCCGGGCGCGATCGGCGCGCTGATCCTCTATTTCTCCTACCATGCGCTGGCGGGGGAGCAGGGGCTGGCGGCGTGGACAAAGCTGCAGGGTCAGGAAACCCAGCTGCAGGCCGATATCGTGCGCCTGAAGGCCGAGCGCGACGTGCTGGCCGCCTCCCTCGTGCGCCTGCGCGATGACACGCTGGACCTCGACTATGTCGAGGAAATCGCCCGCACAAAGCTCATGTATGTGCGGCCGGACGAAGTTCTCGTCGCGGTGCGTTAGCACATTTATTCTTTGTCCCATTAGGCTGCGGACGCTGCGGCGTTCAAGACTTGGGAGGGCGAATGAAATACCACCTAGTGGGGGGCAGCCATAACGGCAATCAAGCTGGAGTCCGGTCGAGTGAGAATACAATTTCGCTCTCACGGCGCGCTTCGCTGAGCGACAGGCTCGATGATTATGACTCGGCGCACATTCTTCTGGATGCAAACCAGAACGCCCGCGAAGTGTATGTGCGTACGGTGATTGATTTAGGTCGAGGGAGCCTTCCGAAAGTGGAGTTCTTCCGATGGGAAAACCTGACGATTGCTGAGTCGCTGGTTCTCTTGCTTCAGAAAAATGGCAAGCGCGGCTCGAACGTGCGACGCCGGTGAAAAGCCTCTCTTTTTGGCTTTTCCTTTCCCTCAATAGGGTGTGAAACAGACCGGCTGATCCCTTCGTTAGTGTGGGACAGGGTTGGTTTCGCCCCTATCTTCCGGGGCTCAAGGGAAACAACGCGATGGCGGCCAAAAAGCCTGCTCCGAAGACACGCAAGAAGCCGGGCGAGCCGGGCAAGGCCGAACTGATCGGCTACTACAAGGACATGCTGCTGATCCGGCGCTTCGAGGAGAAGGCGGGCCAGCTCTACGGCATGGGTCTCATCGCCGGCTTCTGCCACCTCTACATAGGCCAGGAAGCAGTCGTAGTAGGCGTACAAAGCGTCCTCGACCCCGACGACCAAGTCATCACCGGCTACCGCGACCACGGCCACATGCTGGCAACGGGCATGACCGCCCGCGGTGTGATGGCGGAGCTTACGGGGCGCGAGGGCGGATATAGCCGCGGCAAGGGCGGCTCGATGCACATGTTCAGCCGCGAGAAGAACTTCTTCGGCGGCCACGGCATTGTCGGCGCACAGGTTCCGATCGGAACCGGCCTCGCCTTCTCCAACCGCTACAAGGGCACGGACGCAGTGTGCATCGCCTATTTCGGCGACGGCGCCTCGAACCAGGGACAGGTCTACGAAGCCTTCAATATGGCGAGCCTGTGGAAGCTGCCGATCGTCTACGTGGTCGAGAACAACCAGTACGCCATGGGCACCTCGATCGCCCGATCGTCCGCCGAGACCGAACTCTACAAGCGCGGCATCTCCTTCGAGATGCCCGGCGAGGAAGTGGATGGCATGGACGTGCTGGCTGTGCGCAAGGCTGCCGCCAAGGCGGTTGAGCGAGCGCGCGAGGGCGAAGGCCCGTGCATCCTCGAGATGAAGACCTATCGCTATCGCGGCCACTCCATGTCCGACCCTGCGAAATACCGCACCCGGGAAGAAGTACAGGAGATGCGCGAGCATCACGATCCGATCGAGCTGCTCAAGCAAAAGCTGCTGGACGCCAAGCACGTCACCGAGGACGAGCTCAAGAAGATCGAGGCCGACATCCGCGAGGTCGTGAACGACAGCGCCCAGTTCGCCCAGGACAGCCCCGAGCCGGATCCGGCCGAGCTGTGGACGGACGTGCTGGTGGAGGGGCGGGGATGAAGATTCGCTCCGGGATGGGCCCGCTTGGGATCGTGGCGCTTGCGCTCGCCGCTTGCTCCATGGGCAATGGTGTCTGGCGCAAGGGCGCGGTAGCGCAGATCGATGAGGCCTGCGCCGAGGGTGCGATCAAGGCGGCCGATGGCATCGAGGTAATCGCTGCGCAGGACAACGAACAGAAAAGCTATGAGCTGACCGGCAAGAAGACCGTGCTTACCAGCCGCAACATCCTCTACCACTTTCCGGACGGGCGGCAGGCCGGGTTCTCGATGACGCGTTCGAACCAGGAAGCCAACGTCGTGATCCAGCACGTGTGGGGCAAGCAGTCGGGCGAGCGGATATCGGCCGACGAGGCGCAGTCGGCCGTCAGGGCTATGCTGGATGTCGAGAGGGCGGTCGAGAACGCCTGCAAGGTCGAAATCGTGATGTCGACGACATGCTCGGACAGCATGGATTGCAAGGCCGTGCAAGCTCTCGTGGCGGAGCACGAAGCGTGAGCAATCGCCTCATCGATTTTCATATCCAAGCGAGCGCGCTCGTCTCAGCGGTCGCTCTCGCCGCACTGGCCGGTTGCCAGCCGGCGCCGCTTGAGGCGGAGGTCGACGGCGCCATGTCCGCTGCGGAGCGCAAGGCCGCTGCCGACGCTGAAGCATATGTGGCTGCGCTAAGGGAAGCCAGACGGCCCCTCGATCCCGCGACAGTCGTCAAGGTTGCGCTCTATCGCGACGGACGCGTCGAGATCGACGGCGCTCCGGCAGAGGCCGAACAGATTGCCGCCAAGATGAAGTCCGCGGCGGCCTCGAAGAAATCCGTTGTCTACTATCGGGAAGATGCTGCAGCCGGCCTCTCGCCCCAGCAGAAAGGCGCGATGCCCGCCATTCTCGGCGCGGTCGCCGAAAACCTCCTGCCCATCCGCTTCTCCCTCAACCCCGACTTCTCCGACACGGTCCTCGACAAAGAAACGACGCGCACCCCATGACCGACATCCTGATGCCCGCGCTGTCGCCCACCATGGAGGAGGGCAAGCTGGCCAAGTGGCTGGTGAAGGAGGGCGATACCGTAAAGCCCGGCGACGTGATCGCCGAGATCGAGACCGACAAGGCCACGATGGAAGTCGAGGCGGTCGATGAGGGCGTCATTTCCAAACTGGTCGTTGATGCCGGGACCGAAGGCGTGAAGGTCAACGCCGTGATCGCGCAGATCAATGGCGGCGACGCGGCGCCGGCGAAGAATGGCAAGGCGGCGAAGGCCGATGCGCCAGCCAAGGAAGCCGAAGCTCAGACCCGCGCCGATGCGTCGACGGGCGCCCCAGGCGAGAAGCCGGAGACCAAGGCGCGCAATGACGGGCATCGCCTGCGTGCGCCCGAGCAGAAGACAGCTGCGTCCGAAGGCCTGCACGATCCGACGCTGCCGGAGGGCGTAACCTACGCCAAGACATCCGTGCGCGATGCGTTGCGCGACGCCATCGCCGAGGAGATGCGGCGCGACGACACCGTGTTCCTGATGGGCGAGGAAGTGGCGCAATACCAGGGCGCCTACAAGGTCAGCCGCGCCTTGCTGGAGGAATTCGGCGACCGCCGTGTGATCGACACGCCAATCACCGAGTATGGCTTTGCAGGCCTCGGCGTCGGCGCGGCGTTCGGCGGTCTGAAGCCGATCGTGGAGTTCATGACGTTCAACTTCGCGATGCAGGCCATCGACCACATCATCAACTCAGCCGCCAAGACGCTCTACATGTCCGGCGGCCAGATGGGCTGCCCCATCGTGTTCCGCGGCCCCAACGGCGCCGCCAGCCGCGTCGGTGCGCAGCACAGCCAGGACTACTCAAGCTGGTACGGCCACATCCCCGGCCTCAAGGTGATCGCGCCCTATGATGCGGCTGACGCCAAGGGGCTCCTGAAGGCAGCCATCCGCGATCCAAACCCGGTGGTCTTCCTCGAACACGAGCTGATGTACGGCGTCGAGTTCGACGTGCCGCAGGTGGAGGATTTCGTCCTCCCCATCGGCAAGGCGCGTATCCGCCGCGCGGGAACGGATGTCACACTGGTCGCGCATTCCCGCATGGTGAAGTTCGCGCTGGATGCGGCCGAGACTCTCGCTGCCGAAGGCATCGATGCCGAGGTGATCGATCTGCGCACACTCCGGCCATTAGACACCGCCACCGTCATCGAGAGCGTGAAGAAAACCAACCGCATCGTCTGCTGCGAAGAAGGCTGGCGCTTCTTCGGCGTCGGCGCGGAGATCGCCGCTGCAGTGACAGAAGAGGCCTTCGACTATCTCGACGCGCCGCCGCTACGCGTTTCGCAGAAGGACGTGCCGCTGCCGTACGCCGCGAACCTGGAGAAGCTCTCGCTGCCGAACGCCCAAGACATCGTCGAGGCGGCGAAGAAGGTCTGTTATGTGGGGTAGGCTCGCTGCTTTGGCGGGAGTTGTTGCTCTGGCTGGATGCCAGCCAAGCTTGAAGACATCCGCTGACATCACTTCTGCCGGTACAGGCCGGCATCGCGTGGCGCTCTCTACGCCCCATTGGCAACTCCCGAACGACATTGAATCGCTCAAGAAGAGTGACGAGCAGGTAGTCAGGCGACACGCGGCCCGGCTATGCGCAAATGGCTACGGCGTTCAGCGCGAAGAATACCGCGCGGGACAGCGATGCGACTTCAGTTGCAGAGAGGGCAAGCCTCCCTTCGAAACCTTCTCAGTCTGGCTAGTTACCTGTAAAGGCGCCGCGTGATCCTAAGCCGCCGCCATCGGCGCGGCAGGCTTCCGCCTGGTGGCGCGCGTGAGCCAGGCGCGCACCGGTTCGTCGTATAGCTTCATGGCGAGCCAGGCGATCGAGACGGCCAGCGCGATCTGCAGCGGCGCCCAGAGCGCCAGGTAGCGGCCCTCGGGATCGATCTGGCCGAATAGGCCGCGGGTGAGGTCGATGATCGGCCAGTGCAGGATATAGACGGGATAGGACAGGGCGCCGAGGAGGCCGCCCGCTCGTGCGATGAAGCCGCTCTCGCGCACGGCGCTGCCAAGCCAGACCAGGATGGGGAAGCCAACGATGGCAATCATGAGATTGCCATGGACCCAGAACGCATGCGGCTCGAACAGGACGGCGCCCAACACGGCGCTAAAAAAGTAACCGGCCCACGGCGGCAGTGAGAAGCGCGGACGCAGGTCGTGCAGCAGGAGGCCGGCGAAGAAGCCGAACACAACGCGCGTGGCGCCGCCCAGGAGACCATCGCGCTCCCAGCCCATCTCGACGGAGCCCTCCTGAAGGGCGGCTGCGGCGAACAGCGCGGCCCCGGCGACGACGATCGCGATCAGCCAGCTGCGCGTCAGGAAGCGGGCGATGAAAGCGAACAGCAGGCTCACGCATAGCTCGAAGAACAATGACCAGGCCGGGCTGTTGACCGGGAAGGCGAGCGTGATGCCTGGAATGGCAAAGCTCGGCAGGCCAAGCATGGCGAAGACGCCGCTCTCTAGAACATGCGGCGCCGTATACCCGTTCTCCCCGGCATGACGCACCAGGGCTACGGCCGTACCGATAAGCGCGCCGGCGATCAGCAGCGGATAAAGGCGAATAACCCGGATACGGATGAACTCGAGCGCGCTCATGCCCTGCTTCATGCGCTGGGCGTAAGCGTGGCCGATGACGAAACCGCTGAGGATGAAGAAGAAGTCGACCGCCAGCGCATATTGGGGGCCATGCAGATCGGGCCTGTCCCATGCTGACGTCAGGTGCCCCCACAGCACGGCAAACGCGGCAACGCCGCGCATCGCGTCCAGCAGCAGATAACGGCGGTTGTCGGCGGGCATGGCGCCTTGATCCTGACCCCCCAACACGCTCGCCTTGCAGGGAGCGCGCCAGCAGACCGGCATGGTAAATCCCGGTCCAGATGCTTCGCCTCACAGGCGAGGCTGAGCCGTTATTCCGCGGCAACCACGGCCGGCGCCGGCTTCGGAGGCCCCTTGAAGCGGCCGGTCAGCCATTTGCGCACCGGCTCATCGATCACCTTGAACGCCAGCCACGCCATGGCGATGAAGAAAGCGAACTGAAGCGGAACCCAGAGCGGAATGAGAGCGCCGGTGGGGTCAAGCTTGTGAAGCACGGACACGCTGGTTTCCAGCACCGGCTTGTGAAGGATGTAGATCGGATAGGAGAGAATGCCGAGGAAGGTGACGATTTCCACGCCGGCGCCCGCCATCTCGATCGCGCTGCCGATCCACACGATGGCAGGCATGACGACCAGCGAGACCGTAAGTTGTTCAAGCGGTTTGAAAGCGAATGGCCCAAGCAGGATGAACCCCAGCACGGCCATCAGCGCCCAGCCATAGACGGACTTGAGCTTCCAGGACGGCCGGAACTCGTAGAGCATCAGGCCGCAGGTAAAGCCGAAGAACACGCGGAACACGCCGCCCAGCAACTCATGCTTCGACCAGCCGCTTTCGATCGTCCCGCGGTTCAGCGTGTCGATCACCAGCAGCAGCGCCGCAACGCCGGTCAGCACGATCAGCCGGTTGTGCGTCAGGAACCGGCTCACCGGCGCATAGACGAAATTTGCAAGAAGTTCGAAGAACAGCGACCAGGCCGGACCATTGATCGGAAAGGCCATCGCCGTGGCGAACAGCGCCGTTGGCAACGCCAGGGCCGCCAGGCCCGCGGATGCAGCAATCTTCCAGGCAGGAACGTCCGGCTCATCCCCATGCAGGACGAACATCGCCACAGCGCCGATCAGGGCGCCCACCACCAGCAAGGGGTAAAGCCGGATCACCCGGATCCGCCAGAATGCCGGCGCCGTCATCGCGCCCGCCAGCTTCGATTTGTAGGCGTAGGCGATCACAAAACCGCTGAGGATGAAGAAAAAGTCGACCGCCAGGATGTAGAATTGGCTGATCGGATGGCCCCAGGCGTCGCCCAGATGGCCCGAAACCACGGCAAGCGCCGCCACGCCGCGAAGGGCGTCAAGCAGCAGGAATCGATGCGCGTTGGCTTGCATTGCTACAGTTAGTTTAAAACCCCGGGTGCTCGGTGCATCCAATGGGCCAAGTTACCCCATTGATTAATCTCGGGTTGGCTAACGCGGCTTGCACGCGCTATCTCCTCTGAGGCGAACCGGAGGACCGATTGAGCATCCCGATCACCATGCCCGCACTGTCGCCGACGATGGAGGAGGGCAACCTCGCCAAATGGCACGTGAAGGTCGGCGACAAGGTCAAGCCTGGCGACGTGATCGCCGAAATCGAGACCGACAAGGCGATCATGGAAGTCGAGGCGGTCGATGAGGGCGTCGTCTCGAAACTGCTCGTGGCCGAGGGAACGCAGGGCGTGAAAGTGAACGCCGTGATCGCGGAACTGGCCGGGGAGGGCGAAGCGCCGGCAAAAGGCAATGGCGCCAAGGCGGCGCCCGTTGCTGCAGAGAAGAAGCCGGAGCCGGTGGCAGCGAAGCCTGCCGAAAAAGCTGCCGGAGCGCCGGCCCCACGCCCGGCCGCGGCGTCATCACCACAACCGGCGATGGCTGCTCAGGGCGCCGCGGAGGCGCCCGCCATTGCGCGTGTTCCCGGCGAGCGTGTCCGAGCGTCGCCTCTGGCGCGCAGGCTCGCACAGCAAGGAGGCGTCGACCTGCTGGCGCTCAAGGGCTCCGGCCCACACGGGCGCATCGTGAAGGCAGACGTGCTGAAGGCCCCGAAAGGCGGCGCTGCCGCCAGATCGGGCGTTGTGGCGCCGGGATCGCTGATCGAGCCCGCGACGATCGATGAACGCGTCTACCTGCCGGATACGTTCGAGCTCACGCCGCTCGATGCAGTTCGCAAGGTGACGGCGAAGCGGCTCACGCAAAGCTTCATGCAGGTGCCGCACTTCCCTTTGACGATCGACCTCGAAATCGATCACCTGCTCTCGGCGCGCGTGCGGATCAATGAGGCGGGCGCCGCGGCCGGGGTAAAGATCTCGGTCAACGACATGCTGATCAAGGCGTGCGCGATGTCGCTGATGGCCCAGCCCGACGCCAACGCCAGCTACACCGACAAGGGCATTGTCATGCACAAATCGGCGCATGTCTCCGTGGCGGTGGCGATCCCCGGCGGCCTGATTACGCCGGTGGTGCGCGATGCCCAGACCAAGGGCCTCGCCCAGATCGCAGCCGAGATGAAGGACCTCGCGGCCCGGGCGCGCGAGCGCAAGCTCAAGCCGCAGGAATACATGGGCGGCACTTTCTCGATCTCCAACCTCGGCATGTTCGGCATCAAGGCCTTCGCCTCGATCATCAACCAGCCCGAGGGCATGATCCTCTCCGTCGGCGCCGGCGAGAAACGCGCCGTGGTGAAGGACGACAAGCTCGCCATCGCCACCATGATGACGGTCACGCTCACCTGCGATCACCGCGTGGTGGACGGCGCCACGGGGGCCAAGTGGCTGCAGCACTTCAAGCAGTTCGTCGAAACGCCGGAGGCGATGCTGCTGTGATATTTGGAGGGGACAACAGGAAGTGGCGCGTTACTCTGGAAGGCCGCGACCTCGCTGCGGACAAGCCGTTTCTCCAGAACATCTGGGTCCATGCGGGAGCCGAGGCGGACGCAACCCAAGCCGCTATTGCCGCGCTCAAACAAGCCCAGGCGGGATTTACGCGCGTCGTCGAAATCGGCCGCCACAAGTCCACCTTCAAGATGCTGCCTGGAGGGACGTACGCTGAAGGCCGAATCTATTTCGACGCGTAGCGCTCCCTCTCAACACGGACAACGTAATGGCTGACGCCAAGACCTACGACCTCATCATCATCGGCTCCGGTCCCGGCGGCTACGTCGCTGCGATACGCGCCAGCCAGCTCGGCATGAAGACCGCGATCGTGGAGCGGGCGGAACTGGGCGGCATCTGTCTCAACTGGGGGTGCATTCCGACGAAGGCGCTGTTGCGGTCGAGCGAAGTGTTCCACCTCATCAGCCATGCGAAGGATTACGGGTTCTCGGTCGAGAATCCCAAGGTGATGCTGGATGCGATCGTGAAGCGCTCGCGCGGCGTGGCGAGCCAGCTGTCGAACGGCGTCCAGTTCCTGATGAAGAAGCACAAGATCGATGTGCTTGAGGGAGTGGCTAGGCTGGAGAAGGGAGCGCCCGCGCCCAAGGTGATCGTCGAGAAGGGCAAGGGCGAGGGGACATACATCGCCAAGAGCGTGATGCTGGCGACTGGCGCGCGGGCGCGGGAAATTCCGGACATCGGTCTGAAAGTGGATGGCAAGACTGTGTGGGCCTATCGCGAGGCGATGGTGCCGACCGAGATGCCGAAGAACCTCTTGGTCATCGGTTCCGGCGCCATCGGCATCGAGTTCGCGAGCTTCTATCGCACGCTCGGCGTCGAGGTAACGGTGGTGGAGGCGCTGGATCGCATCCTGCCGGTCGAGGACGCCGAGATATCCGCCTTCATGCTGAAGCAGCTGGGCAAGCAGGGCATCAAGTTCATCACTTCTGCCAGCGTGAAGTCTCTCAAGGTCTCCGGCGGCGTGGCGGCAGCGGAAGTCGCGACCAAGGGCGCCGACGGCAAGGAAAGCGCGCAGAGCCTCAAGGCCGACAAGGTGATCCTCGCCGTTGGCATCGTCGGCAACGTGGAGAACCTCGGGCTCGAAGCGCTAGGCGTGAAGGTGGAGAAGACGCACGTCGTGGTCGACGGCTTTGGCAAGACGAATGTGCCCGGCCTCTATGCCATCGGAGACGTCACCGGCCCGCCTTGGCTGGCGCACAAGGCGATGCACGAAGGCGTCATTGTTGTCGAAGGCATCAACGGCAAGGCGCCGGCGCACAAGTTCGATCCGTGGAATGTGCCGGGCTGCACCTACTCGCATCCACAGGTGGCGTCGGTCGGGTTGACGGAAGAGGCAGCGAAGAAGACCGGCAAGAAACTCAAGATCGGCAAGTTCCCCTTCATCGGCAACGGCAAGGCGATCGCGCTGGGCGAGCCGGAAGGCATCGTGAAAACGATCTTCGACGCCGACAGCGGCGAACTCCTCGGCGCCCACATGGCCGGCGAAGGCGTCACCGAACTCATCCAGGGCTATGCCATCGCGCGGCAGGGCGAACTCACCGAGGCGGAACTCATGGAAACCGTCTTCCCGCACCCCACGCTCAGCGAGATGATGCACGAGAGCGTTCTGGCGGCTTATGGTCGGCCGCTTCATATCTGATCGCATGGGCTGGCGGCGGAACTTCCTGACGTATGCCGTGCTCGCGCTGGTTATTCATTTTGCGTTGCCGTTGGCTCTTCAGCAGCTACCCGCTCCGGTGACGTCCTTCCTGGCCTTCTCGGCGCTGAATTATGTGATTCTGTGGCTGGCTCATGCCGGCGCCGCCTGGCTGCTCGCGCCGCCACAGGGCCGAGGATGGTGGGTGCTGCGTTATGGCGCTGGCGTTGTGATCCTGATCCCGTTGATCTGGCTTGTATCTATGCTGCTGGTCATGGCGCTCCCCGGCCTGACGGAATTCTGGTTGCATCCGCCCGACGTGGTGTTGCTCATCCTGTTTGTCCTGCTTCTCTGGCTCATATGGCTGGTCACTGCCGGGCGGCAGTTCAATTCATGACCTGGCGCATGGTTGGCGATTCTGCGACGGCGGCGTAGGTAAGCGGGCTGACTGACTCGGCGGTTCACATGGCGCAGGTTTTCGTATCTCACTCGACGGAAGACGCCGTGATCGCGCGGCAGGTGGCCGATGCATTGCGTGCAGCAGGCGTCGCCGTTTGGATCGCGCCGGAGTCGATCCGCCCGGGCGAGGCCTATAACGAGGCGATCGTCGCGGGGCTGAAAGCGAGCGACACGCTGGCCGTACTGGTCTCCAAGGCGTCGAACGCCTCGAAGCATGTGGCGCGGGAAGTGGGCCTCGCGGACAGCCAGGGCAAACGCATCATCCCGATCCGGATCGAGCCGGTCGAGCCGTCGGATGGCCTCACCTACTATCTCAGCATGCCGCAATGGGTGGAATGGCACGCGCGCGGCGGGGCCGCTCTCGCGCCGCTGATCGGAATGCTGGGCGGGGCAGCGCCTGTGCAGGAGCAGCAGGCAGTCGTGCGTCATGAGGAGCCCGCGCGCGCAGATGGCGCGGCGATGATCGAAGTCCGGCGCGGTAATCACATGACGGGCTCGGCGCGCAATGTCGCGATCCTGGTCGATGGCGAGAAGGCCGGAGAGGTCGGGAACGGCAAGTCGGTCGTGCTGCGGGTCGAACCGGGCCGGCGGGAGATCATGGCCCGCGTCGACTACATCAAGAGCGCGGCGTTTGGGGTGGACGCGCAGGCCGGGCGCGTCCGGGTGATCGAACTTGGCATGCCCAACGTTGCCGACGTCGGCGCCCAGCTATCGGGCTTGCTGGGGCAGTCGAAATATTTCACCTGGAAGCTCATCGAATAGCCCCGCCTTGAAAGCGCCGCGGTTCGCTTGCATCTACCGGCGCATGACCACGCTGCGAAAGAACACCGCCTCGACCTGTAGCTGACGACCGGAAGGTCGCCAGACGGCGAGGTGCTGTGTTCGGGATCGTTGGCCCGGTCACTTCCCCAGAAACAAACAAGACATCCGAACGGCTGCCATCGCGCTTGCGTCTTCGTAAGCGCGGCAGCGGTCATGTGTGAACCGGTAGCCAAGTGGTCCAAGGCCGCGGGCTCTTAATCCGCTATCCGTGGGTTCGAATCCCACCCGGTTCTCCATCCTGCGCTCCCCAACACTGAAGTTCGGGGAGCTTCGGATGGCAGGCCACACTCTCTGATGGCCGGAAGCCAAACGGCTGAGGCGCCGGGCAGCAAACCCGGAGACAGCGGGTTCAATTCCCGCCCGGTTATCCAGGAGACAACCCATCCAGGGAAGTTAAGCCGCTTTAGGAAAGCGGGGAATTCCTAACGGGAATTAGGAAAGAGGGTGTTTCCTAAAACGGGTTAGGAAGTCGGCCTATTCCTAACAGCGCTTAGGAAAGCGGGCTATTCCTTGAGCTTCAGTACGCCGCCGGCGACTTCCAGCAGCCACTCTGTGCCGCCATCTCTCGCCGCGAGGCCCAGCCCGTCGCCCGAGCTGCTGTCGGGGCAACGGACGACGCTAATCGAGATGGCGTCCATCTCGTCCACAAGCTCGCTGGCAATCTTGTCCATCACGGCCTGCGCGCCGCCCACTGGCCGGCCGTTCACGATGACCGACAGCGTGTGGCGCACGGGCGCGCCGTCCTTGGTGGCGTCGAAGGAATGGCTTGCCTTGATCTCCGCCTTCTCGCACGCGAACCGGAAGGAGGTTTCGGCCCGTCTTGGACCTGCGGGATCCTTGAGCACGACGCCCTCTTCGCCCGGCGTGGCGCAGCCGCCCAGCGCAATGAAGGCAGCAAACAGTCCGGCGCGGCTGATCATTCCGCCGCCACTACTCTGCAGCGAGGGCGCCGCCCTCTTGCCGCGCAGCCATCTCCACGGCGAGCTTCTGCACCGCGCCGATGTCCATCTTGCCGGTGCCGAGCACGGGAATGGACGGCACCTGGAAGATCTTCCGCGGCAGGCTCAGCTCGTTGACGCCATGGTCCTGCGCCCAGCGCTGCAGGTCGGACCGATCCGCCTTGGGGTGCGTGGTGAGGAGCACGATCTGCTCGCCCTTGCGCTTGTCCGGCAGCACGGCCGCCGCGTGATCATGCTCGCGCCACAGCGTCGAGGCGACATTCTCGACCACGGCCAGCGAGACCATCTCCCCGCCGATCTTGGCAAAGCGCTTGAGCCTTCCCCTGATGGTGAGCGCGCCGAACTCATCCTGACTGACAATGTCGCCCGTGTCGTGCCAGCCATCGTCGAGCTTCTGCAGCTCGCCGGGTTTCGACGATTGGAGATAGCCCTGCATAACGTTGGGCCCGCGACAGAACATGCGCCCGCCATGCTCGATTCCGGGCACGGGCTCGAACTTCAATTCCATGCCGGGCAGGGGGCGGCCCACTGTTCCGGGCCGGTTGTGCCCCGGCTGGTTCACGGCGATCACCGGCGCAGCCTCGGTCGCGCCATAGCCTTCGAGCAGCTCGACGGCGAACCGCTTCTGCACCAGCTGCCGCGTCTCATCGCGCACCCGCTCCGCCCCGCAGACGGCAAAGCGCAGCTTCGACAGCTCATCGCCCTGGCAGGCGCGGATATACTGGTTGAGGAAGGTGTCCGTCGCAAAGAGGATCGTCGCCCCGGTATCCTGCACCCGCTTGGGGATCACCTTCACCTGCAGCGGCGAGGGATGCAGCACCGACTTCATGCCGCCGAGCAGTGGCAACAACGCGCCCGCCGTAAGGCCGAAGCAGTGGAAGGTTGGCAGCGGGTTGAACAGGATGTCATCCGGCGTCAGCGCTTCGGGCACGTGCGCGAGGATCTGGTGGATGTTGGCGACGATGTTGAAGTGTGACAGCACCACACCCTTGGGATCGCCCTCGGTGCCTGAGGTAAACAGGATCACCGCCGGCGCCTTGGGGTCGATGTGCTTGATGAACATGAACGGCGCCACCGGCCCGAGCGCCCCAGCCGCCTTGTCCGCCGCGCCCAGAGACTTGCGCACATCCTCGAGATAGATGAACTCCGCCGAGTCCTTCAGCTCGCCGACCAGGTCGTGCAGCTCCGCCTTTTCGATGAAAGCGTGCGCCGAGATGATCTTCTTCACCTTCGCCGCTTTCAAAGCAGCCTTGATGTTCCGCGGCCCCGCCGTGAAGTTGAGCATGGCCGGCACACGCCCATAGGCGTTCACGGCAAAGAAGGTGATCACAGCCCCAGCCCCGGTCGGCAGCATCACGCCGATAGCCTCGCCGCGCTTCGTGCCCTTCTTCAGCGCATGGCCCAGCGCAAAAGCCGCGCGGACGATGTCGTCATAGGAAAGCTTGCGGTCGTCGGCGTCGTGCAGGGCGATCTTCTTGCCGCCATACTCCTTGCGGGCGTGCAGCAAGGCCGGGAATACGGCAGATTCAGCGTTCTTCGGATTATAAGCCCCGCGCAGTGACGCCATTTGCAGTCCTCCCTCGCGCCCCCAATCCCATCACAAACGCCACTTCGCGGCGGCCTCGGGGCTTCTTATATCTTTCCGGTAATATACCCCGTGGCATGGAAAGCACAAACTCGCGAACCAGCTGGGGATTCTTCAAGAGTCAGGCGAATTCTCCAGGCGTTCGAGGCGATTTCGCAGATGCGTAATTCGGGATAACAGGAGCCCATGCCCACCCTCCTCGACACCAAAGGCGGACCTGACTCGCGCCCGCGCCATCCGGAGAAGGAGGCGCGCCCGGACACGCCGTTGCAGCGCAAGCCCAGCTGGATCCGCGTGAAGGCCCCGACGTCGCAGGGCTATCTCGAGACAAAGAAGATCGTGCGCGACGCCAAGCTCGTCACCGTCTGCGAGGAGGCGGGCTGCCCCAACATAGGCGAGTGCTGGACCAAGAAGCACGCCACCATGATGATCATGGGCGACACCTGCACGCGCGCCTGCTCGTTCTGCAATGTAAAGACCGGCCTGCCAGGCGCCCTCGATGCCGACGAGCCGCGGCGCGTCGCAGGGGCAGTGGCCGCCATGGGCCTCGGCCATGTGGTGATCACCTCGGTCGATCGCGACGACCTCGCCGATGGCGGCGCGCAGCATTTTGCCGAGGTGGTGAAAGCGATTCGCGGGGCCTCGAAAGCCACGATCGAAATCCTCACGCCGGATTTCCTGCGCAAGGGTTCTCTTTCGAACAAGGACTGGGCGGCCGACATCGTGATCGACGCCAAGCCGGATGTGTTCAACCACAACCTCGAAACCGTTCCGCGGCTCTATCTCACCATCCGTCCGGGCTCGCGCTACTACCATTCGCTTCGCCTGCTGGAGCGGGTCAAGGAGCGCGATCCTTCGCAGTTCACCAAGTCGGGCCTGATGGTCGGCCTGGGCGAGACCAAGGAAGAAGTGATGCAGGTGATGGACGA
>DASYKO010000426.1:0-2371 GCA_035995285.1 Hyphomonadaceae bacterium | reverse complement strand
CGGCTTTCCTCCTTCCTCGTTTCGATCCAAAGCGCCCGGAACCGGGCAGTGAAAGTCAGTTCAATCCAGGCATCCGACTCGTGGAGGACCCACTTGTCGGCGCCCTTCTATCGGTAGCGTGCGTCCAGTTCCAGATTGCGGGCGATCTCGCGTTCCCAGCGGTCGCCGTTCTCCAGCAGACGGTCCTTGTCGTAATAGAGTTCCTCACGCGTCTCCGTGGCGAACTCGAAATTCGGGCCCTCGACGATCGCGTCGACCGGGCAGGCTTCCTGGCAGAAGCCGCAATAGATGCACTTCACCATGTCGATGTCGTAGCGCGTCGTGCGGCGCGATCCGTCTTCGCGCGGCTCGGCTTCGATGGTGATGGCCTGAGCCGGGCAGATCGCCTCGCACAGCTTGCACGCAATGCAGCGCTCTTCGCCATTGGCATAGCGGCGCAGCGCATGCTCGCCGCGGAAACGCGGAGACAGCGGGCCCTTCTCGAAAGGATAGTTCACCGTCGCCTTGCGCGTGAAGAACTGGCGCATGGAAAGCAGGAAGGCGGACCCGAAGTCCGTCAGCATCGCTCCCTTGATGGCTTGGCCGATCGACATCTACTTCTGTCCTCCGGCGGCTGTGGGCGTGCGGTATTCGCTGAAGCTGACCTTGCCATCGCCATCTGCGTCGACGCCGGCCCGGAGCGTGACCGCCGCAAGCTCCGGCGCTTCCAGATAGCCGCTCTTGTCCGAATCCATCGCGTTGAATTCATCGCGCATCGGCGCCTTCTGGAACACCACGTACCCGGAAATCAGCACCACGGCGACCAGCGAGGTCGGCAGGAAGATCTTCCAGCCCAGCCGCATCAGCTGGTCATAGCGATACCGCGGCACAATTGCCTTCACCATCGCGAACAGGAAGAAGAAGAACGTGACCTTCGCCATGAAGACGAGAAGCCCGCCGAGGCTCACCAGCCAGTCCGGCAGGCCCGACAGGTCGAGCGGGAACGGCAGGTACCATCCGCCGAAGAACAGGATGGTAAGCATCGCGCACATCAGCACGATGGAGACGTATTCCCCGATCATGAAGAGCAGGTAGGGCGTCGAGGAGTACTCGACCTGATAGCCCGCCACGAGTTCGGATTCCGCTTCCGGCAGGTCGAACGGAGGGCGGTTGGTCTCAGCCAGCGCCGAGATGAAGAAGATCACGAACATCGGGAACATGACGAAGATGGTCGGGAAGGCAAACGCGTGCCAGTTCCAGATCCCGCCCTTCTGGTTCACCACCACGTCCGACAGGTTGAGCGAGCCTACCAGCAGCAGCACCGTCACGATCACGAAGCCGATCGAGACTTCGTAGCTCACCATCTGCGCCGCGGACCGAAGCCCGCCAAGGAACGGATACTTCGAGTTCGAAGCCCATCCGCCCATGATGATGCCGTAGACGCCCAGCGACGAAATCGCGAACAGGTACAGCACGCCCACATTGAGATTTGCGATCACCCAGCCCGGCGCCACCGGGATCACCGCCCAGCCGACAAGCGCCAGCGTCAGCGTGATGATCGGCGCCAGCAGGAACACCGTCTTGTTGGCGCCTGCAGGAATGATGTTTTCCTTGATCACGAACTTGATCAGGTCGGCGAAACTCTGGAACAGCCCGAACGGGCCCACCACGTTCGGCCCCTTGCGCAGCTGCACCGCCGCCCAGACCTTCCGGTCGAACAAGAGCAGGAACGCGATGCACACCAGCAGTATGACGATCAGCGCGAGGATCTGAAGCACGGCGAGGCCGATGCCGCCCCAGAGACCGCCACCCCATTCGAAGAGCTGTTGCATGAGTAGCTCTCCCTATTCCGCCGCAACCGCAGGCTTAACGCCCGCAGCCAGCTCGGCGCATTCCGCCATGGTGCGCGAGGCGCGCGCGATCGGATTGGTCAGGTGGAACGCCTTGATTGGCGTCGTGAAGCCCGCCGACTGAAGCTGCCCCGCCGCGTCATAGGGCGGGGCCACGGCCGCCGCATGATGACCCGGTGCGAAGTCGAGGCCGAGGAAGGTCGGATGATCCTTGCCCAGCTTCTCGCGCAACTGCGCCAGCGTGTCATACGGCAGCGTTTTGCCGACATAGGCCGAGAGAGCCCGCAGGATCGCCCAGTCCTCGCGCGCATCGCCCTTCGGCGCCACGGCGCGCTGGGTCCGCTGCACCCTGCCCTCGGTGTTCACATACGTGCCCGACTTCTCGGTGTACGCCGCCGACGGCAGGATCACGTCCGCCCGGTGCGCGCCATTATCGCCATGGCTGCCGATATAGATGACGTTGGCCTTACCGAGCTTCGAGGTATCGATCTCGTCCGCGCCGAGCAGCACAACTGTCTTGATGTCGCCCGACTGAGCGCCCG
>DASYKO010000425.1:0-4035 GCA_035995285.1 Hyphomonadaceae bacterium | reverse complement strand
GAAGGGCTTGCGAGGCCAGTGTGCAGGGCTTTGTGCCGTATCATGGGCAGCATTATCGCTCAGGTTTTCCGACCTACAGTTTGAAAGCCGGAAGATTCTTCATTTTGTGAAATTTGCTGAGGAAACGGCGGACTGGACTCGTCATAACGGTAGTGGGTTTTCGAAAACTCACCACCAGTATGGGCCTCAACCGATGTCATTCCGGGCGGAGCAGCGTAGCTGCGCAGACCCGGAAACCAGAGCGGCGTGCGTGGGTGTTGCGGCAGGTGGCGTGGAGGCAGGCGTGCGCGTGGCTCCTGGGTTCCGGATAAGCGCTGCGCGCTTTCCGGAATGACAGTCGAGTAGGATAGAAGCTCAACCGGGAGGCCGTCATGCGCATCGAGTGTCAGTGGGGCAGGGCCGGGGCGGCGGTGAAGGCTGATGTGGCGGTCATCGTGGATGTGCTGAGCTTCTCGACGGCGGTGACGGCGGCGACGGAGAGGGGTGCGGCGGTGTTCCCGTGGTGGGGCGAGGGGGTGGATGAGCTGGCGGAGCTGGTGGGTGGAGTGGCGGCGGCGAAGGGGAGGACGCGTGAGAGGCCGTCGCTGTCGCCGGTGAGCCTGGCGGGGCTGGGCGAGGGGGCGAAGCTGGTGCTGCCGTCGGTGAATGGGGCGCGGTGCACGCTGGCGGCGCAGGCAGAGCATGTGTTCTGCGGCTGCCTGCGCAATGCGAAGGCGGTGGCCGCTATGGCGGCGGAAGCGGGAGATCACGTGCTGGTCGTGCCAGCAGGCGAGACGTGGTCAGACAAGAATGGGCCCGATGGGTCGATGCGTGTGGCGTTCGAGGACATGGCCGGCGCGGGCGCGGTGATCTCGCACCTGACGGGAGACAAGTCGCCCGAGGCGGAGGCGATGCAGGCGGTGTTCGAGGCGGCGCGGGGAGATCTAGAGGCGCGGATGCTGGCGTCGATCTCCGGGCAGGAGCTGGTGGAGCGCGGTTTTGCGGACGATGTGCGGTTCGCGGCGGAGGTGGATGTGAGCGAGGCCGCGCCCATGCTGATGATGCATCGCCAGCGCTATCGCGCAGCCGCGCCTGCGAGCGAGATGGCGGCGCACCGCATCCGGTATTTCGAGGATGTGGCGAAGGGGTGAGGCGGCGCGCAGTCGCCGGAAACACACGGCCCACTCCGGGAAATTCCGGAGCGGGCCGTTACTCTACCACTCTACTTGATGCGTCTAACTCTACGCTCGTTCAATTTCTGTCGACACTTCTAGCGGCGCGCGTCTTCCAGGTTCCACTGGTAGATGACGGGGTGGCCGCACAGGGCGGTGGGCTGGCCGCCGGAGACGGCGGGAGAGAATTTGGCGCGCTGCAGCCAGCTGGCGGCGGCCTGGTCGAGACGCGAGGAACCGCTCGAGCCGGTGACGTTGACCGAAGTGACACGGCCTTGCGCCGAGACGCAGACCTCGAGCTTGGTCGTGCCCTGTTCGCTGGCGCGGATCGAGGCCGCCGGATATTCCGGCTTGCTGCTCGTTTGCAGTTTCGGGCGCGTGTCGGGTGCGGCCGGCGCAGGGGGCGCAGGGGGCGTTGCGAGCACGGGTTCAGGCGGGGCCGGCGGCGCGGTGATCACCGGCGGCTCGGGGCTCACGATCGGAATGTCGGGCGCGACGAGTTCGGGAGGGGGAACATCGATGGGCTTCACCTTCTCGACCTTCGGCGGATCAGGAAGCTTTTCGACTTCCTTCGGCTTCTCGGGCTGCATGATGAAGACTTCCATCTTCTTCTGAAGCTCGGGAATGAAATCGTTGGCGAGGCCGGTCGTGAACACATAGCCAGCGCCTACGGTGAGCGCCGCCGCCGTGATGATGCCGGTCATCCGGGCGCGACCGCCCGAGCGTTGCATCGTTCCGTACATACCTGCCTCCACTCACACGCCTCGCGGCGCGTGTGCGCTTGGCGAGGGTCTCTTCTAAATGTGGGCGTCACGCGGCCGTGATTCACCCGGTATACTGCAGGTCGAGAACGTCGCTTGCTTGAGGTTGGTTCCGAAACGAGCCGCGTTCGATTGCGGCGAAGAGGTGTTCGGATTGTGCGGAGGCCTGAGGGAGCGCTGACTCTGCTTGAGTCTTACACGCGAGTCATTTTGCTAGACCCGCGCACACCATCCGGAGGGGCAACGTCTCAGGCGTGGATTGGATGCGCGCGTAACTGCGATTCAACCTGCGGGGAGTGTCGATGCTCCGCCATTGAGCGGGCGCTGCATGATGATCGTGTCGCACCAGCGGCCGAACTTGAAGCCGGAGGCTTCGATGCGTCCCACCTGTGAAAAGCCGAGCGCGGCGTGGAGGCGGGCGGAGGCGAGGTTGACGCGCGCATCGCCGATGACGGCGATCATCTGGCGGAAGCCGAGTGCTTCACTCTCGCGCAGGAGCTGTGTGAGCAGCAGCTTGCCGAGACCGCGGCCCTGGGCGGTGGGCGCGATGTAGATCGAGTCCTCGACGTTGTAGCGGTAGGCCGGGCGTGTGCGGAACGGGCCGGCGTAGGCATAACCGATGACAGCGCCGTCTTCGGCTTCGGCGCAGGTGTAGGGATAGCGCTGGGCCGCGAGGGCTTCGAAGCGGCCGCGCATGTCGGCAAGCGTGGGTGGATCGTATTCGTAGCTGGCCGTGCCTGTAAGCACGGCGTGGGCGTAGATGTCGGTGATGGCGGGGAGGTCGGCTTCGGTGGCGGGGCGTATGAGGGGCGCGGTTGTCAAGATGGTTGTCCGCCCGCGGCATTCATCGGCGCGCCGTCTTCCTTGAGGAAGGACGCTGGCGGGCAGCGGTCGAGAAGGCTCAGCACGCGCTCGCTGGGGCGGCACAGGGCGACGCCCTTCGGTGTTGCGACGATCGGGCGGTTCACGAGGATCGGATAGCGGATCATTTCGGAGAGCAGGCGCTCGGCGTCGACGCCGGGTTCGAGCAGGCCGAGTTCGGCCGCGGGCGACTTGGTTTCGCGCAGGGCTTCGCGCGGCGTGATGTTCGCGGCGGCAAACAGCGCGAGGAGTTGCGGCCGTGTCCAGCCTTCGCGCTGGTAGTCGATCACCTCAGGCGCGTAGCCGGCGGCCTCGATGGCGGCGAGGACGTTGCGCGAGGTGCCGCAGTCGGGATTGTGGAAGATGACGACGGGAAAGGGTTTCGTCACGACGAACTCCTTGCGAACAGCAGTCGCCCGGCGAGCCAGCCTGCAACGGCGCCGGCCAGCTGTCCGGCGATGAAGCCGGGTGCGTCCTGCGGGCGGACGCCGGCGAACGTGTCGCTCAGGCTTCTGGCGATGGTTATCGCGGGGTTGGCGAATGAGGTGGAGGCAGTCCACCAGTAACCCGCGGCGATGACCAGGGCGACGATCGCGGGAAGGTCGTTGGGGCGGTAGTGCACGCCGCCGAGGATGGCGATGACCAGGGCGAAAGTCGCAGCTCCCTCAGCCAGGATGCGGCCGGCGCCTGAGCGGTCGGTGGTTGCGGTCTGCAGGAGCGGCAGGCCGAACATCGCATGGGCGAGCAGCGCGCCGGCGATGCATCCGGCGATCTGCAGGATCAGATAGAGCAGGGCGTGCGCTGGCCGGATCTCTCCGCGAAGCAGGAAGACCAGCGTCACGGCCGGATTGAAGTGTGCGCCGGAGATGGGACCAAGGGTGGCGACGAGGACATAGAGGATAGCGGCGGTGGCCAGCGTGTTGCCGAGGAGAGCGACGCCGTCATTTCCTCCGGACAGGGCCGTGCCGAGAATCCCGGAGCCGATGACGGTTGCGCTGAGGAGGCAGGCGCCAAGACCTTCAGCGGCCAGCCTGCGATAGAGATCCATCGGCAAGCTCTTTCGTTGGCGCGCGTCAGGTAACCCGCTCGACCATCAGCTTCTTGATCTCGGCGATCGCCTTGGCGGGGTTGAGGCCCTTGGGGCAGACCTGCGCGCAGTTCATGATGGTGTGGCAGCGGTAGAGCTTGAAGGGATCCTCGAGATCATCGAGGCGCTCGCCGGCGGCTTCGTCGCGGCTGTCGATGATCCAGCGATAGGCCTG
>DASYKO010000424.1:0-3925 GCA_035995285.1 Hyphomonadaceae bacterium | reverse complement strand
CGAGACGCCCTTGAAGGGGTCCTGCGAGTAGAAGACGCCGAAGGACACCACCAGAAGCGCAAACAGGGCGAAGGCCCATGGCGTCTTGATGAAACCGCGCATCCAGCCGAGCATCGGCGGAACTCCCTAAAAGGCTGGCGGTGGCCCATGAGTCCGGGCTATCCGCTGGAACACGGCTTGCTAGAGCATTTTCCCGCCAAGGGGAAACCGGTCAGACGCAGGAAAATGCGCCAATTTTGCTTTAGAAAGAGATTGGCCAACAGATAGGCTACCCTTTCCAAGCGTTCTGGGCGCCGAAGGCCGTGAACAGGGGACGACTGACCACATGACTGCGCGCGTAAAGCTGGTTGCCGGCAACTGGAAGATGAATGGCGTTTCGGCCGCCCTGGCCGAGGTCAACGCCATGATCGAGGGTTCGAAGTCGCTGGGTTCAGGGGTCGAGCTGGCGGTGTGCCCGCCGGCGACGCTGGCGCCGCAGACGGGTTGGACGCTCAGAGATTCGGCCATCGCGCTGGGCGGGCAGGACTGCCATCCGGAGAAGTCGGGAGCATTTACGGGCGATGTCAGCGCCGAGATGTGGGCCGATATCGGCGCGAAGTACGTGATCGTCGGGCATTCCGAGCGCCGGGCGATGCACGGCGAAACGGACGTGATTGTTGCGGCCAAGGCTTCGGCTGCGATCCGGGCGAGCGTCACCCCCATCATCTGCCTGGGCGAGAGCCTGGCGGAGCGGGATGCGGGCAAGACCATCGACGTGGTCAGCCGCCAGCTGGCCGGGTCGGTTCCGGATGCGGCTGCGGGCAAGGCTTTCGTGATCGCCTATGAGCCGATCTGGGCGATCGGCACGGGCAGGACGCCGACGGCGGCTCAGGTGGCCGAGGTCCATGCAGCCCTCCGGGCCGGGCTGGTGAAGCGGTTTGGCGAGGCCGGAAATGGCGTCCGGCTGCTCTATGGCGGCTCGGTGAAGCCCGATAATGCCCGGGAATTGATGCATGTTCCGGATGTGGACGGGGCCCTGGTCGGGGGCGCCAGCCTCAAATCCGTGGATTTCCTGGCTATCGCCCGGGCCTGCGTCTGACGATCTAGGGCTGCCTCTTGAGGCCGTTAACGCCCGCACCCCATATGGAATGCTGACGCATTAATTGGTGTCGTGGGGGCTTGGCCGCGCCCCTCTGGCATGCTTTGACCCGGTCCATCTCTTCCGGGACCTTTTCTCCCCAGGACTTGCCTCCCCATGATGAACGTCCTCCTCGTCGTCCACCTGTTCGCGTGTATCGCGCTGACGATTGCCGTGATGCTGCAGCGGTCCGAGGGCGGGGCGTTGGGGATGGGCGGCGGCGGCACAGGCGGCATCATCTCCGGCCGCGGCGCTGCAGGCGTCCTAGTGCGCACCACCATGATCCTCGCTGCGGTATTCTTCACCACCAGCATCGTGATGACCCGCCTGAACGCCGAAAACTCGAAGGTGCCGACCGAGACGGAGCGCCTGAACCAGAAGAACGGGCTCGACCCGCTGACCAGCGGCGCGAACCCGCTTGTTCCGACTACGCCGCCGCTGACCACGACGCCTGTGATTCCTTCGACGCCCGATCCGCTGGCCCCGGCCGGCGCTGCGCCTGCGACCACTCCAGCGCCCGCGCCGTCCACCGCCACGCCCCCCGCCGCGACCACCACGCCGAGCGCGCCGGCCAAGCCTGATCCGCTGGCGCCTGCGGCCACCGCGCCTGCCAGCCCGGCGCCCGCAAAGCCGCCGGTTCAGTAGCGGTAGCCTCGGCTAAACAGACTTTCATGTTTGTCTTACGACTGCTGCGGCTTTCGGGCGCGGCGCATTTCTCTGCACATCCGCCGGGTATCCACCGGGCTTTTCGTGAGGGTCTCGACCTGTCCGAGAATCGCGTCTACTCCGGTCTTCCGTCATGAAGCGATTTATCTTCATAACGGGAGGCGTTGTGTCCTCCCTCGGGAAGGGCATTGCCTCGGCAGCGCTTGGCGCCCTGCTGCAAGCTCGCGGCTATCGCGTGCGCCTGCGCAAGCTGGACCCCTATCTCAACGTCGATCCCGGCACGATGTCGCCGACGCAGCACGGCGAGGTGTTCGTCACCGATGACGGCGCCGAGACCGATCTCGACCTCGGCCACTATGAGCGCTTCACCGGCGTGTCGGCGCGCAAGACTGACAACACGACAACGGGGCGGATCTACAAGAGCATCCTCGAGAAGGAACGCCGCGGCGATTACCTCGGCGCGACCATCCAGGTGATCCCGCACGTCACCGACGCCATCAAGGATTTCATCCGCTCCGACACCGACGATGTGGACTTCGTGCTGTGCGAAGTGGGCGGCACGGTGGGCGATATCGAGGGCCTGCCGTTCTTCGAGGCGATCCGGCAGTTCAGCCAGGAGGTTGGCCGCGAGGCGAGCCTGTTTATCCACCTCACGCTGCTGCCCTACATCGCGACCGCGGGCGAGCTGAAGACCAAGCCGACGCAGCACTCGGTGAAGGAACTTCGCTCGATCGGCATCCAGCCGGACATCCTGCTCTGCCGCGCGCCCATGCCGATCCCGCCGGAGGAGCGGCGCAAGCTGGCGCTGTTCTGCAATGTGCGGCCGGAGGCGGTGATCGAAGCTTTGGACGCGCAGCACATCTATGAAGTGCCGCTGGAATACCATTCGCGCGGGCTCGACCACGAAGTGCTACGCCACTTCGGCCTCGAGAAGGACACCACGCCGGACCTGAAGCACTGGGTGAAGACGTCTCAGATCCTGCGAAATCCGGATGGCGAAGTGCGCATCGCCATCGTCGGCAAGTATGTGGCGCTGCATGACGCCTACAAATCGGTGGTCGAGGCGCTGGGCCATGGCGGCCTCGCCAACAAGGTGAAGGTCAATCTCACTTGGATCCCGTCCGACCGTTACGACGATCCCAATTCAGATCTGAGCGAGTTGGACTCGGTCGATGGCGTGCTGCTGCCGGGCGGATTTGGGGAACGGGGAGCAATAGGAAAGATGCGGGCGGCGGGCTATGCGCGCAAGCACAAGCTGCCGTGCTTCGGCATCTGCTATGGCATGCAGCTGGCGGTGATCGAGCTGGCCCGCAATCTCGCCAACATTCCGGGCGCAGGCACGACAGAGTTCGGCAATCCCGATTATCCGGCGGTCGGCCTGATGGGCGAATGGGTCCGCGGCAATCAGCGTGAAGTGCGCACGGCCGGCGGAGACCTCGGCGGCACGATGCGGCTAGGCGCCTATCCGGCAGAACTCGCTAAAGGCAGCAAGGTCGCCGCGATCTATGGCGGCACGCACATCTCCGAGCGCCACCGCCACCGCTACGAAGTGAACACCGACATCATCGCCAAGCTCGCCCCCCACGGCGTGGTATTCTCCGGCATGTCGCCTGACGGCAAACTGCCCGAGATCCTCGAACTCACGAACCACCCCTGGTTCATCGGCGTCCAGTTCCATCCGGAACTCAAGTCGAGGCCGTTCGATCCGCACCCGCTGTTCGCGAGCTTCATCGCCGCGGCGAGGGACAAGAGCAGGCTGGTTTAGGCGCTCGCGCGAAAGGCAGCATTTCGCCAATTCCGTTGAAAAACTCGCGCCTACTCACGCGTCGGATTTTTCGCGTTTTGTTTTTGCAAAGGGAGAGCGCCTCAGGACGCCGTGCGGCCGGCTCTAGGAGCAGCCAGGGCGAGATTTTGAGAGCGCGTCGCGATCCCCTCGTGTCGAGTGAGCACAACCCCGCTCCACGGGCAAAGGATTTTTCGCTACGGGGCGCGATCAGAGTTTTTCAACGGAATTCGCCGGAGACGGACATCCGGATTTTCAAACAGAGCGAGCAACCTGTTCGGCAAGCTGATTCATGCCGGGGCTATAAGCGGTCTACATCGATGATGGCTTTTGCGAAGACGTCCGGCGCCTCCTGGGGA
>DASYKO010000423.1:0-19832 GCA_035995285.1 Hyphomonadaceae bacterium | reverse complement strand
CCGGGTCTGGAACCATCAACTATTTTATACAGCGCTGAATCTGCGGCGAAGATTCTTTTGGCGGAGGCCCATACTAGTGGTGACTAGGTACAAGCGTCCTTGGCATTGGGGCGTTGGAGCAATCCAACGCCGTTGGCTTTTCAGGGCATGAGCGGATCAGTACGGCCGCGCCACGATCTGCGCGCCTTGCTCATCGTGCGCCGTAGCAAAATCGACATTCCAGCCGCAGGCTTCTACGATGCTCTCGCAGATGCGGCGGGCTTCCTCGGCGCTGGCGACATCCAGGAAGCAGGTCGGGCGTTCGTCGAAATCGATGTGCCAGGCGCAGACGCGGACCTTGCCGGGAGGGGCCGTGATCTTGCCGGAAGGCGTGCGGTCGAAGGTGATCCCGTGCGCCTCAAGCATCGGGTCCTTCACCCATCCAACCCACTTGTCGCGATAGCTTTCGAGGGGCGGCAGGGCCATCGCCTCAGATATCCGTCTGCGCCATCTTCGCCGCGCCGCCGAGCGCCGGGTCGCTCATGGTCGGACTGCCGTCGTCGACGCGGCCTGCCAGGCGGCAGCGCCATTTGTCGTCGCCCTTGATGCGCAGGATGAAATCGTACCAGCCGCTCGTTGCATTGAGTGTCCATAGCTGGCTGCCCTGCCCGCCCGCGGCGATGCGCAGGTTCCAGGGCGTGTGCTTGGGAGCGTAGACGGCGCTCTCGGCCATGATCAGCCGCGCGACGGATCCGGTATTGCTGACGCGCACCTGCATCTTGCGGCCAACTGCAACCGTGCTGACCGTCAACCCTTCGCCGCCCGCCCCGGCGAGGCGGCGGTGGAAGCCGTTGGGGCCGAGAACGAAGAGATCATAGGGCCCGGCAGCCCAGTCATCTTCCAGCGATCGCCCGGCCTCGACCGTGTAGCGGCGCGGAGCCGCCTCCGGGTGCAGCTTGTCGTAGACGTGGAACACGGCGGCCACGGACGAACTTGTGTTGCGGAAGGTCAGGTGCGGCTGAGGACCGGACGCCATCACCACATCCAGCGCATAGGGCAGTGGGCGGGAACGGCGCGGGGCGCTGACCTGCACTGGCGCTTTCGGTTCGCTCGGCGTTGGCGGCGTGGTGCGGCCGGGGAGCGCTCCGGCGCGGGCGGCGACGGAGGCTGTTTCAGGCATCTTTGCGATCGCAGCATTCGGCGTCTTGAAGTCGAAACAGCTGGTGAGGTCTCCGCACACGGCGCGGCGCCACGGCGAGATGTTGGGCTCCATCACGCCAAAGCGCTTCT
Source organism: Hyphomonadaceae bacterium (assembly GCA_035995285.1). Classification (GTDB taxonomy): domain Bacteria; phylum Pseudomonadota; class Alphaproteobacteria; order Caulobacterales; family Hyphomonadaceae; genus UBA7672. The sequence goes on along the minus strand of DASYKO010000423.1, from coordinate 18,563 downwards.
CCACGAAGCGGATGCAGGACGTGTGGTCGAACACTTCCGAGTTCACCCACCCTCCCCGGCTCCATGGCGAGACGACATAGAGCGGCACGCGAGGGCCAACGCCGTATGGCCGGCCCATCAGGTCGGCGCGTTCGGATTTCGGATCGGCCGGAGAGGTTGCGAGGTGGTATTCGCCTGCCGTGTCGACGGTCGATCCGCCCAGCGTATTGCCGGAAGCGTCCTTGGCCGGCGGCGCGGGCGGCGGCGCGTGATCGAAGAAGCCGTCATTCTCGTCGAAGTTCACGAGCAGCACCGTCTTCGCCCAGACTTCCGGATTGGACGTAAGGCAGTCGAGCACGCGGGCGATATAGTCTGCGCCCTGCGCCGGGCTCGACGGGCCGGGGTGTTCGGAATCCTTCGCCGGCGAGACGACCCAGGACACCTGCGGCAGCTTGTTGGCCAGCACATCCTCACGCAGTCCGTCGAGATGGCGCGTCGAGAGACCCTTTTCCGCCAATACCGGATTGCTGCCCGGCGCCTTGGCGAGGCTGTCGCGGAAGGCCTTGAAGCCGACGAGCGGATTGTCCCCGAAATTGTCGGCCATGTCCTCATAGATGCGCCAGCTGACGCCAGCCGCCTCAAGCCGCTCCGGATACGTGGTCCACGTATAGGGCGGCAGGTCTTGTCCCGGCTTCGGCAGCGTGTCGTGGCTGTTGGAGATCGACGGGCCGCCCGCCTTCCCCGCGCCGTCATTCGTGCCCGACCACAGGAAGAGCCGGTTGGTGTTGGTGCCGCCCTGGAAGGAGCAGTGATACGCATCGCAAAGCGTGAACGCATTGGCGAGCGCGAACTGGAACGGGATGTCCGCCTCGGTGTAATGCCCCATCGCGTGCGCGTGCTTGTATTCCGGCCAGGTGCTCATCCGGCCCTGATCCCATGCACGTTGCGCATCGTCCCACGAGTGTGGCGTGCCTTCGACGCGCATGTGGGCGAAGGTCTGCTGCGTGTTGAGATGGAAGGGAGCGATGACGCCGGGCTCGCCGGCCTTCGGCTTGGGGTTCGCCTGGCGGAACACTGTGCGCCCGTCCGACAGCGGAATCGGAAAGCGGTCGGCAAAGCCGCGCACGCCGTACATCGTGCCGAAGTAGTGATCGAAGGATCGGTTCTCCTGCATCAGGATGACGATGTGCTCGACGTCCTCGATCGTGCCCTTCTGGACTTTTGCATCGATCGCATAGGCGCGCTGGATCGCCGGGCCGAAGGCGGCGGAGGCTGCAGCAAGGGCGAGTAACCGGCGGCGATCTATCTGTGTCATGGCGCCAGCCTATCCATTCTGCGTGACATGTGAATGTCCCTTAAGGCATGTCCTTTCAGGCGGGCGACGCTAGGGTAAGCCGGATGCGGATTCTCTTTTCCATAGCTGTCCTGGCGCTTTCCGCCTGCGCTTCCCTGCCCAAGGGGGCCAGCGACGCGTTGGGGTCCGCCGATGTCGCCGGAACACGCTTCGGGCTGGTGGTGATGACGATGGATGGCCGCGAGGTCGTCTCGGTCCGCCCCGACGAGCGCTTCCTGCCCGCCTCCAACACCAAGCTGTTCACCGTTGCGGCGGCGTTCCGGGCCCTCGGCAATGTGAGCCAGCCCAACCCCGCAATGGGCCTCTCCGTCCGGCTCGAACCTCGGGAAGGCGGTCCACCGGATATCGTGCTGATCGGCGGCGGCGACGCCCTGGCGCTCGACGCGGATGATTGCGAGCACGACTGCCTGCCGGATCTCGTCCACATGGCGACAGCCATGGGCGTGACGGAAGTGCACGACGTGATCGGCGACGACCAGATCTTCCCGGAGGAACGCTGGGGGCCGGGCTGGAGCGTTGAGGACATGCAGGTGCGCTCAGGCGCTCCCGCTTCGGCCATCGTGATCAACAGCAACGAGGTTCGGCTGGAGGTAAAGCCCGGCGCAGCGGGCCAGCCGGTCGCGGCAGCTTGGCGCGATGACGATCAGTATTTCCAGCTGGTCAACGAAGCGATGACGATCGAGGGCGACCTGGACAAGCTGCACGTTGAACGCCTGCCCGGCTCCAACACCGTGCGGCTCTACGGAACCCTCGGCGCGTCGCGGCCTACTCAAGGCATCCCGCTTGCCGTGGAAGATCCCGCGCTGACTGCTGCGTGGCGGATGAAGCGGCTGCTCGAAGAGCGTGGCGTGAAAGTCAGCGGGGCAATTACTGCGCGCCACAGGCAACTCGGCGCCTCCGGCGAAGGCGGCGCGACCCATCCGCGATCGACAGAGATCGCCCGCCTCCTGCCGCCGCCGCTCATCGACGATATCCGCTTCCTCCTGAAGCAAAGCCAGAACTTGCACGCTGAAGTTCTGCTGCATCTCGTCGGCTCGGCGAAGGAAGACGATCCAACCTTCGCCGAACACATCGGCGCACGCGAGAAGGGGCTCGCCGTTGTCGAAGCCATGCTGAACGAGGCCGGCGCCGATCGCAGGGCGTGGGATTTTTCCGACGGTTCGGGCCTGTCCGCCTACAACCGCGTGACTCCTCGCATGATGGCGCGCTTCATTCACTGGACGACCAGCCAGCCCTGGGCCACAGACTTCCGTAGTGCTCTGGCCGTGGGCGGCGTGGACGGCACCATCTCGCGTCGCTTCCGCGGCACGCCGCTGGAGGGTCACATCTTCGCCAAGACGGGAACGCTGAACGCGACCAATTCCCTTTCGGGCTTCATGGAAACAAAAAGCGGCCAGACGCTGATCTTTGCCATCTTCGCCAATGACCGGCCCAGCACTGCGGCGCCTGCGACAAATGCTATGGATCAAGCGCTTCTGGCCATTGCGGCGGCGCATTGAACGCGTTTGGGACTGCGTTTGGTTGAGGCAGCTTTAACCAAGCTACGGTATAAATCCGGCCCAGAAACGACGGGATAAAGATGGGTCGGAAGATCATCCCTCTTGCGCTTGTCGCGGCGATCGCCCTCGCCGGCTGCGCCTCTGCGCCTCAGCCCTCGAACGCCGAGATCGCGGATGCGTGCCTGATGCTCAAGGAGAACAAGTCCTGGCATAACGCGCTGCGTGCGTCGGCCAGGGAATGGGGCGCGCCGATGGGCTTCCAGCTCGCCATCATGAAGCAGGAGAGCGCGTTCGACTCCAAGGCCAAGGCGCCGCGCGGCGAGCGTAAATGGTTCGGCCTCTTCCAGGGCGACCGGCTGTCTTCCGCGCGCGGCTACGCCCAGGCGCTCGACACCACGTGGGAGACCTACAAGAAGGACACCGGCAATGGCGGGGCAAACCGCCAGAGCTTCCGCGACGCGTCCGACTTCATCGGCTGGTATTTCGCCCAGACGGGCGAGCGCACGGGCGTCGGACAGTACGACTACAAGGCGCACTACCTCGCCTACCACGAAGGCGCAGGCGGCTACCTGAAAGGCACGTGGCGCAACAAGGCGTGGCTGGTGCAGACGGCTGACCGTGTCGCCAATCAAGCAGCCGCCTACGAAAGCCAGATCGCCGACTGCAAGGCGCTGAAGCCGAAATTCCTCGGGATTTTCTAGGACGCATCTCGAGGACGCATCACAACTTGCCGAACCCTGTCAGTTGACGGGCATCGGTTTAGGCTCGATCGACCAGCCGCAGGCCTTTGCTATATCGGCAGCATGCGGCGCCAATCCGACAACAGAAAACTCAGCCAGCCTGACATTCTCGCCGTATGGGGTGATCTCAGCAACGAAGCGATCAGCCTTTACGATCTGCCGAATAATGGGAATTGCTTCAGCGCCGGACCACCATCCTACCGCCTCGTTGTTTGTGGATAAGGACAAGCGAATATTCACGGCAGGCTTGTCGTCAATACGATACCGCATCCGCTTCCAGTTACCGAGATCGCTGGAATCATCCCCCAAATACTCCCCCCAATTTATGGTCACCGCAGTGGTCTTCTCGTTGCAACGAACCACCATGGTCGCTTGAACTTTTCCGTATCGGCCAGCGTACGGTTTTGACATGGTGAGGACTTGGACTTCTGGCTCATGGGTTAGCTTCGAAGCGCCATCTTTTCGCATCCAGCCGCCATTGCCCGCCATTAACTCCAAGTCGTGTCGTATCTGAGCGAGTTCTTGATCCGCTGCAGCTATCTGCTTGTCCGTCTCACTGTTGTCACTGCTGGACGAGATTGGCGGACTCTTATCGACCGGCCCACAGCCCGCGATGAGCGCGCCCAAACCCACCAGAAGCAGCCTGCCGCCCATGTCCCCCTCCATCCGCCAATACAATAACGCGGTTCTCAGAACTCGTCCCGAGAAATTGCGGCTCGTTCGGCAGCTGGCAGTAGGGCGCATGAAGGCCAGCGGCCCGAATGCACCATCCCGCCACGCGCGCGAACGGGCCATTTCGCTTCGCTCCATGCACCCTACGATTTCGGCTTCCTCTCCCGCGACAGCGCCATCCCCAACAGCGCGCCCAGCACCAGCGCGAGCACGGCAAGCTCGGCCACCAGCACCGTGTCGCCAAAGCCCGGACTGATCAGCCAGAGCAGCACGCCGCCCACGATCAGATTGCCGCCGCCCCAGAAGACATTGCGCACCGGGCCGTCGAGCGTGCCCGCCCCGCCTGAGAAAGGCGTCGGGAACTTCAAGCCGCCGATGCCGTGCACATAGTGCGGAATGCCGTTCACGCTGAACGCCACGGCCGGAATGGCGACGAGATAGAACCACCATGGGGACATGAGCGGGCTCCTGTTGAGAGGCCAGCAAGCACGGCCTCGTGGTTCGACGGGCGCGAGCTTCGCTCGCTGCTCACCATGAGGCCTATCAGAGTCCTGCGCCTGGTAAGTAGCCCTCATGGTGAGCAGGCCCGAAGGGCCGCCCGTCGAACCACGAGGGCGTGCTCGCCTGCTCTATTCATGCTACAATCGCGCCCATGCCCTTCCTCGACACCGCCAATATCGAGACCCTGAACAAGCGCCGCGGGTGGCGGGGGAAGCTGTTCCACTCGGCCAACAACACGTTTGTCTGGTGGGAGTTCGACGACGGGGCCGATATCCACCGGCACGACCATGAGCAGGAAGAAGTCTGGCACGTGATCGAGGGCGAGCTGGAAGTCACCATCGATGGCAAGTCGCAGAGCTGCGGCCCGGGCACGGTCGCCATCATCCCACCGAATACGGCCCACGCCGTTCAGGTGATCAAGGCCGGCCGCGCCATCGTGGTGGATCACCCGCTGCGCGAAGGGTTCTAGGGCGCGAAGTGTTCTGACCTACGCCTTCGGCGCCTGGTAGGCGTAAACTGTCACCTTATCGAACTGCGGCAGGATCATGCCTTCTTCCGTGATCGTGTAAGGCGCAATCACCATGCTGCGCATGTAGCGCGCAGCGATCACATCGGCGCCCTTGAACTTTCCCCTGTACGTCCTGCCGGGTATCAGTCCCATCTTCATGCCGGTCGTTGCGGCGCCATCAACCGCAGAGAAATCCACGGCCATCGGCCCGAGTGATCCGCCCGCATAGCGCGCATCCCAGAAGCGCATCGCTGCCAGGCCGCCGGGCGTCAGGAGAGGCGCCATCCTGCGCATGAACCCGGCGGTATCTCTCGTGAGCGTAGTGGCCGCAGCGCTCTCGTAGGGCGCCAGGTCGATCTCCGGCAATTGCGCCAGCGAGCGCTGCGCCTCGGCGCGGACGACGCTCCAATCCTTGCTGTAGACCTTGGCCGCGATTTCTATCGCGGCGTCACGCAAGCCATCAGCGTCGCCGGGATGCTGCGGTTCGATTGCCAGCACCTGCCGCTCGAACTCCGCTTCCATGTCGAGCAGCGCCCGGCTTGGAGAAGAAGCGTTGCCTGCAGGCGGCGAGCAACCCGCCAGGCTCAGCGCGACAGCGAGGATGAATGTGAACCGCATTGCCGGCGCCCCCCCTCGACCCAAGCTGGCCGCCCTTCGCATGAAACCAGAGCACGGCCTGCCCGTCACCCTGTCGCTGAATACGACCCATCCGGTTCCCTCTCACGGTGTCGCCTGTGGATGACGGCCTGCACTAAGGCGTTTGACCCGGCTGCGACACCGGATAACAAGGCTTTATTAAACCGCAGAATTGTCTGCTTGGCGCGCTTCGGGCTAGCTCCGGGGTCGCGATTCAAGTGTTGATTCGGCAGCAGGAAATTCATGGCCAAATCCAACCAGGCAAAGCAGCTCTTCGAGGGAAAAGGCTCGGACTCGTCCAGCTATTCCGCGAAGGACATCGAGGTCCTCGAGGGGCTTGAACCGGTGCGCAAGCGCCCGGGCATGTATATCGGCGGCACGGACGAGCGCGCCTATCACCACCTGTTCGCCGAAGTGCTCGACAACGCCATCGATGAAGCCGTCGCCGGCCACGCGACCAAGATCGATGTGGTGCTGGACAAGGACGGCACGCTCTCCGTGCGCGACGACGGACGTGGCATCCCGATCGGCATCCATCCGAAGTTCAAGAACAAGACCGCGCTCGAAGTCATCATGACGATGCTGCACTCGGGCGGCAAATTCTCGAACAAGGCCTATCAGACTGCAGGCGGCCTGCACGGCGTCGGCATTTCGGTCGTGAACGCGCTGTCGGACATGGTCGAAGTCGAGATCGCCATCGACCGCAAGCTCTACCGCCAGACCTATTCGCGCGGACATCCCACATCGAAACTGAAGGAAGTCGGCGCAGCGCCCAACCGGCGCGGCACGCAGATCAAGTTCCATCCCGATCCCCAGATCTTCGGCGACAAGCTGCACTTCCGGCCGTCGCGCCTCTTCGCCATGGCGCGCTCGAAAGCATATCTCTCCCGCGCCGCGGAAATCCGCTGGAGCTGCGACCCCAAGCTCCTGAAGGACGACGACAAGACGCCGGCCGAAGCGATCCTGCACTATCCCAACGGCCTCGCCGACATGATGAAGCTGGAGTCCGAGGGCGCGACCCTCGTTCTGCCGGAAGCGTTCACCGGCCGCGTCGAGGTCAATGGCGGCGGCGCCGTGGAATGGGCCGTGGTGTGGAGCGCCAACGGCTTCGGCGAGGCTGACGGCTTCACCCGCTCATACTGCAACACCATCCCGACGCCCGAAGGCGGCACGCACGAACAGGGCATGCGCTCGGCCCTCTCCCGCGGCCTGCGTGCGTATGGCGAGATGATCGGCAACAAGAAGACCGGCATCGTCACGCCCGACGACGTGATGGATACGGCCGGCGCGCTGCTCTCCGTTTTCATCCGCAACCCGGAATTCGTCGGCCAGACGAAGGAGAAGCTCTCCACCGCCGACGCCATGCGCGTCACCGAAACCGCTATGCGAGACCGGTTCGATCACTGGCTCACCGCGTCCACGGCCAACGCCAACCGTCTGCTCGAATGGTCGATCGGCCAGGCCGAAGACCGGATGCGCAAGCGCAAGGACAAGGAAGTCGCGCGCCAGTCCGCCACCCGCCGCCTGCGCCTTCCCGGCAAGCTCGCCGACTGTTCGGATGGCACGGCTCAGGGCACGGAGCTGTTCATCGTCGAGGGTGACTCGGCCGGCGGCTCAGCCAAGCAGGCGCGCGACCGCAGGACGCAAGCCGTCCTCCCCCTTCGCGGCAAGATCCTCAACGTCGCCAGCGCGGGCGACGACAAGCTCTCGGGCAACAAGGAGCTTTCCGACCTCGCCACCGCCCTCGGCACTAGCCTTGGGCATCGTTTCCGGGTCGAGGACCTGCGCTACGAGCGCATCGTCATCATGACCGACGCCGACGTGGACGGCGCCCACATCGCATCCCTGCTGATCACCTTCTTCTACCGCCAGACGCCGGGCCTCATCGACGCCGGCCGACTGTACCTGGCGATGCCTCCGCTCTATCGCATCGCCCATGGCACCAAGTCGGTCTATGCGCGCGACGACAAGCACAAGGACGAGCTGCTCAAGACCGAGTTCAAGGGCAAGACGCCGGAGATCGGCCGGTTCAAGGGCCTCGGCGAGATGATGCCCGCCCAGCTCAAGGACACCACCATGAACCCCGCCACCCGCACCATGGCGCGTGTGACGCTGCCGAAGTCGGGCAAGACCGTCGAGGAGCTCGTCGAAACCCTCATGGGCAAGCGGCCGGAACTCCGCTTCAAATTCATCCAGGACAACGCCAAGTTCGTGGACGAACTGGACGTGTAACGGCTGCAGGTCATCAGGAGACGATGATCTGCGCCTCCCAGGTCTTCGCTCCGATGGCCGCCGCCTCCCACGCCCTTCGTTCCACGAGGGCCAGTTTGACCGCGCCTGGACGCGTTGCCTTGAACCGAAGGATCCTGTGCCCTGCCGCGCCCGGCGCACTTGAGGCGGTTCCGGCCTCAAAGCTGTCGCCGATCGAAGCAACTTCGCCGGAACCGCTGAAACTCACCTGCCACTGGTAGCCCGTCGTCGGGTTTTCCGGCAGGCGCACCAATATCTCCTCCCCAAGCGGAACAGCCTGGGTCTGGCCTGAATTGTTGACCGACATTTCGATCATGCGAGCGCCTTTGGAGGTGCAGCCATCTACTCGTCGGCTTTTACAGCAACTTGCTCCTTCCGTCTCGTCGGCGCAGCAGGAAGGGCCTCCACCTCATATCGCTGCATGTCATTCGCCCCAGCTTCCGCAGCCGGCTGCATCAGCCCGGCGGGCATGCCGGCGCCGCCGCCAGTCATGGCCCCGGAAGGCATGCCGCCAGCAGAAGCAGCCGCCATCATCGAGCCCGAAGGCATCCCCTCGCTCGCCGTCATCGTTCCGGACGGCATGGCTTCCGATGTTTCCAGGCTCAGGAGCGCCGCATCATCGACAGCCGCGCCCGCATCGCTGGCGACCGACAAGCTCGTCTGCCACTTGTGATAGAGAGCCTGATCGCTTCCGCGCACAAACACCTCGAGCCTTCCGTCGGCATTCTGCCCGACCGCTATGTCGCTGGTCAGTACGCCGCCCTCGGATGTCCAGGGCGACCAGCCAACGGCGGTCTGGAATTTGCGATAAAGAGCGTTGTCGGTTCCGCGCACGAATACCTCGAGCCGCCCGCCTGCCTTCCGGCCGGCGCCGATGTTTGACGTCAGCACTCCTCCCTGGCTCATCCAGCCGGACCACGCGCCGTTGGGAGCGGTCTGCCATTTGTGCCACAGGGCGTTGTCCGATCCGCGCACGAACGCCTCGAGGCGGCCATCCCCATTCTGGCCGATCGTGATGTCGGAGGTCAGCGTGCCCTGCTGGCTGAACCAGCCGGACCAGCCTCCGTTCGGCGCCGTCTGCCAGTTGTGCCACATGGCGTTGTCGGCGCCGCGCGCGAAAATCTCGAGACGCCCGTCCTTGTTCTGGCCGACCGCGATGTTGGATGTGATCACGCCGCCGAGCGAGGCCCAGCCGGACCAGGCGCCATTGGGCGCGGTCTGCCACCTGTGCCAGACGGCGTTGTCGGTTCCTCGGGCAAAGATCTCGAGGCGTCCATCAGCATTGCGGCCAACGGCGGTGTTGGACGTGACCACGCCTTCAAGCGAGGCCCAGGCGGACCAGGCGCCATTCGGAACGGTCTGCCATCTGTGCCAGACGGCGTTGTCGGTTCCGCGGGCAAAGATTTCAAGACGCCCATTGGCGTTCTTGCCGACTGAAATATCGGACGTGATCGTCCCGGCGAGCGAGGCCCAGCCCGACCATCCTCCGTTCGGCGCGGTTTGCCATTTGTGCCAGACGGCGTTGTCGGTTCCGCGCACGAACACTTCGAGCCTGCCGTCGGCGTTGCTGCCAACGCCGATGTTCGAGGTGAGAACCCCCGCTTCCCCGGCCCAGCCCGACCATGAGGTGGCGCCTGTCTGGGTGATTGCAGGCCTGTCGGCGCCAAACGGCCCGAACCAGCTATCGATCCCGCATTCGCCGTAGGCGATCCGGAAAAAGCCGCCGTCTCCCCAGCCAGTGCCCCAGCTGTTCTTGCAGATCCAGCATCCGGCTGCGTCGTCATAGCCGATGATCGCGACGCAATGGCCTCCGGCTTCGCCGCCGGAAACATGGCGATAGACGCCCGAACGGTAGGCGAAGAAATCCTGGTAGACGATAAAACACCCGGTCACCGGGCCCTTGGTCGAAATCCACTGCTTGATAGCAGCGCCCGATACAGCGGCCGCGCCCTGAAGGGATACGTACCGGTTCTTCCAGTCGGGCTTCAGCCCAGTGCAGGCCTGGTCGCCTGGCGTGTAGGGATAGCTGGCTTCAAACGCCAATCCCTCGGCGCGAATGCACGCGAGCGCTTCCTCCGGCCACCAGCCATTGGCGCAATTCCGGCCGCGCGCGCGCCCAAGGCAGTAGAAAAGATGCGCCTCCGAGACGTTGGCGTCGAGATTTGGATCGCCCGCCGCCACCCTCAGAGTCGATTCAATCACCGCGCTCACGCCGAAAGACACGCAGGACCCGCAGCCGCCCTGATCGCGGACCGGCGTCACGAAATTCTTCCCGCCGACATTGCGAAGATCGTACGATGGCGGAGCGCCAACCGATGCGGCGGCCTTGAGCGCCGCCCTGCCGCCCTCCTGCTTGAGCCTCAGCGCCATCTCTTGAAGCGAGGGCGCGCCTGGCGGCGGGACGAAGCCAAGGCGCTGCCTGGCTTGCCTCTCCGTCAACGCAGTCATCGTCGTTGGACCGCTTTCCCAAGGGGCGCCTTCCTCGGAGAGAGTTACCGACAAGCTTTCGAGATCCACACCCACTTTGCTCATTTTACTTTCCTCGCGGACAAAGCTTCCCACCCCGCGCAAAGGGTTGCGCGGCTGAATGCCGAATTCTCACAACGATAGGGTTTCAGGCCGCGTATTTTATCGCGCGGCCGCGCACCTCTCCGATGCTGCATGTCTCTAGATCAATACGTCTTCTGTCGCGGCCAGACGCGAATTACTCGCTGGCCGCAGGGACGCGCTCGTGCCCGGCGCCAAGCCGAACGACCGAGGGAAATATAGCCGAGAAAATAACCCTCGCGCTTGAGCACGATCCCGAGTTAACCATAATCAATATTTTGAGATATGCAATATGAAAAACACTCGCGCCGATACTTTCCGAGTCAATTTCAACAGTTACCCTAGCGTGCATTAGAGTTCTATCGAAGCTCGGCGCCAGACCATCCTCGATCGCTAGTTGATCGTGATCGTGATCGGCGCGGCTTTGGTGGGGATGTCGAACGTGTCGCCGGATTTCTTGCCGTCCGGATAGGTCAGGCACTGGTTCTCGGCATAGCCGGACACGGTCATGCAAAGCTGCGCGCCGTTGGCCTCCCATGTGCCTGCGAAATCGCCGGGCTCCGCCAGCAGCGTGCCGTCCTTGTTGTAGATCAGCTCGATGCTCAGCGCGGCGGTCGGCCCGAAGCTGAACCTCATGGTCGCCCCATTCTCGACCACCGCCTTGACGGTGTCGGACATCGGCGCGAGCTCTTTGGCCTGCTGAGCGGCGCTCGTCGCCATGCCGGACACGGCAAGGGAGACGGCGATACACACGGCGGCAGCGCGGGGGGAGAGGGCCATGGGACTTATCCTTCTTGGCTGAGGCGATTTGAGCGTCCGGCTTTTTGAGCCGTTGGGGAGTTGTTCCGCCGCGAGGGATGAGCGACCCTGACGGCGCTCGAAGGGGTAGGACCGCCATGACAGATCCGCTTCGCCGTTTGCGCGACCTGACGGCCCGAATTCGCGGGTCACGGCCTGCCGTCGCTCGCGCTTCGCCAGGGACGGGGCTTTTGTCTCGGCAAAACGTTCGGGTAGTCGGGTTCAGCGCGGCCATGGGGGCGTTCCTCGCCTTGATCGGCGCCTTTGGCGTCGGCGACGTGCCGCTGATTCCGCGCATGCTGTATTTCACCGGCATGATGGCCGCGAGCGGCGTACTGGGATGTATGATCGAGGCATGGACGGCGCGGCATGCGTGGTTCGCCTCCCGGCGCTGGGCGCGGCTAGGCGTTGTCGGCGCCACGCTGGCGCCTGCGATGGGTTGGGCAGTATGGGCCAGCCAGCACTGGATCGAGCGCACGGCGCAGCCGCTGTCCGCCCTGCCGACCTATGTCATGGTAGCCTTCGGCATGTCGGTGGCGCTGACGCTGCTGACGTTTCTGGTTTTTCGCGGAAGAGCGATCCAGCAGGTGGCGCCCCCAGCCGGCCCTGCCCGCCTTTCCACCCGCCTGCCGGTGCGCCTTCGCCGGGCCGAGATATGGGCGCTGCAGGCGGAGGACCACTATCTTCGCGTCCACACCAGCCTTGGCAGCGATCTCATCCTCATGCGCCTGTCGGATGCGATAGCGGAACTGGACGGCGTCGAGGGCGCGCAGACGCATCGCTCATGGTGGGTTGCCAAAGCGGCCGTCACCGACGCGAAGCGCATCGACGAGCGCGCAGTGCTCACACTCTCCAACGGCGTCGAGGCCCCGGTCAGCCGGAAGTTCGCGCCTACTCTTCGCAAGAGCGGGTGGTTCTAGTTACTTGCTCTCGTTCGCGATGATTGTGAAACTACAGTCGGAAGATCGGATCGTCGCAAGAAGCGTCCCGATGCTCATACCGCCGAACCCGTTGCGAGCGCGGTATTCCATCACCAATGCATGATTACCACTCGCATCGACCGGCGTGATGCGAGTTTCGACATGCTGGAACGAGCCCGGGTCTCTCAAGGAGCGCTTTAGTTCTTGAACCACTTCTGGATGCGATCCGTCCCACTTGCTCAGGCAATGAAAACCTTTGCGGCGGTCTTCTGCTTTTTCGAGGCTAGCCGACGAAGAAGACGACGTGGAAGACGATGACGAGGTGTTTGAGCCACTGCCGTTGATCATGGATGTGCACATACCGAGCAACACGATGGCGCCAAAGATAATGGCGCAGCCGGTCGCTACATTCTGACCAGCGGCTTTCTGGCTGGCCGCCATCTCTTCGGAGGTGCGTTGATGTCCGCAATGCTTGCAGACTTTGGCAGCTTTCTTGATCGTCTCCGCGCATTGCGGACACGCCATTTCGTCGTGCTTCACGGGCACCCCCCCGACAATCTCGCCTTGCTAATAGCACCGCAGGGTCAACATATCGTTGACGTCAGCGAACCGCGCCCCGCCTACGCCGCCCGGCCTGCCCCACATCGAATTTCGGCTTCGGGAACCGCATGCAATGATGAAGGCGGCAGGACGCCTCGCCGTTACCGTCCGGTCGCCAGCTTCGACGCGGCGGCAGGTCGAATGCGCTTTGACTACGGGGCTTGCGCAAACTAGCTGCATGCGTGGCGGACCGTTCGCCGGAGCAGAAGAATGACAGGCGATCCCGCAGACAATGATCTTCCCCTGACGGATGGCGTCGGTGACTGGGCGGGAGATGCGGTCGCCTCACGCATGGTGGAAGGCACGCCCTATTCCGTGGCGTTGGGGATGCGTTACCTGTCTTCGTCTGCCGGACGCGGATCGATCCTGCTGCCGTGGCGCGCCGACCTCGTAGGCGCCGACGGGACGGACATCCTGGCGCCCGGCGTGCTCACCGCACTGATCGATCATACCTGCGGGCTGGCGATCATGGCGGGGCTGGCCTTCGAGGCGTCGCCGGCAACGCTGGACCTGCGCATAGACCACATGCGGCCGGCGGCGCCCCGCGCTTCGGTGACGTGCGCGGCGCACGTCTATCGCGCGACGCGGACAATCGCGTTCCTTCGTGCAGAGGCATGGGATGTGTCGCCCGATGATCCGGTGGCTGCCGCTCAGGCCGCCTTCACGCTCAACCGCCGGGGCGCGAAATGAGCGGCCTTGTCGATCTCGAGGCGCTGGTGGCGGCATCGCCATTCTGCCGATTTCTCAACATCGAGCCGCAGGTGGATGAGCGCGGGGTGCTCGTCATCCTGCCGGCTCGCAATACGCTGATCGGGAATGTGCTGCTGCCGGCGATGCATGGCGGGGCAGTTGCATCGTTTCTCGAGATCACCTGCATGCTGCAACTGGTGCACGAGACGGGCAACGTGTCGCCGGCTCGCGCCATCGACATCAATGTCGAATACCTGCGCCCGACGCGCCCAGAGATCGTCTACGCCCGCGCAAAGATAAGGCGGCTCGGACGGCGCGTTGCGACCGTGCACGGCGAAGCGTGGCAGAAGGACGAGGCGACGCCGACCTGCCTGGTGCAGTGCCATTTCCGCCTGCCAAGTCCGCCGAGCTGAATCCGCCGGGCCGAGTCTAGGCCGCCTGCGCCTGCCCCACATTGAACTTCGGCTTGGGGAAGCTGAAGGCGATGATGAACGCGGCGAGCCCTGCTGCAGCCGAGCCGAGATACATCCAGGCGTAGTTTCCGAACGTGTCGAACAGCCAGCCGCCGGCGACGGGGCCGAATGACATGCCGAGGCTCGAGGCCATGACGGCTGCGCCCAGCACCCCGCCCATGATCTCCGGCTTGAAATAGCCGCGCGCCAGCATCGCGTATAGCGGCATCACCCCGCCATAAGCGGCGCCGAGCACCACGGCCATCGCATAGAACTGGCCGAGCTGGTTCACCTGCGTGTAGCCTGCAATCACCACCGCCTGCACGGCCAGACCGACGATCAGGATCCGCTTGGCGCCGAACCTGTCGGCCGCAAGGCCCAGCAGAAGCCGCCCGCCAAGGCCCGACAGGCCCTCGACGCTGTAGATGCTGACGGCAGCTAGCGAGGAGATGCCGCACATCTCGGCATAGCTGATGGTGTGGAAGATCGGCCCGGAATGCGCCCCGCAGCAGAAGAAATAGGCGATCGCGATCGCGATGAAATGCGGCGACTTGAGCGCACTGAGCAGGCTCCCTTGTTCCGGCGCGGGCCCGGCATTCGCCGCCCGGGGCGCGGCCGCGGGCTTGACCGGCCTGCGGATGAAGAACGCTGCGGGAATGATCACCGCCAGCACTAGGATCGACACGATGAACATTGCCGTGCGCCAGCCATGGCTGTCGATCAGCACCGCCGTCAGCGGCGACAGCGTCAGAGGCGCCATGCCCATGCCGGCCGACACCAGCGAGACGGCCAGTCCAAGATTCTTCTCGAACCACAGCGTCGTCGTCGCCATGATCGGCGCAAAGAACGCCCCGCCCGCAGCGCCGACGAGCACGCCATAGGCCAGCTGGAACATCAGCGCAGACGACGCCTGGCTCGCCAGCATCAGCCCGAGGCTCAGCAGCACCGCCCCGGTCATCACGACAGGACGCGCGCCGAACCTGTCGCTCGCCATGCCCCAGGCAAAACCCGACACGCCCATCACGATGAACACCAGCGTCATCGCCACCGATATCTCGGCCCGCGACCAGCCCGTGTTGAGCGCGATCGGCTGGAGGTAAACCGCCAGCGCAAACATCGCCCCGGCGGCGACGCACCCGATCAGGCCGCCGGCTGCTACGATCACCCAGCCATAAGATCGTTCAGCGATGATCTTTTCCATCGACTCAGTCTCCGCGCTCTAACGGCGACGGGCGCTTCTTCGCCCATCGTCGAACGAAGGACGGCGCAAAACATCCGGCGGCGACATTTTCAGCACAAAAAAGTTCCCGCGCCTTTTTTACGCGACGTCTCATCACGGCTTCCGTGAACGGCAACTCGTCGCGCAACCACAGAAACAAAGGGAGGAAACTCCCGAGTGCTCATAGCGACCATTGACGGATCACGGGAACGCGAGTGTAGTTCAAAACAGACCGTTCACTCGGTTTGTTGACGTTGGCGTCAGTCCAACGCGACCTGGGAGTCAAACGCATTGGGGAGGACGCGCCATGAAGCGCACCAAATATCATTTGTTCGCAAGCATGTTGGCCTTGGGAGCGGCGATGCCCGCCTTTGCCCAGACGCCGGCGCCAGCGCCGCAAGCGCCACAAGGGGCTGACCAGGACCGGCGGGCGTCGGACGTTATCGTCGTCACCGCCAACAAACGCCAGGAGTCGGTTCAGGACGTCGCGGTGGCCGTCACGGCCATCACGTCCGAGGCCAAGGAAGAACTCGGCATCATCTCGGTGACCGATCTCACCAACGTCACGCCCGGCATGTCCTACACGCCCGGCAACGAGCGGGTCACGCTTCGCGGCGTCGGCCGCCTGACCAACAACTTCGGCGCCGACCTGGGCGTCGCCAACTACAATGATGGCATCTACACCGCCTTCGCCGTGTTCGCCGGCAAGGACCCGATGCTCATCGACCGCGTCGAGGTTCTGCGCGGACCACAGGGCACGCTCTACGGACGCAACTCGATCGGCGGCGCCATCAACACGGTCTCCAAGCGTCCCTCGGACGAGTTCGAGTCCGTATTCCTGGCGGGCGTCAGCGAGTATGAAGGCCGCAAGCTCGGCGTCAGCGTTTCGGGCCCGATCAACGACTGGCTGCGCTATCGCGTGGCCGGCTTCGCTGAAGAACGCGAAGGCATCGATCGCGATTACGGCGCAGGCGAGAAGACCGGCTGGGAAATCGACGACAACTATCTCGAAGCCCAGCTCGAAGGCGACATCGGCGACCGCTTCTCATGGTGGTTCAAGGTGGCCGACCTGAACTACGACAAGGCCGGCCCTCCCGGCGGCCGTACCGCAACCTTCTCGAATGCGCCCTACCTCACCAACGTGGGCGGCTTCTCCACCGGCACGCTGATCCCGAACGCAGCCTACGCGTTTGGAACGGACGCAGCCCTCATCTCTTACACGCAGACCGGCGGCCGCAAGGACAACCCGTTCGCGACCAACAAGGAGCACGCCTACAACAACAACTTCGAAAGCGTCGCCTCGCTGCCGCAGTATGACGAATACGACCTCGAGGCCGTCTATTCGTTTGACGACTTCGACGTCAAATATGTCGGCGGCTACGTGTTCTACGATTACCGCCTGCGCGGCGACTTCGACGGCACGCCGGTCACGGCGCTCACCTACCAGGCGATCACCAGCCAGATCACGGCCGGGCCTTGCGCAGCGTTCGGCGCCATTCCGCTGATCAACTATCCGACGACGCAGCTGTCATCCCTTGGCGGCGCCGGGTGCATCACCAGTTCAGCGCCCAAGACGATCTATCCGAACCAGTACTCGGAATATTTCGAAAGCCGCGCGTTCTTCTCGAACGAGGTGAACTTCATCTCGACGAACGACAACCCGCTGCAGTGGATCGTCGGCCTCTACCAGTACCAGGAAAACTCCAACCAGACGCCGTTCTCGACCTACCAGAGAGATGCAGCGTCGATGGACTTCCGGCAGGAACTCACCACGGGCCTCCTGAACCCGAACCCGAACCGCCGCGGCGCCTACTGGAACAACAAGAGCATCCAGTTCGCCTACGGCCTCTATGGCCAGGCCGACTACCAGTTCACCGACCAGATCAAGTTGACCGGCGGCCTGCGCTACTCGTACGACCTCAAGAAGTTCAACGAATCGGCGCAGTACGTCTGCTACATTATCTGCTCGGCCACCACGGGTCTGACCTACGACGCGGTCGACGTTACTGCGGCCTCGCTCGCCGGCGTCTTCCGCGACCCGGCCCTGGGCGGAGCGCCGGGATGGCAGCCCGGCATTCTCAACGCCTCGGCGGCCAACAGCTGGACCGGCATCTCGCGTACGCCGGACGGCGTTGCCCACCGCAGGCTGCAGAACGACTGGAGCGCCATCACCGGCCTCCTCGGCATCGAATATACGCCGACCGACTCGACGCTGCTGTTCGCCAAGTACAGCCGCGGCTACAAGGCGGGCGGCTTCAACGCCCAGTCGATGTCCGTGCAACCGCAGACCGACCAGGAAGGCGTCAATGCCTACGAGGCCGGCTGGAAGCAGGAACTGAACGAGCTCAACCTGACGGCGAACACCGCGGTGTTCTACTACGACTACCAGGACTCGCAGGCGCCGCAGACCATCGTGACTAACCCGGGCGTTCCGGGATCGGCGACGTACGTCAAGTTCGTCAACCTGCCGAAGGTCGAGATGATGGGCGTCGAACTCGAAGGCAGCTGGAGGCCGCTCGACAACCTGAATATCGGCTTCACCTACGCTTACCTCGACACCGACATCAAGGATGGCGGCGGCACCTACGTCGACCCCAGCCGCGCCGCAGCCGACCCGCTAGCCCGTATTTCGGTCAATGGTCACGAGATGCCGCAATCGCCGAAGAACAAGGTGGCGCTCAACGGCTCCTATACGTTCGACTTCGAGGATGGATCGGGCATCACCGCGACCACCAGCTATTACTGGCGCGACAAGTTCTACGACGGCATCTTCAACAACGCGAACGAGCAAGCGCCGACGCAGACGCAGGTCGACGCCCGCCTGATCTGGGACAGTCCCGACAAGACGTTCAAGATCATCGGCTGGGTCCGCAACCTGCTGGATGACGAACAGAACACCTCGATCTCGGCGAACGGCTACCGCGTGCAGGACAATGGCCGGTACTCGACCTACTCCTACGCGCCGCCGCGCATGTTCGGCATCGACTTCAAGATGACGCTTAACTAGAGGCCTCCCCGGCTTTCCCCAGGCGGCTCCCGCTTTGGGCACTTGCACCGGCCCTCCCAATAAGGAGGGCCGGATTTTCTTTGTGGGTTAGGTTGCGGGTGATTGCTTCTTGCGCGCACCGAAGCGCTGCTTCGTCATTTCCAGCGGGACTAGGTGAACCACCCCCCACCTGTCCGCCCCCCTTCGGGCGG
>DASYKO010000422.1:0-2929 GCA_035995285.1 Hyphomonadaceae bacterium | reverse complement strand
GTGTTGTTGGATTTGCCCGCCGAGATGCCCTTCGAGATGATCCGCGACTTCGTGTTCTTGCCGAGGTGGATCATTTTGGTACCGGTATCAGCTTGCTGGCGACCGTTGGTCACCGCGATGGAATAGAACTCGCCGGATGAGTCATCGCCGCGCAGGATGCAGCTCGGATATTTCCATGTGATCGCCGAACCGGTCTCGACCTGCGTCCACGAAATGCGGGAGCGCGCGCCACGGCAATCGCCGCGCTTGGTGACGAAGTTGTAGATGCCGCCCTTGCCTTCCGCATCGCCGGGCCACCAGTTCTGCACGGTCGAGTACTTAATTTCCGCATCGGCGAGCGCCACCAGCTCGACCACAGCGGCATGCAGCTGGTTCTCGTCGCGCATCGGCGCCGTGCAGCCTTCGAGATAGGAGACGTAGGCGCCCTCGTCCGCGATGATCAGCGTACGCTCGAACTGTCCCGTGCCCTTGGCGTTCATGCGGAAGTAGGTGGACAGCTCCATCGGGCAGCGCACGCCCTTGGGCACGTAGACGAAGGTGCCGTCCGAAAACACCGCCGAGTTTAGCGTTGCGAAGAAGTTGTCGCTGACCGGCACGACGCTGCCGAGATACTGCTTCACCAGGTCCGGATACTCGCGGATCGCCTCCGAGATCGACATGAAGATCACGCCGGCGCGCGCGAGTTCGGCCTTGAACGTCGTCGCCACTGAAATGGAATCGAACACTGCGTCCACGGCAACCCGCGGTGTCTCGCGTGCAGCCGCCGCCGTTTCTAGCGCGCCTTCGACGCCGAGGAGTACTTCCTGCTCCCTCAGCGGAATGCCGAGCTTGGCGTAGGTGTCGAGGATTTCCTTCGGCACATCGTCGATCGACTTGTACTTCGCGGCGCCCTTCGGGGCGGCGTAGTAGAAGGCGTCCTGGTAGTCGATCTTGGGATAGTGAACCATCGCCCAGGTTGGCTCGGTCATTTCCTTCCAGCGCTGGAAGGCCTCAAGCCGCCATTGCAGCATCCACTCCGGCTCTTCCTTCTTGGCCGAGATGTAGCGGACGGTGTCTTCGTTGAGCCCCTTGGGGGCCATCTCCATCTCGATGTCGGTGATGAAGCCTTCGGCGTACTTGTCCGCCTCAAGCGCACGCGCAGCGTCGACCGTGCCGCGGTCGATGCGTTCGTTGCTACCGATTTCTTTTCCCTCAGACATTCGCGTCTGCTTTCACCAATTGCGGTCGCGCCCGAGCCGCCATCCTGATCCAAGCCTCGGCGAGCGCATCGAAGTCCCGCCAGTCGCTCGCCCAGCCGAAGCTGGCTCGGATCGCCGAACGGGCTGCTGTCTCGTTCAAGCCCATCGCAGTCAATACGCGGCTCGGCTTCACCTTGCCCGACGAGCACGCCGATCCTGCGCTTACCGCGAAACCCGCGAGGTCCAGACCCATTATCTGGGTCTCGGACGGCAGACCTTCAACGCCAAAACAGCTGACGCCAGCTACTCTCGGCGCGTTCTCGCCGTGAATCTGCAGACCAGGCGCGGTTGCGCGGATCTTTTGCTCCATCCTGTCGCGATGCTGTGCGAGCCCCTGATATGCGCTCAGCCCGTGCAGCGCCGCATCCGCCGCCGCCGCGAACCCGACGATGCCCGCGACATTCTCGGTCCCCGCGCGTCGTCCGAATTCCTGCCCGCCGCCGGTCTGCACAGCTTTGAACGGCGCTCCCGGCTTCACATAGAAGGCGCCAACACCCTGCGGCCCGCCGATCTTGTGCGCACTCAGCGATAGGTAATCGACATCGAGTTCGATCACCGACACCTCGGTCTTGCCCAGCCCCTGGATCGCATCGCAATGGATCAGGCCGCCAGCGGCGTGGACGATCTCCGCCGCCTCGGCGACCGGCTGGATCACGCCGGTCTCGTTGTTGACGAGCATGAGCGAAACGAGTGGTTTCACGCCCTTCGCTGCCATGACGTCGAGAGTGCTGCGAAGCCAGTCCAGGTCGGCCCGGCCGTCTACCCTCACCGTCCAGCTTGAAACATCGCTCGCAAGGCTGACGACGCTGTCATGCTCGATACCCGACGCGACAAGCATTGTGCCTGATGCTGCCATCGCCCCGCGGATCGGCGCCTGCACCGCCTCCGTCCCGCCGCTCACGAAAGCAATGTCGTCCCGGCACGCGCCGATCGCCGCTGCGATCGTCTCGCGCGCGCCTTCGACCAGCCCACGCGCGCGACGTCCCTCTGCATGCACGGACGAGGCGTTGCCCACACCTTCCAGAACGCGCAACACCGCCTCGCGCGCTTCTGGGCGCAGCGGGGCGGTGGCGTTGTAATCTGCATAAATCCGAGGGCCGGGGCTCATGACCGGCCTCTTACGCCCTTTTGCCGGGGAGCGCTAACCCGCTGCGTAACCGCCCAGGGATGAGCCGGCGGCGGCTGGCGAGTCGACCACGCGGAGGCCGTTCATCCGGCCCGTCATCACGTCGGCCACGGTCACGCCCTCGAGGAAGTCGCGGATATGGTTATCGAGCGCGGTCCAGAGGCCGGCAGTAGCCCCGGAGGCGCCTGGCCAGTCGCGGTCCTGCCCGTTTCCGGTCTCTTCGACCGCCCGGAAGACCTCGCCGATGGAGATATCCTCGGCCGGCCGCTGCAGCCGGTAGCCGCCGCCGGGCCCGCGGGAGGAGACGACCAGGCTGTTCCGCCGGAGCATGGAAAACAGCTGTTCGAGGTAGGAAAGCGAGATTTTCTGCCGCTCCGCCACTTCGGCGAGCGCCACAGGGCCTCGATCCGAGTGCTTGGCCACATCCACCAGGGCAATGACCGCATAGCGGCCTTTTGATCCGACACGCATGAAAACACCTGCTTTTTGCCCTAGCCGGCGGGCAAATCCCCGGCTTTCGAGGGTCATTACGGGCCCCGATCTCCGCCGGATCACCGGCGCTTGT
>DASYKO010000421.1:0-9512 GCA_035995285.1 Hyphomonadaceae bacterium | reverse complement strand
GAAAAGAAAGTGGAGACAAGCGCCGTGCTCAGGGCCCTTTGCACGGTCAACATGTTCGGCTTCTCCAAGGCCGTGAGCGCCTAGGAAGTCCATTCGCGATGCTTGTCACCAATTTCGGGCTCAAGGCCTTTCTCTACAAAGTGGTCACCAGCTGGATCCAGCTGTGGGATGTCGGCCGCATCCATCCCTGGCGCGAGCGCAATATCCGCGCACTGAACCGCACGGTCGACTATGTCGAAGAGCACATGGCGGATGCGCTCGGCATGGACCGGCAGCGCGACCTGCTGGTCTATGCGCTGAGCCAGTCCAAGGTCGAAGGCCACTACACGGAGTTCGGCGTCTTCACCGGCGGCACGATCCGGTTCACCGCCAGGCAGCTCAGGCGCCAGAAGCGGACAGCGAAGACGCTGGTGCACGGCTTCGACAGTTTCGAGGGGCTGCCCGAGGCCTGGTCAGGCTTCAATCTCGGCGACCGGGCGTTCGATGTCGGCGGCAAGCTGCCGGATGTTCCCTCCAGCGTGAAGCTGCACAAGGGCTGGTTCGAGAATTCCATCCCGCCGTGGTTGGCGAAGCATGCGGGGCCGATCGCCTACATGCACATCGACTGCGATCTTTATTCCTCGACCAAGACGATCTTCGAGCTGCTGGCCCCGCGCATGGTCCCGGGCACGATTGTGCTGTTCGACGAGTACTTCAATTATCCCAACTGGGAGAAGCACGAGTTCAAGGCGTTCCAGGAATTCGTGAAGACCCACAATGTGCGCTACACCTATCTGGGTTACGCGCGCCAGCAGGTGGCGGTGCGGATTGATGCAATCGGGCCTGCGATTGCACCTCCCAATGAGCCGTTGAAGATCACGGTGGCGCAGTGAGCGAGAACAACCCGACATTCGCCGAGCTGCGGCAGGCGGATCATTTCATCATGACGCCAAAGGCTGCCGAGACGCATACGGCGGCCGAGCTTGCGATGCCCGCGCACAATTCGAACATCGACCTGTCGATCTTCGTCTCCTGCTATAATGAGAGCGAGTTCATCGTCCAGACCCTCGATGCGATCCGCGAGGCGCTGCAGACGGTGGGCAAGGTCTCCTACGAGATCATCGTGATCGACGACGTCTCGAAGGACAATTCGGCCGAGCTTGTCGAGACCTACATCAGCACCCATCCGGAAGACCGGATCATCCTGCGCAAGAATGCGGTGAACCGGGGGCTGGCGCAGAACTATGTCGACGGCGCTTTCCTCGGAAAGGGCAAGTACTACCGTCTGATCTGCGGCGACAATGCCGAGCCGCAGGACACGATGATTGCGGTGTTCAGCGCCATCGGCGAGGCCGACATGCTGATCCCCTACTATGTCAGCTTCGAGGGCAAGAGCGCGTTCCGCCAGCATCTCACCAAGGTCTATGCCGGGATCATCAACCTGATCTCGGGGCTGAAGCTGCACTACTATAACGGGCTGGCCGTTCACCTGCGCTACAACATCATGCGCTGGCACCCCAACACGCGCGGTTTCGGCTTCCAGGCCGACATCATCTGCATGCTGCACGACCTGGGTTTCACCATGAAGGAAATCCCGGTCAGGACTGTGGAGCTCAAGGGCGGGGCGAGCCAGGCCCTGACGTGGAAGAACATCCTCTCCGTCGGCCACACCATCTTCGACATCATCGTCCGGCGCGTCGCCAACCGGGTCTATCGCCCGTCGAAGAAGTCGTATCGGTAGTAGTCGTAGTAGGAGCACCAGATGGCATACCGCGAGTTCGTAAGCCTCGTGCACAAATCCACCAAACGCGACTATGTCGGCCGCGTAACCGAAACCGACAAAGCGGTCGTGGCGGAAGATGCGATCAAGTACGACAAGGAGTACTGGGACGGCACGCGCCTGCAGGGCTATGGCGGCTACAAGTATGACGGCCGCTGGCGGAAAGTGGCCGATGCGATGGTGCAGCAATACGGCATCAAGCCGGGCATGCGCATCCTCGATGTCGGGTCCGGCAAGGGCTTCCTGCTGCATGACTTCACCGAGTCTGTTCCGGGCGTCGAAGTCGCCGGCATCGACATCTCGGGCTATGGCATCGAGCACACGATGGAGAGCGTGAAGCCTTTCATCAAGCAGGGAACGGCGGCAAAGCTGCCCTGGCCCGACAACCATTTCGATCTCGTCGTCTCGATCACCACGCTGCACAATCTCTACAATTACGATCTCCGCGAGGCGCTGAAGGAGATGCAGCGGGTCAGCAAGGGCGGAAAATTCCTGTGCGTCGAGGCTTACCGGAACGAGCGCGAGAAGGTGAACCTGATGTACTGGCAGCTTACCTGCCGCATCTTCCACACGCCGAAGGAATGGGAGTTCGAGTTTGCCGAAGCGGGCTATACCGGCGATCACGAGTTCATCTATTTCGAATAGTGCGCCCGGGTCGGCGCCACGCAGCGCAAACAGGTAAAGCCCCGTGAGTTTCAAGAGCGCAGCGCGATGGGTGCTCGAACGGTCCGGCCTTTCGCCGTTCTACATCAACAGCCATCTCCGCAGGATGATCGAAGGCGCGGAGCAGCCGCCCGCGGCGACACCCGATGGCGTGCCGCTGCCGCCGCTTTTCCTCATGGCGCTGGTCTCGACCTCGCCCGACTGGCGTGTGTTTGTTAATTCCGGCAAGCCGACCGCCGACATGCTGGATCGCTTTGCCAGGGAGGGCGGCTGCGGCTTTGCCGAGGCCAAGCGGATTCTCGATTTCGGATGCGGCGCGGGCCGCGTGATCCGGCATCTTCCTGCGATGACGGGGGCCGAACTCCATGGCGTGGACTACAATCCGCTCTTCGTTCGCTGGTGCGCGCAAAACCTGAAGGGCGCTTTCATCCGCAATGCGCTGCAACCGCCGCTGCGGTTCCCCGACGGGCATTTCGACGTCACTTACCTGTTGTCGGTGTTCACCCACATGCGGCGCGAAACGCAGATGCGGTGGCTGGCTGAGCTCTTCCGCGTGACGCGGCCGGGAGGCGTCGTTGTCACGACCTTTCACGACGAACATCATGCTTCCCTGAAACAGTTGCCTGAGGTGAAGCAGGTGCTGCTGAGCGACGGTCTCTTCGTTCATCACGACCATTTCGAGGGCAGCAATCACATGGCGACCTACCAGACAGGCGAGACGGCGCGGCAGATGTTCTCGGAGGTCTTCGAGGTCGTCCGGATTGCATCCGGCGAGGACATGTCCGGACAGCAGGCGGTTGCGGTTCTCAGAAGGCCGGCGGCCTGAAGCCGGGACGGACTGCCGCGGCCTTGCCAAGGCGGGGCTGAAATAGAAGAAGGGCCGGCGGAGAAGCAGATGGCGGCGAGAGGCAGGAGCTGGGAAGATCGCCTTTATGGCGCGCTCAATGCGCCGCTGCATGTGATTGCGTCTGCCGCCTTTGCAGACATGGTCGGCTCGCTGCGCACAAAGATCGCATTCGACCGGTTCGAGCGTGCGCCCTATGCATTCGGCATTCTGAGAGCTGCCGATCTGGCGGCTGAGATGGGCGTCAGGCGGATCGCCGCGATCGAATTCGGGGTCGCATCGGGCAAGGGCTTGCTCAGCATGTGCCGGATCGCGGAGGCCGTGTCGAAGCTCACCGGCGTCGGCATAGACGTCATCGGGTTCGACACCGGCAAGGGGATGCCGCCGGCGCTGGACTACCGCGATCATCCGGAATCCTATGCGCAGGGCGATTTCGCAATGCCGGATCCGGACCAGCTGCGCGCCTCGCTTCCGCCCTTCGCCCAGCTGATCATCGGGGATATCGAAGAGACGGCGCAGCGCTTCCTTGAGCAGTCTGACAGCGTAATCGGTTTCGCGGCTGTCGACGTGGACTACTACTCATCGGCCGTAAGCTGCCTTTCCATGCTGAAAGGCCCGCCGGGCAGATACCTTCCCATCGTGCCGGTGTTCTTCGACGACGTGATCCTCGATGCTCACAACCCATGGTGCGGAGAGCTGCTGGCGATCGAGGAGTTCAACCAGCTCGGGGACAAGCGGAAGATTGCTCCCTTCACGGCCCTTGCGAGCAAGCGGGTCCTGAAAAGTGCGAGCTGGATCGCGCAGATGTATGCGCTTCACGTACTCGACCACCCAACGCGCAGCGCACGGGCCGGAGGCAGGCCGAGCCCCAGGATCATGTGAGGCCCAGACCGCAGCGACTGCGCCGCCGCGACCGATCAAGTCAGCCCCCGCAATCGCCCTGGCTGACGTGCGGCCCTAGACGAAGTGACTTGCAAGCATCTGATTGTACTACATAGTAGCATTGTCGCGCAGCAGCGATGCGGGCGAAACCGATTGAACTGGCCTGAAGTGATTGGAAGCGTGCGCGACGAAAGACGCAGCAGACCGGGATAGCACTCGGGGCAATGGGTTCGAGCCGCAGCAGTCTTTATCGCGGCCAAGAGGGGAAAACGATGCATCGACACGTCCATCGCGTCCTATGGGTGGGAATGACGCTCGCCGCGATCCTGGCGGCGTCCTGCGCGCCGCCTGCCGCGAAGCCGGATCAGGCTGCTGGCGCTGCGCCCACACCGGCGCCGGACCAGCGGCCCGCGGCCAATCCGCTGAAGAACGCTTACTTCGGCGATCTCCACCTGCACACGCGCAACTCGTTCGACGCCTACATCTTCAACGTGCGCGCATCGCCGGATGACGCTTATGCCTACGCCAAGGGCGGCACGATCAAGCACGCTTCGGGTTACGACCTGCATCTCAAGAGCGGCCCGCTCGATTTCCTCGCGGTGACGGATCACTCGGAATATCTGGGCGTGCTGCCGGCCATCAACACGCCCGGCGATGCGTATGCCAGCGTGCCCTACGCCAAGGAGCTGTTCTCGACCGACCAGATCGCGGTCAACAAGGCGTTCCGCAAATTCGCCGACACGCTCGATGAGGGCAAACGCATGCCGGAATTCGCCGACCTGCGCACCGTGCGCTCAGCCTGGTCCGACGCGATCGATGCGGCCAAGCGCAACTATGAGCCAGGCAAATTCACCACTCTTGTTGGCTACGAATTCACCTCGGCGCCGGATGGCCGCAACCTCCACCGCAACGTCATCTTCGCGACCGACAAGGCGCCGGAGCTGCCTTACACCGCGCTGGAATCCCAGAACCCCGAAGATCTCTGGAAGTGGCTCGACCAGCGGCGTGCGGAAGGGATCGACTCGCTCGTGATCCCGCACAACGCCAACGGCTCGAACGGGACGATGTATGAGCGCACGATGTGGAACGGCAAGCCCATCGACAAGGCCTGGGCCGAACTGCGCCAGCGCAATGAACCGCTGACCGAGGTCACGCAGGTGAAGGGCACGTCGGAGACGCATCCGCTGCTCTCGCCCAACGACGAGATGGCCGGCTTCGAGATCATGGAATGGTATATCGGCCAGGCCAAGAAGGTGACGAAGTTCGACGGCGGCTATGTGCGCAAGGCGCTGAAGGACGGCCTCGAGATCGAGGCGAAAGTCGGCGTCAATCCGTACAAGTACGGCATGGTCGGCGGCAGCGACAGCCACAACGCCGCCGGCAGCTATGAGGAAGACAACTACCACTCCAAGGTCGGCATTCGCGACGGCATGCCCGAATTGCGCGGCTCGGTGCCGCCCAAGGGCGAGACGTGGGCGAGCTACAAGATTCCGGACGGCATCCAGCGCTTCTCGACCTGGGGCGCCTCGGGCCTCACCGGCGTGTGGGCGGAAGAGAATACGCGCGAGGCGATCTATGGCGCCCTGCGCCGCAAGGAGACTTTCGCCACGACGGGCCCGCGCATACGCGTGCGATTCTTTGCAGGCTACGGTCTCAAGGGAACGGAGCTGACCAGCGAGGCCGGCATCAAGGCGGCCTACGCCAATGGCGTGGCGATGGGCGGCGACCTTGTCGGCAAGCCGGCCGGCGCGCCGGACTTTCTCGTGATGGCGATGCGCGACACGCACTCGGCGCCGTTGCAGCGCATCCAGATCGTCAAGGGCTGGGTCGACAAGAACGGCAAGGCGTTCGAGAAAGTTTTCGACGCCGTCTGCGCCGATGGCGGCAAGGTCGATCCCAAGTCGCAGCGCTGCGCGGACAATGGCGCAACCGTCGACGTCAAGACCTGCAAGTTCAGCGAGGACAAGGGCGACAACGAACTCGCCGGCGGCTGGAGCGATCCGGACTTCGATCCGAAGCAGAACGCGTTCTACTATGCCCGCGTGATCGAAGATCCGACCTGCCGCTGGTCGACCTGGGATGCGATCCGCGCCGGCGTCGAGCCCAGCCCGCATCTGGAAAAGACGATCCAGGAGCGCGCCTACACCTCTCCGATCTGGTTCGTCCCGACGAAAGCCAGCTAGTAATGGACTCGGTGGAAGCTCCCCTCCGGTCCAAGGAGAGTCTCGCCGGGCGCTCGTTGGGTTTTCTCGGACGCGCCGTGCGCGAGCCGTTGGTGCAATTCCTTGCCGTGGGCGTCGTGTTGTTCGCGGGCAATGCGCTGATCCATGGCGCCGATCCGCGGCCGCAGGGCAATGCCGTGGTCGTCCAGGAAGGGCGGGTGAAGCAGATCATCGAGAGCTACCTGCTGCTCGCCGGCCATCTGCCCAGCAAGCTGGAGCTGCAATCGCTGGTGGACGATTATGTTACCGAGGAAGTCGCGTGGCGCGAGGCCATCGCGATGGGGCTCGATGCCGACGACACGATCGTTCGCCGCCGCATGCGGCAGAAGCTGGAATTCCTGGTCGAGGACGCGGGCGCCGGCGTCGAGCCGACGGCAGCGGACCTGCAGGCGCAGCTGGCCGCACACCCAGATATTTATCGCCTGCCGGAGCGACGCGCGATCCGCCAGGTGCTGGCCAGCGCCGACAGGCGCGGAGCGAAGGCCAAGACCGATGCTGTCGCTTTCCTCGCCAGGCTGAAATCCGGCGCCGATCCCGCAAAGCTCGGCGATCCATCCATGCTGCCCGCCGCCATGCCGCTGACCACGCAGGACGGCGCCGCAACGCTCTTCGGCGATGACTTCGCCGGCTCGGTGTTCGTGCACAAGGGGGAAGGGTGGTTCGGGCCGGTGGCGTCGCCGTTCGGCGAGCATCTGGTTCTGGTGATGGAGACCGAAGCCGGACGCCCGGCGACGCTGGAAGACGTGCATGACCGCGTGCGGTCGGACTGGATAGAAAGCCGCCGCGACAAGGCGCGGGACGATTTTCAGGCGCGCATGCGCAAGCGCTACGACATCCGCATTGAATGGCCGAAGGGCTATGAAGGCCTGCCGACGAAGCCCGATCCGAACCCGAAGACGGGGCCTCTGAAACAGGAGCCTACGGGCGGGGAGTGATGCGCGTACGGCTGGTCCTGATAATGCTTATCACGCTGGCCGGTTTTGCGCCGGCCGCGATGGCGCATGAAATCCGCCCTGCCTTCCTTGAGATCCGCGAGATCGAGCCGGCCAGCTACGACATCCTGTGGAAGACGCCTGCGCAGGGCGACATGCGCCTCGCGCTCAATGTCATCCTGCCGCCTGAGTGCGCCAATGTGGGCGAGCCGCGCTCCACACTGGTCGATGCCGCCGTGATCCAGCGCTGGCGCATGACATGCGAGGGCGGGCTGGTCGGCAAGGAGATTCATGTCGAGAATCTCGACTCCACGCTGACCGACGCCATCATCCGCTTTGAGCCGCTCTCCGGCGCGCCCAAGACTCTGCGGCTGAACGGGGCCAACCCAACCGCGGCCGTTCCGGCCGAGCAACCCTGGATGGATGTGGCGGGCACGTATTTCCGGCTTGGCGTCGAGCACATCCTGTTCGGCTTCGATCACCTGCTGTTCGTGCTCTGCCTGTTGCTTCTCGTCGGCGACCTGAAGCGCCTGCTCGGCGCCGTCACGGCGTTTACCGTCGCGCATTCGATCACGCTGGCGGGCACGACATTCGGCTGGTTGCACCTGTCCAGCGCGCCGGTGGAGGCGTCGATCGCGCTCTCCATCATGTTCGTCGCCGCGGAGATCATCCGCGCGCGCGGCGGCCGGGGCAGCGTGATGCGGCGCTGGCCGTGGATCACGTCGTTCACCTTCGGCCTGCTTCACGGCTTTGGCTTTGCCTCGGCGTTGCACGAGATCGGCATCCCCCAAAACGCTGTGCCGCTCGCCCTCCTGTTCTTCAATCTTGGCGTCGAAGCAGGGCAGGTGGCTTTCATCCTTGCTGTACTCGCCCTGCGCGAGGGCTGGCGCAGGTTTGCGCCGGCAACGCCTGCCTGGTCATGGCGCGCGGCGCCGTATCTGGCGGGCGGGGTCGCTTCTTTCTGGTTTATCGAGCGGACGGCCAGAATTTTTCTGGGATAGAGTCCCTTTAAGCGGGACGGGAGAACGTCATGAGTGTGATCAGGCATCTGGCTGCGGGGCTTCTCGCGGCGGCATTCCTCGCTAGTCCGGCCGCCGTGGCCCAGCCGGCCCCGGCGGCCGACGTGCTCAAGGTCACGCTCTGCGGCACTTCCGGTCCGTTGCCTGTGCGCGACCGCGCCAAGTCCTGTACCGCCATCCAGGCGGGAGGCTCGCTCTACCTCGTCGATATCGGACCCGAGGCCACGGAAAACCTGCAGACCTGGCGGCTGCCGACGGCTTCGGCGAAAGCGGTGTTCATCACGCACCTGCATTCCGATCACATCGGGGACCTCGGCGAGTTCAACATGCAGAGCTGGGTGCAGGGCCGCCCTGCGGCGCT
Source organism: Hyphomonadaceae bacterium (assembly GCA_035995285.1). GTDB lineage: Bacteria > Pseudomonadota > Alphaproteobacteria > Caulobacterales > Hyphomonadaceae > UBA7672. The sequence goes on along the minus strand of DASYKO010000421.1, from coordinate 830 downwards.
TGCCGTTGTCGGCCCGCCCGGCGTCGAGAAACTCGTTGCGGGCTTCAACGAGGCCTACGAGATCGATCACGGCTTCCGCCGCGCACACCACGAGCACGACGGCGTCACCTTCCCGATCGCCGCCGGCCTTCTCGCGGCGAAGGTGCTGAAGATGCCGGCGGCCAAGGATGCTGCCACGCCGATCACGACGCAGGCCTGGAGTGAGAATGGCCTGACGGTCACCGCGATTGTTGTGGCGCACGATCCGGCAACGCCTGCCTACGCCTATCGCTTCGACTACAAGGGCCGGTCCGTTGTCGTCAGCGGCGACACGCGCAAATGGCCGCCGCTGGCTGTGGCGTCCAAGGACGCCGATGTCATGATCCACGAAGCACAGAACGCCGACATGACGCGCCAGATGGTCGCCGGCCTGAAGATGCAGAACAACCCGCGCCTCAGTTCGGTGATGAACGACACGCTGAGCTATCACACGACGCCGGTCGAAGCCGCCGAGATCGCCAAGGCGGCAGGCGTGAAGGCGCTGGTGCTCGACCATATCACGCAGGCCGGCCTGCCGTTCTATACACCCGAGAGCTTCACCAAGGGCGTAGACGCGGTCGGAGGCCCCGGCTGGCGCCTGGCGAAGGACGGCATGACCATCGACCTGCCGGTCGGATCGGCCGAAATCAGTTTTGGCCAGCTACCCTAGCTGGCCACCAATGCCTGCTTGCGCCGCTTTCTGCGCTGTTCGGCCCTAGTTTACCGAGGTTTCAGGGCGTCGTAACATCAGTTCCCATGAAGCTTCGCCCCACCATGGACGACATCGTTGCGATGGACCTGGCCCCGCTGGA
>DASYKO010000420.1:0-6050 GCA_035995285.1 Hyphomonadaceae bacterium | reverse complement strand
CGCCGCCGCATCGAACGCCGCGCGCGCGAGAGCAACCTGGACCTCTATGTCTGCTCATTTTCCAGCCGCGCGCTGATCTACAAGGGCATGTTCCTCGCTGCCGACATCGACGCGTTCTATCTCGACCTGAAGGACGAGCGTTTCGTCTCGGCGGTGGCGATCTACCACCAGCGCTATTCCACCAACACCTTCCCGCAATGGCGGCTGGCGCAGCCCTTTCGCATGCTGGCGCATAATGGCGAGATCAACACCATCTCGGGCAACATCAACTGGATGCGCAGCCACGAGATCAAGATGGTCTCGAACAATTTCGGCGAGCACGGCGACGATGTGAAACCCGTGGTTCAACCTGGCGGATCGGACTCGGCGGCGCTCGACAACGTGTTCGAATTGCTTGTGCGCGCCGGCCGCTCCGGCCCGATGGCGAAGACGCTTCTCGTTCCGGAGCCCGTGTCGCGCGACGAGAAGATCACGGCTCGGAAGCACCTGGCGCTCTATGCGTACGCCAACTCCGTGATGGAGCCGTGGGATGGGCCGGCGGCGCTCGCCATGTTCGATGGCCGCTGGGCAATCGCGGGGATGGACCGCAACGGCCTGCGCCCCATGCGCTATGCCCTCACCGAGGACGGCGTTCTCGCCGTTGGCTCCGAGGCAGGCATGTGCGCCATCGACGAAGAACAGATCATCCGCAAGGGCCGCGTCGGCCCGGGCGGCATGATTGCGGTCGACGTGAAGGACGGCAAGTTCTACGAGCACGCCGCGATGCTCGACCAGCTCGCTAGCGCGCATCCGTACGAGGAGTGGCTTTCGAACGTCGTGGAACTTGAGCCGCTGATCGGCCCCGGGCCGGAAGCGCGTCTCTACAACGACCGCCAGGAATTCCAGCGCCGCCAGCATGCCGCGGGCATGACGATGGAGGATGTGGAGCTCATCCTTTCGCCGATGGCGGAAGACGGCAAGGAAGCCGTGGGCTCGATGGGGGACGACAGCCCCCTCGCCGTTCTATCGGATCACTACCGGCCGCTATCGCACTTCTTCCGGCAGAATTTCGCGCAGGTGACCAACCCTCCCATCGATCCGCTGCGCGAAGAGCGCGTGATGAGCCTGCGCACGCGCTTCAAGAACCTCGGCAACATCCTGGCCGAAGACCAGACGCAGACGAATGTGTTTGTTCTAGAAAGCCCCGTGCTGACCAACGGCATGTATGCGCGCATGCAGGAGACGATCGGCGAACAGGTCGCGGTGATCGACTGCACCTTCACAATTTCGCGCAAATCGCCGGGACTGTCGCTGAAGGAAGCCATCGACCGCATCCGGGAAGAGGCGCGCATCGCTGTCTCGTCTGGCCGCAGCCATATCGTGCTGACGGATGAAGGACAGGACGCCGACAAAGCCGCGATCCCGATGATCCTCGCTGCGGGCGCCGTGCACTCATGGCTGGTGAACCACGGCCTGCGCACCTTCTGCTCCATCACCGTCCGCTCGGCCGAATGTGCTGACACGCATTACTTCGCCGTTCTGGTCGGCGTCGGCGCGACGTGCGTGAACGCATATCTCGCGCAGGAGACGCTGGCCGATCGCCACGCCAAGGGCCTGTTCGGCGACAAGCCGCTGGGCAAGGTCGTGCTCAACTACAAGAAGGCGATCGAGGCAGGCCTGCTGAAGATCCTGTCGAAGATGGGCATCTCGGTCATCTCCTCCTATCGCGGCGGCTATAATTTCGAGGCGCTTGGCCTCTCGCGCGCTCTCGTAGCCGACTACTTTCCCGGCATGACCAGCCGCATCTCGGGCATCGGCCTTGCGGGCCTCGAGCGCAAGGTCATCGACCTGCACGACAAGGCCTGGAACATGGCCGTGGCTGTGCTGCCTGTCGGCGGCTTCTACCGTGTGCGCGCGTCGGGCGATGCGCATGCGCTGTCGGGCGAGCTGATCCACCTGCTTCAGCATGCATGCGACACCAACTCGTATGCCGCCTTCCGCAACTATTCGAAGCTCGCCACGGCGCGGAAGAAGAACGTGCAACTGCGCGACCTGCTCGACTTCAAGCCGCAGGCCAAGAAGGCCTCGCTCGACAACGTCCAGTCGGTGAACGAAATCCGCAAGCGGTTCGTCACGCCGGGCATGTCTCTCGGCGCGCTCGGCCCGGAGGCGCACGGCACGCTCAACATCGCCATGAACCGCATCGGTGCGAAGTCGGTGAGTGGCGAAGGCGGAGAGGTGCGCGAGCGCTACAAGCCCCTGCCCAATGGCGACAACGCCAACTCGGCGATCAAGCAAGTCGCGTCGGGGCGCTTTGGCGTCACCGCCGAGTATCTCAACAACTGCAAGGAACTCGAGATCAAGGTCGCCCAGGGCGCCAAGCCCGGCGAAGGCGGCCAGCTGCCCGGCTTCAAGGTGACGGAATTCATCGCTCGCAACCGCTATGCAACGCCCGGCGTGATGCTGATCTCGCCGCCTCCCCACCACGACATCTATTCGATCGAGGACCTCGCGCAGCTGATCTACGACCTCAAGCAGATCAATCCGGATTGCCGCGTCTGCGTGAAACTCGTCTCCCGCTCCGGCGTCGGCACGATTGCGGCTGGCGTGGCGAAGGCCAAGGCCGACGTGATCCTGATCTCCGGCCACAATGGCGGCACGGGCGCCAGCGCGCAGTCCTCGATCAAGTTCGCCGGCCTGCCGTGGGAGATCGGCCTCGCCGAGGCGCACCACGTGCTGACGCTCAACAACCTGCGCGACCAGGTGACGCTGCGCACCGATGGTGGTTTGCGTACGGGGCGAGACATCGTCATAGCGGCGATGCTGGGCGCGGAGGAATACGGCATCGGCACGGCCAGCCTCATCGCCATGGGCTGCATCATGGTGCGGCAGTGCCATTCCAATACCTGCCCTGTCGGCGTTTGCACTCAGGATGAAAAGCTGCGCGCCAAGTTCACGGGCTCGGCCGACAAGGTCGTCAACCTGATGACGTTCGTGGCCGAGGAAGTGCGCGAGATCCTGGCCGAGCTGGGCTTCACGCGTCTGGACGAAGTGATCGGGCGCACCGACCTGCTCGCCCAGATCAGCCGTGGCTCGGCCATGCTGGACGACCTCGACCTGTCTCCGCTTCTTGTTCGTGCTGATCCTGAAGCAAGAGTCACCTACAAGCCGACGCATCGCAACGCGGTGCCTGAGGCGCTGGACGAACAGATGCTGCGCGATGGCGCCGCTTTCTTCGAGCGCGGCGAGAAGATGCAGCTCGACTATCACGTGCGCAACGTTCACCGCGCCATCGGCGCGCGGGCATCGAGCCACATCGTGCGCAAGTACGGCATGGACGGCCTGCCGGAAGGCCGGCTGTGGATCGGGCTCGATGGCTCGTGCGGCCAGTCGCTCGGCGCGTTCGGCGTGAAGGGTCTCACCATCGAGGTGATCGGCGACGCCAACGATTATGTCGGCAAGGGCCTGTCAGGCGCGACCATCATCCTGAAGCAGCCGTCTACGGCGAAGTATCGCGCCAGGGACAACACGATCATCGGTAACACGGTTCTCTACGGCGCAACCTCCGGCAAGCTGTTCGCGGCGGGCCAGGCGGGCGAGCGCTTTGCCGTGCGTAACTCGGGCGCGACTGTAGTCGTTGAAGGCTGCGGCTCGAATGGGTGCGAGTACATGACCGGTGGCGTGGCCGTGATCCTCGGCGCCGTGGGCCATAACTTCGGCGCAGGCATGACGGGCGGGATGGCTTTCCTCTACGATCCGGACAAGCGCTTCGATGTCATCGCCAATCCGGAATCCATCATCTGGAAGCCGGTCGTCACCGAGCACTGGACCGGCGTGTTGAAAGCGCTGATCGAGGAGCACGTCGCCAAGACGGGCTCCATCCACGCCCGCACCATCCTCGACAACTGGGCGCTGGAGCTGCGCAACTTCGTGCACGTCGTGCCGAAGGAATCGCTGCGCCTGCTCGCGGCGCCTCTGGAGCTGAAAGCGGCGGAGTGATCCGCCGCTGTCGCTTGTCCTATTTCCGCCAGGGCGATTTGATGTAGGCGGCGCCATCGGCGGGCGCGGCTTCCGTCGGCGCGGAAGACGGAGCGAAGTTCGTCGAGCCGGGGATCTGCACGCCGGCGATTTCCTTTGGCGGAATGATCTGGAAGCCCAGCACGTTGAACAGCGCGATGAAGCCCGCGAAGGACAGGAGGGTTGTGACGACCAGCTGGGCAATGATGCGGCCGATCAGGCCCTTGAAGAAGATTGCTGCGCCAATGCCGGCAACCGCGCTGCCGCCGAGACCAGCCATCCCTGCGACTGCCGCCAGATCCGTGTCGAGACCACCGAACATCCCACGCTCCCTTTATGTCTGGCGCAACTTCAGCCCGCGCCGCTGCAATGCTAGGAGACTAGTCCAGGCTGCGGCCAGATGGAAACACCCATGACTTACAACGGTTCCTGCCATTGCGGGGCGGTGCGCTTTACGGTCGAGGGGCCGATTCCGGAGGGCTATACCTGCGATTGTTCGCTCTGCTCGAAGAAAAACGCTGTGATGGCGAATGTCCACGAAAGCCGGCTGAAGGTCACGCAGGGGGAGGACAAGCTCGGCCTCTACCAGTGGAATGCGCGCATCGCGAAGCATTACTTCTGCTCCATTTGCGGAATTTATCCCTTCCACAGGAAGCGCTCGATGCCGGACCATTTCGGCGTCAACCTGAAGTGTCTCGATGACTTCGACATGACAGGCCTGCCGATACGCGCTGCTACCGGCAAGGGCATGCCGATCGTGGACGAGCACGCGCGCGAGAGCTGGCCGGGGCCGCGGGAATAGACTCCACATTGCTTGCCGCCTCGAACGGACGTACCTCTTCGCGCGCTTTCGAGGAGATCGCCATGTTCAACCGCCTTTCCGTATTCACGTCTGTTGCTGTCGTGGCCCTGAGCCTCGCCGCCTGCTCGCCCAAGACCGAGGAAGCGGCTGCGCCTGCAGCGCCCGCCGAACCCGCAGCGCCTGTTGCACCGGCGATTGCAGCGTTCACCGAAACTCCGGATTCCAAGCCCTTCAAGATCGGCGCGTATGAAGCGGCCGCCCTGAGCGATGGCGGCGGGGCTGTGCCGAACGACAACAAGACGCTCGCGACTAACAAGAAGAAGGCGGATGTCGATGCCGTGCTGAAGGCGGCAAACCTGCCGACGGACATGATCGAGCTTTCGATCCAGCCGCTGATCGTCAACACGGGCGATCATGTCCTGCTGTTCGACACCGGCACGGGCGGCGCGATGTGGCCGGAGACGACGGGCAAGTTCGCTGCGTCGTTTGCTGCCGCGGGCGGCGCCGCCGACAAAGTCACTGACATCTTCATCAGCCATGCCCACGGCGATCATGTCGGCGGCCTGGTGAAGGATGGCACGCTTGCCTTCCCGAACGCTGCGATCCACATGTCGGCAAATGAGTGGGCCTCGCTGAAGAGCCAGAAGCCGATGGAGGCGCTGGTGACCGTGATCACGCCGAAGGTCGTGGAATTCCAGCCGGATGCGGAGATCATCCCGGGCCAAGTGAAGGCGGTGGACATCAAGGGCCACACGCCGGGGCATTCGGGCTACCTGATTACGTCAGGCGCGGATTCGATCCTCTATCAGGGCGACGTGATGCACCACTCGATCATCTCGGTGCAGCAGCCGGACTGGACGATCGCCTTCGACGGCGACGCCAAGGTTGCGCAGGCGAGCCGCAAGGCGGAGCTGGAAGCCTGGGCGGCTTCGGGCCAGAAGATCTACGCCGTTCACTTCCCCTTCCCCGGCATCGGCAAGTACGAGAAGCAGGGCGACAAGTTCGTTTGGGTCGCCGGCTGATCCTGTCGCCGCGCCTGTAGGGAGCCAGCAATGGACAAGGCGAGGCGCGAGGAATTGATGCGGCAGTATGCGGAGCGCAAACAGCCCACGGGCGTGTTTGCGGTCCGCAATTCCGTCACCGGCGAAGTCTGGGTCGGGCATTCGAAGAATATCGACGTGCAACAGAACGGCCTGTGGGCCCGCCTCAAGGGCGGCTCGTGCTTCAACCAGGACCTGCAGGCGAGCTGGAA
>DASYKO010000419.1:0-4600 GCA_035995285.1 Hyphomonadaceae bacterium | reverse complement strand
CGGGCTCGAACGGTTGCGCTTGACCCGGAAGCGCCGGGGCTGACGCCGATGACTTCGCCTTCGATCACATCGCCGGAAGCGCCGCGGCCCTCGATGTGCGTGCCGACGGCGATTGCGCCAATGCTGGCCGGCGGCGCATCGAACACGAGCTCGGACCGGCTGGAGTCGGCAATGAAGGCGATCTCGTCGCCATCATCGAGCACGGCGCCGGGCGCAGTGGCGAGACGCACAACGACACCGGAAATGGAGCTGCGCACCACGACGACGCCTGCAGAGCTGGGCGAACCCATGACGGCAAGTTCAGCCTCGGCGGACCGAAGGTCGGCTTGCGCCTTCAGAGTGGCGGCGCGGGTTGCTTCCCATTGCTGGCGCGAGGCGGCCCCCTGCTCGTGCAGGGACGTGTCGCGGCGGTCGGCGGCCTCGGCAAGGTCGAGCGCGGCTCGAGCGGAATCCAGGCCGGCGCGGGCGGCGGCGCCATCCGGACTGCGGATCGAAGCGATCGGCGAGCCCGTCTTCACAGACGAGCCGGTAGCGACGTGCATCTCGATGATCGTGCCGTCGAGGGGCGAGCCCACCGTACTCTGGGCGTTGGCCGCCGGAGCAATGCGGCCAGGCAGGAGCAGGTCCGCCCCTCCGCCGCGTTCGACGTGGGCGAGTTCGACGCCGGCAGCGGGCGCATCGGCCGGCTTGAGCGCTACGAAGCCCTCGGTGTGGTCTTCATGCTCGTCTTCGGCATGGTCTTCCTGTGACGCTGCGGGCTCATGCGAGTCAAAGACCCGCGCAACAAGAAAGCCCGCGCCGGCGCCGAGAACGGCGATGGCGGCCGCGCCCATCAAGAGCTTGCGGTTGAGGGTCATGACTGCATCTCCCGCGCCGGGATTGCAGCCAAGGCGCGCAAGCGCGTCGCCGGGACCAGAGCGCGCACGCGCGCCGATGTGGAAGGCATGATGATCTCCTCGTGCTGACTGGAAAAAGCTGCGCGCTGCGCAGCCTCACCGTCAGGCGCGAGGGGGACGTTCCAGGCCTTGCGGCGCGGCCGAGACAATCTGCTCGGCGGCAACAGGCGGGGCCACATCAGCGGCGAGAAGGATCCCGGCGGCTTCGATCGCGACGGGAATACTGGCGACCTGGGTGCAATGGCCCACCGCACACATGCAGGCGTCATCGGCGCAGCCGCCAAAGTCCGCACCGGCCCCGGCACCGTCATCTGCGGACGCCGAAACGGCAGCCGTCTCCTGCAGGCAGGCGAGGCTGCAGCCTTCCGCCGCGCACGCAGCCGCGCCAAGCACGGGACCGGCCGCAAACAAGACCGCCAGGAAAGTCATGACGACCCCCAGCCTTCCCATTCGCGCGCGCAGCTTCCTGATCATGCTGCGCCCGTATCACATTATCTGATGAATAGCGCGTTGATTCCCCCAGTGAGACACTGAGTACATGGCCTATGTAAAGCGCCCGAGGGGCCGGAATGGGCCATCTGTTGCGTTTCCTCGCGTCAGCTGCAGACGTCTGTTCTTGCTTCCAATCGAGCCATCGAAGACTTGGCCGCGATTGGGCCGAATCTGGTTTGACTGTCATAGAATCGAACCGCCCCTGCCCCAATGGCTGAACTCACCGCCGTTTCCGGTCACTCGCCATCATGGCGCGATCTCGCGCAATCATCCGTTCGATTTGACGACTGTTCGTCCACGCACGAGGCCTTTGAGAATCTTGGCGGCGACGTCAGGCACGTTGGACAGGTCGATTTCTGTTACAGTTGACGCCAGCTTTGCTGGCTCGAGATCATGCGCCAGCCGCTGCCAGGCCTTGAGCCTGACCTCTTTCGGAGTGTTCACGGAGTCGATCCCCGCCAGCGTCACGTTGCGCAGAATGAACGGCGCCATCGATCCCGGCAGGTCCATGCCCTGCGCCAATCCACATGCGGCCACGACACCGCGATACCTGGTCTGCGCAAGCACGTTCGCGAGCGTGAAGCTGCCAACCGAGTCAACGGCCCCCGCCCATCGCTCCGACCCGAGCGGCTTTCCTGCTGACGACAGCGTTGAACGATCGATGATCTCTGCGGCGCCCAGACTGCGCAAATAATCGCCCTCGGAGGCTCGTCCAGTGGATGCGATGACCCGATAACCCAGCTTCGACAGGAGCGAAATCGCGATGGAGCCTACCCCGCCGTTTGCGCCGGTCACCAGAACGTCGCCGCGCGCCGGCGCAAGGCCTCCCTGTTCCAAAGCCATGACGCACAGCATCGCCGTATAGCCTGCCGTGCCGATGGCCATGGCGTCACGGGTCGTGAAGGCCGCAGGAAGCGGAACCAGCCAGTCAGCAGGTACGCGCGCCTTCTGCGAATAGCCGCCATTGTGGCTCTGGCTCAAACCCCAGCCGTTCGCCACGACCTTGTCGCCGGGCTTGTAAGCAGGGTTGTCCGACGCTTCGACGGTGCCGGCGAAATCAATGCCGCCGATCAGCGGGTAGGACTGGATGATGCGAGCGCCCGACAGCGCCAGGCCGTCCTTGTAGTTCACTGTCGACCATTCGACAGAGACGGTTACGTCGCCCTCGCCAATATCTGCCAACGCCACGTCCGTGAGCGCCGTCGACACCCCATCGGCTGTCTTGCTGGTCACAAGGGCTTTGAACGTCATCGCGTTGTCTCCTGGCATCACTGAGCGCTGGAATGATTGCACAGGAATGCAGCCGCGCTACAAGGGCGACTACCTTCTCACGGCAACGTCGCAGCATAACAACAGGGGAAGAACGTGAAGGTCAGCATCACAGCCACGAAATTCCGGTTCGCACTCCTTGGAGCAGTGCTTCTGCTCGGCGCGATCGGCTCGGCCTCCGCTCAGGAAGAGGGAAAGTCGCCGGTGCGCATGCCGACCTTGCCCGCAACCGGTACGGGACGCGCCGTTCCGCCGGGAACACCGCCGGGCGGCGTGCTGCAGGGACCCGCAATCTACGACTTCCAGGAGCACCTGCTGCACTGGCCCTTGCCGGCAGCCGACAAGAAGTATGGCGCTATCGACGGTCACAAGATTCACACCTACATCGAGGATCTGACGGGGTTTGCGCGCAAATATCGCGACGACGGCCATCCGCAGTTCTGGGGCCGGATCATCGGCACCCAGGCGGACCATGACAGTTCGAACTGGTTGCAGGCCAAGTTCAAATCCTTCGGGCTGTCGGACGTCCATGAGCAGACGGAGACACTGGTCGATCAGTGGATGCCGCAATCATGGTCGGTGCTGGCAAGCGGTTCGAACGGCCAGACCGCCAACCTGGAAACCGCCCAGCCGGCTTATCAGACCACGGCGACCCCCGCGGCGGGCCTCAATCTCGAGGCGGCCTGGGTCGGCACGGGAAGCGAAGCCGACTATGTCGGCAGGGACGTGAAGGGCAAGGCGGTCTTCATTTTCAGCGTGCCGCTGCCAGGCTCATGGCGTCATACCGCGAGCGCCGAAAATGCGATCCGGCGGGCGGAAGCCAAGGGGGCTGCGGCGATTTTCGTGGTCGTCGCCATTCCGGGCAATGTCCGCACGCAGTTTTACCCCACCGGCACGCGCGTCCCGACTTTTTCAATGGGCACGATCGACGGCTACAAGATGCGCGACATGATTGCCGAGGGGGGTGTCGCCAACCCGGCTCATGTGGCGGTCAAGCTTGACGTAAAGATGACCGCGGGGATGACGACCGGTACGGTGTGGGGAACCTTGCCCGGATCGACCAACGAAAAGATCGTCATCATCGCGCACCGCGACGGCTGGTTCGAGTCCGGCACCGACAATGCGTCGGGCGTCGCGGCCATGGTTGGCCTGGCGGAGTACTATTCCAAAATCCCCAAGGCCCAGCGCAAGCGCACGATCATCTTCCTGGGCACCACCGGTCACCACAATGGCGGCAATGTCAGCGGCACGTGGATGCTGCAGCATCGCGACACCCTGTTCAAGGATGCAGCCCTGCTCATCAATCTCGAGCACGTCGCCACGACGCAAACCTACCTGCTGGGCGAAGATGTGCGCTTCGCCAACCGCTCCACCGGGATGCTGTGGTATGCGGGAGGGCCGCGGCGTCCCAAGCTGCAGGATATCGTAGCCAAGGCTTTCGCCGAGTTCGGCGTTACAACCTATGCGACGCCGGAGCTGGCGGCGCCGGGCGGCGAGATGAGCAGTCTATGGCCATACGTCGCCGGGGTTCAGGCATCGGACTACAATGTCTTCTTCCACTCCGACCATGAAGGCGCTGACACGGTGCCGTGGACAGGGTTGGAGGAGATATCGCGCGCCTCTGCGAAGATCATCGATGGGGTGAACACACTGCCGCTGTCGGATCTCGTCAGGCCGGACGAGCCGCCAGGCGGTGTGCCCGCCCCTCTGGCATCGGCCACGCCCAGCGGCGGTGGTGACAAGTCAAATCCATAACTGGCCAACTCCAGCCCCTCACCCTGCCCCGACCAGCTGGCTGCATTTCGCCAATTCCGTTGAAAAACTCAGTCCTGCTCAAGCGCAGAAATTCTAGCGTTTTCATTTTGAAGGGGAGGAGTGCTTCGAGAAGCCTCGCCGCTGGGCCTGTGCGCTGTCAGGGTGAGAATTCTGAAGCTATGCGCGAT
>DASYKO010000418.1:0-2453 GCA_035995285.1 Hyphomonadaceae bacterium | reverse complement strand
AGGAAGGGCTGCTGCCGCGGGGCGTGGGGCCAAAGGCAGTTATTCCGTAAATCTATCCACTGTCATTCCGGGGCGCATCGAAGATGCGAACCCGGAAGATCGAGATTCCGGGTTCTCGCTTCGCGAGCCCCGGAATGACAGCCGGAGGTCAACTGGCCGCCTGCGCGGGTTCGTCTCGCTGGTGCTTCATGACGATCTTGTTGAGCGCGCCGAGATAAGCCTTGGCAGAGGCCACCAGCGTATCCGGATCGGACGCCTTCGACGTCATCGAGCGGCCCTCATGGGCGAGCCGCACCGACACTTCGGCCTGCGCGTCGGTGCCTTCGGTGACGGCGTGGACCTGGTAGAGTTCCAGCTTGGCCTCGTGCGGCACCAGCGCCTTGATGCAGTTGAAGACCGCATCGACCGGACCGTTGCCTTCGGCTTCCTCGATTCGGATCTTGCCCTCGATGTCGAGCTTCATGGTGGCGCGCTGCGGGCCATGAGTGCCGGCGATCACAGTCAGCGAAGTCAGCTTGATACGGTCGTGGGCGGCGGCCATCTCGTCGTCGACCAACGCCTCGATGTCCTCGTCGTAGATGTCCTTCTTGCGATCGGCCAGCGCCTTCATGCGCACGAAGGCGTCTTCCAGCTGGTTGGGACCGAGCTTGTATCCCATCTCTTCCAGCCTGTGCACGAAGGCATGGCGGCCGGAGTGCTTGCCGAGCACCAGCGACGACTTCTTCAGGCCGATCATCTCCGGCTTCATGATCTCATAGGTCGATGCGTCCTTCAGCACGCCGTCCTGATGGATGCCGCTCTCATGCGAGAACGCGTTCCGTCCGACGATCGCCTTGTTGTACTGCACCGGGAACGAGGTTGCGGCCGACACTACTTTTGAGGCCCGCGTCAGCATCGTGGTGTCGATCTTGTTCCACCACGGAAACACGTCGTTGCGGACGTTCATCGCCATCACGACTTCTTCCAGCGCGGCGTTGCCGGCGCGCTCGCCGATGCCGTTGACGGTGCATTCGATCTGGCGCGCGCCGCCGGCGATGCCGGCCAGCGAGTTCGCCACCGCCATGCCGAGGTCGTTATGGCAGTGCACCGAGAACACCGCCTTGTCGGAGTTCGGCACCCGCTCGATCAGCGTACGCATGAAGCGGGTGTATTCTTCCGGCGTGGTGTAGCCGACGGTGTCGGGAATGTTGACCGTGGTGGCGCCGGCCTTGATCACGGCCTCAACGATGCGGCAGAGATAATCCATCTCGCTGCGGGTGGCGTCTTCGGCCGACCATTCGACGTCGTCGATCTGGTTGCGGGCGCGGGTGACATTGGCGACCGACAGTTCGATCACCTGCTCCGGCGTCATGTTGAGCTTGACGCGCATGTGCAGCGGCGAGGTCGCGATCACGGTGTGGACACGGCCGCGTCTGGCGAATTTTACCGCTTCGGCGCAGCGGTCGATGTCCTTCGGGTTGGCCCGTGACAGGCCGGCGATGACTGAGTTCTTGGAGCGGCGGGCGATCTCGCTGACCGCCTGGAAGTCGCCTTCCGAAGTGATCGGGAAACCGGCCTCGATGACATCGACGCCCATGTCGTCGAGCATCTCCGCGATCTCGATCTTTTCCTCGAACGTCATGGTGGCGCCCGGGCACTGCTCGCCGTCGCGCAGGGTGGTGTCGAATACGATGACGCGGTCCTTTTCGGACTTCGGTGCTGATGTCATTGGAAGCATTCCTTATGGGTCGTGCGCTTCATTGTTGAGCGCTGAAGGGTCTGGTGATCTCGCTCAAACCCCTGAGTGCCCAGGCGCAATCGCCCAGACGGCCCTCAGGGGCCGATAAGAAGCAGAAGCCCGCCGAGAAGGAGGGTGGGCAAAGACGCAGCCGGAATCGCGGGGGCAGTCATGGAGGCAGCCTTGGCCGCTCCACCCCGAACTCCAGACATTTCGCTGCGAATCAGCATTGCCAGACCCTTGTGAAGTCAAAATCCTCGGCCAAAACCGTTGACGGTTCGTTGCCTGGACCCGCTTCCCGGCCGTTCTAGACGAGAAATATGGCCGTCCGCAATGCCAAAAGAAGGGCAGCAGGGGTGACCTAATCACCCCTCTACTAAGCCTTCTTCGCCGATGCCGGTACAACCTTGCCTTCGCTCAGCAGCGCCTGGCGCACCAGTTTGAAGTCGCTCAAGTCGGCCTTGTCGACCGTGGGAAATTTCAGGTCGAGCCTGTCGAGCGCCGCCACGATGGTCGAGCCGATCACGACGCGGGCAAACCATTTGTGGTCAGCCGGGACCACGTGCCACGGCGCCAGTTTGGTCGAGGTGTGCCGGATAATCTCCTGATAGGCGGCTTGGTACTTCGGCCACAGCGCGCGCTCGGCGATGTCGGCCTTCGAGAACTTCCAATTCTTGGCGGGTTCTTCCAGCCGGTCGAGGAAACGCGAACGCTGTTCTTCCTTCGAGACATTGAG
>DASYKO010000417.1:0-2946 GCA_035995285.1 Hyphomonadaceae bacterium | reverse complement strand
AGCGGGCCAAGGCTGCGCCGAATGCCAAAACGGCGGCCAAGCCGGTCGAGGCAAAATCGAAGCCATCTGGTTCGAGGAAGAGTGCGCGATGAAATTCCTCGACCAGTGCAAGGTCTATATCGAGAGCGGCGCGGGCGGTAATGGCTGCGCCTCGTTCCGGCGCGAGAAGTTCATCCCCTTCGGCGGGCCTGACGGCGGCGATGGCGGGCGCGGCGGCGACGTCATCATCGAGGCGGTCGACGGCCTCAACACGCTGATCGATTATCGCTTCCAGCAGCATTACACCGCGGATCGCGGCGGCGGCGGCGCCGGCAAGAATCGCACGGGCGCGGACGCCGAGACGCTGGTGCTGAGAGTGCCGCGCGGCACGCAGGTGTTCGAGGAGGATCAGGAGACGCTGATCTGCGACCTCGAGCATCTCGGCGACAAGCATCTGCTCGCCAAGGGCGGATCGGGCGGCTGGGGGAACTCCCAATTCAAGTCGTCCACCAACCAGGCGCCGCGGCGGTTCAATCCGGGGCATCCCGGCGAGGAGCGCGTGATCTGGCTGCGCCTCAAGCTGATCGCGGATGCCGGCCTGCTCGGCATGCCGAATGCGGGGAAGTCGACTTTCCTGGCAGCGGTGAGCGCGGCCAAGCCGAAGATCGCGGATTATCCGTTCACGACGCTGGTGCCAAACCTCGGCGTCGTCACGCTGGGCACGGGCGCGAGCTTCGTGCTGGCGGACATTCCCGGCTTGATCGAGGGCGCAGCCGAGGGCGCAGGCGTCGGCACGCGCTTTTTGGGCCACGTAGAGCGCTGCTCGGTGCTGCTGCACCTTGTCGACGGCACGCAGGATGATGTGGCGGAGGCGTATCGCGTCATCCGCGGCGAGCTTGAGAAATATGGCGGGGGCCTTGCGGACAAGCCGGAGATCGTGGCGCTCAACAAGATTGACGCCATGACCAAGGAGGAGATCTCCGAGAAGGCCAGGCAGCTGAAGAAGGCGTGCAAGTCGACGCCGCTGCGGATTTCCGGCGCGGCGCAAAAGGGCGTGCCGGAGACGGTGCAGAAGCTGTTCGAGATCATCCGCGCCGACAAGCAGGCCCAGCGCGAGGCCGAGATCGAGGCGACGCAGACGCCGGAGGAAAAATCCGAAGGGTGGACGCCGTGACCCAGTTTCTTGTGCTGGCCGGTCAGAGAGCGCCCACGCTGAACTCGAAGCTGGGCTTGCGATTTCAACCCGTGGGACAAGAGGCGGTGGCCTCATACGCTCGCGGCGCATTGAAGCTTGCAGCCAGCGCACCGGTATTCGAGCCGGTCGAGGATGGACAGACACTCGAAGTCGACTTCGACGCCAACTTCGATATTCAGCAGCTTGATCAGCTCGTTGATGACTGCGCCGACAATTTCCGTTGCATCGTTTTTTCGTACGGACTCGAAGGTGATCTTGAGACTGCAACTGACGTTCCTTCATTGAAGGCCATACTGCATTCGCAGTCGGCGTTTCCCGCTGAATTCAATGCCTCATGGTGCGAGGCGAGCCGCATATGACTTCTCCCCTTGCTCCGTCTCCTTTGGCCTCCGCCCGCCGCGTCGTCATCAAGGTTGGATCTTCGCTGCTGATCGACCAGGAGTCGGGGCTGCCGCATCTGGCTCGGTTCGCGGCGCTGGCGGCGGATACGGCGAAGCTGCGGGAACAGGGCAAGGCGATCGTGATCGTGTCGTCAGGCGCGGTGGCGCTGGGGCGGCGGGCGCTGGGGTTCAAGCTGGGGAAGCTGCGGCTGGAGGAGAAGCAGGCGGCGGCGGCGGCTGGGCAGTTGAAGCTGATGCGGGCGTGGGAGGATGCGCTGGCGAAGCACAATGCGCCGGTGGCGCAGGCGCTGCTTACCTTCTACGACACCGAGCAGAGGCGGCGCTGGCTCAATGCGCGCTCGACGCTGGAGACGCTGCTGGAGCGTGGCGCCATCCCGATCGTCAACGAGAACGACACCGTGGCGACCGAGGAAATCCGCTATGGCGACAATGACCGGCTCGCCGCGCGCGTGGCTCAGATGCTGGGCGCGGATGTGCTGGTGCTGCTCTCCGATATCGACGGGCTTTATGATGCCGACCCACGGTCCAATCCCGGTGCGAAGCACATTGCTGAAGTGCGGCGGATCACGCCGGAGATCGTGGCGATGGCGGGCGGATCGAACGCGGCGGCCGGCGTGGGCTCGGGCGGCATGGCGACCAAGCTGGATGCGGCGCGGATCGCGATGACGGCGGGGTGTGCGACTGCCATCATGCTCGGTGCGATGGATGGTGCGGTAGATGGCGCGGGGCCGATCGCGGCGGTGGCGGCGGGCGGGCGCGCGACATGGTTCCTGCCGGAGATCTCGCCCGAGACGGCGCGGCGGCAGTGGCTGGCGGGCGCTCTCAAGCCTGCGGGCTCGGTGAAGGTCGATGCCGGCGCCGCGAAGGCGCTGAAGGCGGGCAAGTCTCTGCTTGCTGCTGGCGTGACTGCCGTGTCGGGCCGGTTCGAGCGCGGCGATGCGGTAAGCGTGACCGACCCGGACGGCGCCGTGCTCGCGCGCGGCGTGTCGGCCTATTCGTCGGACGATGCGGCCAGGCTGATCGGCCGGAAGTCGGACGAGTTCGAGGCCATCCTCGGCTATCGCGGCCGCCCGGCGCTGATCCACGTGGATGACCTGGTGCTGGTGTAGCGGGCGCCGGTGTGTCGATGATTTTCAAACATCGTCGTCGGTGTCGTAGGGTGCATTAGGCCCCTTCGACGCGCCGCTGGCGCAGCGGCTCAGGGTAAACTCAAGGCCGTAATCCACCATCTTCGTGGGCGTGGCGCGAGGGCGCGTTGAGGGCATGGGTTCAACGCACCTTTCGTGGTCGTGGCGGGATGGTGCATTACGGCCTTCGGCCTAATGCACCCTACGTTCGCGTTCTCTCGTTCAGGCCAGCGTGAGCTGCCTG
>DASYKO010000416.1:0-2781 GCA_035995285.1 Hyphomonadaceae bacterium | reverse complement strand
CAGGAACTTCTCGCGCACCAGCTCGGGCTGCCCTGCCGCCTGCACGCCCGCCGTGGCGATCAGCGCCTCCAGCTCGCCCAACATCTTGTTGAACAGGCCCTCGATCGCCTCACCCTCCTTCAGCCGCGCCTTGATCAGCATGTCCAGCGCCAGCTCCAGCCCATCCAGCAGCTCCTTCTGCGCTGCCTCATCCACCGTCTGTCCGGTGCGGGATGGTCCGCGCACGACGCCGGTCGTGTTGAGGAGGCCGTCAAAAGTCGCCTGCGGGATCCGGGTGGCCCAGTTGCGCGACAGGCGGGCGAGCCGCCCCAGTTCGCGCGTGTCGATCGCCATGCCGCCGGCGTCTCTGGTAAAATCTATGCGCAGCTGGACCTGGAAACTGCCGCGCTGGAACTTTTCCTTCACCCGCCGCCGCGCTTCGAAATCCACCGCCTCGCATCCGGGCGGCAGGTTGGTGCGCAGGTCAACGGCCTTGCCATTGACCGACCGGACTTCCCATGCCCATGCGCCCCAGGCCGCCTGGCCCTGGGCGCGTCCAAATCCCGTCATTCCCCGGATCATGCGCGCCCCGTAGTCCCTGTCGCAGCCAGCATCATTGCCCGGCAGCCTTGCGAACGCGCTCGCGCTCGGCATTCCGCTGTTTCTCGAACTCGCGGTAGTTGGCGACGTTGGCATTGTGCTCCGCCAGCGTTGCAGCAAAGAGCGTTTTGCCGGAGCCGCCTTCAGCGACGAAATAAATGTAGTTCGACTGAGGCGGGTTCAGCACCGCACGGATCGCCGCCTCGCCGGGATTGCAGATCGGCGTCTTGGGCAGGCCATCGATCAGATAGGTGTTCCACTCCGTCTTCTGCGCTTTCTCACTCGCGCGGATTTCATGGCCGAGCGGCACACCGCGCGAGAGACCGTATACGATCGTGACGTCGCTATCGAGCCGCATGGGCTTGCGCAGCCGGTTGAGGAATGAGGACGCCACCATCGGCCGATCCTCCGGATGGCCGGACTCGTTCTCGACGATGGAAGCGAGCTTGATCGCATCCTGCGGCGTCTTGATCTCCGACGGCAGGCCCGCCTGACGGTTGGGCCACAGCTGCGCCATCAGGTCGTTCTGCGCCTTGATTGCCCGCTGCACGACGGACTCGATGGTCGCTCCACGCACCACGTGATAGCCGCCCGGCAGGATCACGCCCTCCGCCGGCGTCGTCGGCGGCTTGCCCGTGAGCTTGATCGCTGTTTCAGAGCCGGCGCCAGGCGCGGACTTCCACTCCTTGTCCGCCAGCAGCTGCATGATCATCGCGCTGGTCAGCCCCTCGGGGATGATCACCACGTATTCCAGCGACTTGCCCTCGGAGATCTGCTTGACGATGTCCGCGATGCTGGCCTTGGACGGGATCGCGTATTCACCGGCCTTGAACACGACCTTGTCCGCGCCCGGCATGAACTCGCGCCCCCGCATCAGCAGGCGGAACTGGAGCGCATCCTCGATGGCGCCGGCGTCCTTCAATTTGGTTGAGATCGCGGGAGCGCCCTTGGCAATGGTGACGATGCGCGGCTGGCCGTCGGCCGTGACCGGGCCCTCCTTGGCGTAGAGATAGTTGCCATAGAAGATGGCGCCCGCGGCGAGAGCGCCGGCGATCACCAGAACGGAAATCAGAAAGCCGAAAAGCTTCCCCACAAAACGACTCCGCCTTGCCGCCTAAGCCTGACGAGGGACTCTCGCACACCCAATTCTTAAGTAGGTCGCGAGGTCAGTCCATCGCCTTTACCACAAGGGCCGCGTTGGTTCCCCCGAAGCCGAACGAATTCGACAGCGCCGCCCGAACCTTCTTCTTCACCGCCTTGTGGGGCGTGAGGTTGATCGGCGTCTCGAACGACGGGTTGTCCAGGTTCAGCGTCGGCGGGATCACGCCGTCGCGGATCGCCAGCACGCAGAAGATCGCCTCGACCGACCCGGCCGCGCCCAGAAGGTGCCCGATGGCCGACTTGGTGGACGACAGGTGCGTCGTGGACGCAGCATTGCCGAGCACGCGCTCCACCGCCCGCACCTCGATCTCATCGCCCGCCGGCGTGGAGGTGCCGTGCGCGTTGACGTAGTCGATCTCGGACGCATCGAGACCAGAGCGCTTCAGCGCCGTGCGCATCGCCCGCTCGCCGCCATCGCCTGTCTCGTCCGGCGAGGTGATGTGGAAACCATCGCCGGTGAGGCCATAGCCCACGACCTCAGCGTAAATCTTCGCCCCGCGCGCCTTCGCGTGCTCGTATTCCTCGAGCACCACGACGCCTGCGCCCTCGCCCATCACGAAGCCATCGCGATCCTTGTCGTAAGGCCGCGACCCCTTGGACGGCGTGTCGTTGAAGCTTGTCGACATGGCGCGGCAGGCGATGAAGCCTGCAACGCCGATGCGGCACACCGAGGCTTCGCAGCCGCCGGCGATCATCACATCGGCATCGCCATACTGGATCAGACGCGCGCTATCGCCGATGGCGTGCGCGCCCGTGGCGCAGGCCGTGACCACGGCGTGGTTCGGACCCTTGAAGCCGTACTTGATCGAGATCTGTCCAGACGCGAGATTGATCAGCGCGCTCGGAATGAAGAAGGGCGAAATCTTTCGTGGTCCCTTGAGGTGCAGCTCGACCGCAGTCGCCGCGATCGTTGCAAGACCGCCGATGCCTGAGCCGAGCAGCACGCCCGTGGCGCAGCGGTCTTCATAGCTCTCAGGCTTCCAACCGGAATCCGCGATGGCTTCGTCCGCCGCCGCCATCCCGTAGAGAATGAACTCGTCG
>DASYKO010000415.1:0-2673 GCA_035995285.1 Hyphomonadaceae bacterium | reverse complement strand
CGGCGCATCTCGACCGTGGCGGTGGGCGTGCCTTTGCCGGGGCGGTAGGTTTCGGCCTTGAGGACGGTGTAGAGCTTGCCGTCTTCGGTTTCGATAACATTGCCCTTGCGCACGTCGCTGGCGATGACTTTGACCACGGGGTTGCCGCCTTTGTTTTTGGCCCGCGGAGGAGTAAAGCCGGGGCGCATTGCGGCGTGGGTCTAGCCCAAGCCGCCCCTGCGGCCAAGCCCGCCGGACCCATGAAACCTGCGGCTTTTGGAGCCTTTTTGACCTGGTGGCGCCCCGAATCCCACGCTGACCGGCGGCCTTTCCTGGCCGCCCGCGGGCGCATTCGCGATGCCGTGCGGGAGTGGTTCCGGGGGCAGGGCTTCACCGAGGTGGAATGCGGCGCCCTGCAGGTCTCGCCCGGGAATGAGGCGCACCTCCACGCCTTCGCGACCGAGCGGATAGACGATCACGGCAGCCGGGCCCGGGCCTACCTGCACACCTCGCCGGAGTTTGCTTGCAAGAAGCTGCTGGCTGCCGGGGAGACGAAGATCTTCGACTACGCGCGCGTCTACCGGAACCGCGAGGGCGGCCCGCTGCATTCGCCCGAATTCACCATGCTGGAATGGTATCGGGCGCATGAGCCCTACCAGGCAGTGATGAATGATTGCGTCGAACTCTGCCGCCTGGCGGTGCGCGAGACGGGCAAGCAGGCTTTGGAGTGGCGCGGATCGCGCTGCTATCCGAACGCCGAGCCTGAGAGGCTCACCCTGATCGATGCCTTCGCGGTTCATGCGGGTATTGATCTCGAGGCGACGCTGGGCAGGCGGGATGTGCTGGCGCGCGCGGCGGAGGTGATCGGCATGCGGGTGGGAGCGGACGACAGCTGGTCTGACCTGTTCAGCCGCATCCTGGTGCAGCATATCGAGCCGAAGCTGGGCCAGGGGAAGCTGACCTTGCTATGCGAGTATCCTTCGGAAGAGGCGGCGCTGGCGCGTCCCCTGGAGAGAGATGCGCGGTTTGCCGAGCGGTTCGAGCTCTATGCCTGCGGCGTTGAGCTGGCGAACGGCTTTGGTGAGCTGACGAATGCCGTCGAGCAGCGACGCAGGTTCGAAGCCGAGATGGATGTGAAGCAGAAAACGTACGGCGAGCGCTATCCGCTGGATGAGGATTTCCTCAACGCGCTGGACATCATGCCGGATGCGTGCGGCGTGGCCCTGGGCTTCGACCGGCTGGTGATGCTGGCCAGCAGCGCGCGCCGGATCGAGGATGTGCTATGGACGGCGTGAGTTTGTCCCGGAGTTTGAACATGCGCGTTATGTTTGCAGCTGTCGCGGCCTTGGTGCTGGGCGCGTCGGCGTGCGCGACGCAGCCGAAGCCGTGCACGGCGGAATGGGTGGACTGGAAGACGGCGCAGTTTCTCGACAAGTTCGCGGCGGCGCATCGCGACGATCTCGTGAGCATTCGTGAGACAACCTCGCGGCTGACGGGAACGGACGACAAGTCGTTCGGCAACATGGCCACGATGGCGATGGCCGGGATCAAGGTGATCGGGATTGCGGGCAGCTTCCTGTCGGACACGGTTCCGGAGATCAACAGCGCGCTGGGCCAGTGCGGCACGGCTCCGAAGGCCTCGCAGCTGTTCGCCAGCCTGCTGCGCCGTCAGGGGTTCGATGAGCGATCGGTGAAGGCGGTCGAGGATCTCGGCGCGTTCATCGGCAAGGAAGGGTGATGAGCCGGCTGCTGGACATCGGAAAGTCGCGCACGCTGCGGACTGCGGGGGATCTGGCGGAGGCTGGCCTCATCGCGCCGGGCAAGGTTGCGCAGCTTGAAGAGGTGACGGCGGCCTATGCCACGGCAGTGACGCCACACCTTGTTTCGCTGATCTATCGCGACGATCCGAACGATCCGATTGCGCGTCAGTTCGTGCCGAGCGCGGCAGAGTTGGAGCTACGGCCGGAGGAGCTGGCCGATCCGATCGGCGATCATGCGCATGAGCCGGTGGCGGGGGTCGTCCATCGCTATCCGGACCGAGTTCTGCTGAAGGCCGTGTCCGTATGCCCGGTCTACTGCCGCTTCTGTTTCCGGCGCGAGATGGTGGGGCCGGAGAAGGATGGGAACCTGTCGCCCGCTGAGCTTGAGGCGGCGCTCAACTACATTCGCGAGCATACCGAGATCTGGGAGGTCATCCTCACCGGCGGCGATCCCTTCATGCTGTCGGCGCGGCGGGCTGCTGCGCTGACGCGGGAGCTGGAGGCGATCCCGCATGTAAAGGTGATCCGCTGGCATACGCGCATGCCGGTGGCGGACCCGGCGCGGATCACCAACGATTTCGTCGAGGCGATCGCGAGCAAGGTGAAGGCGGTCTATGTCGCAGTGCATGTGAACCATGCGCGCGAGCTGTCGCCGGAGGCGCGTGAGGCGTGCGGACGATTGGCGGATGCCGGGATACCGCTATTGAGCCAGACGGTTCTGCTGAAGGGCGTGAACGATGAGAGCGATACGCTGGTCGATCTCATGCGCGCGCTGATCGAGACGCGGATCAAGCCCTACTATCTGCACCATGCGGACCTCGCGCCGGGCACATCTCACTTCCGCACGAGTGTAGAGCGCGGGCAACAGCTCGTGCGCGAACTCCGGGACCGGATTTCTGGCCTCGCGCAGCCGACGTACGTGATCGACATTCCG
>DASYKO010000414.1:0-4260 GCA_035995285.1 Hyphomonadaceae bacterium | reverse complement strand
GAAGCGCAGACCCGGAACCCAAGGCGGCGATTGCAGGCGTTGCAACAGCGCTGTTGAGACAGGCGTGGATGTGGCTACTGGGTTCCGGGTCTCCGGCGCTTCGCGCCTGCGCCCGGAATGACAGCGTTGGGTGGGCGGGGTGGGATAAGTTTTCAACACGAAGACACGAAGGGTGCACGAAGACACGAAGTTCCCCTCAGTTGCGTGAGGAACGTTGGCGGGGCTCGAGAAGATCAAACACCAAGGACACCAAGGAGGCGCCAAGGACACCAAGTTCCCCGCGGTCGCGTGGGCCGAGGTTGGTGAGAGAGCGGCGGCTAGGTGAGCTGACTACTCGCCGCCGCCATTGCGGGGGGCGAGGTTGATCGGGGCGGTGGTTGGCGCGGCGGGCGTCACGGTGGACTGGACCAGCTGGCCGTTTTCCCAGCGGCCGGCCTGGAGCACCTGGCCGTCGGACGTCCAGGAGACGCCATAGCCTTCGCGGATGCCGTTCTTGATCTCGCCTTCATAGCGCTGGCCGTTGGGATAGCTGATCACGCCGCGCTGGGCGCCGCCGGCGGCCTTCACGCCTGAGAAGATGTCGCCATTCTTCCAGTAGATGACGCCGAAGCCGGAGGTTTCATCCGCGGCGATCTCGCCTTCGTACTTCTCCATGCCTGCGCGGTTGCCGGAGTTGGCGGCGTATTCGATGATGCCGAGGCCCGAGGGTTTTCCGTCACGGATCTCGCCGCGGTATTTGTCGCCGTTATTGGCGCCGCCGCTGGTGATGCGCGAGCCGAGGCCGTTGGGCGCGCCGTTGGCAATCTGGGTTTCGAAGCGGTCGCCGTTTGCGGCCACGAGCGAGCGCAGGCCGGCCGCAGAGGCTGCCGCTTCTGCCGTGCCCTTGGCGGTGGTGGCGCGGGTGTTGGCGGTGCCCTGGGCGGCGCGCGCAGCTTCGGCCGCACGGCGCACATCGGCAGAGACGGTGTCGAGGCTGTAGGCTACGGCGCGCGCCGGCGCGGGCGCGGGCGTGTTGAGCTTCGTGATGTTCGAGCGGGCTTCCGCGACGTGCGGGCCCGTTGCGTACGACGTGAGATAGGCCTGGTAGGAGACGGCGGTGTTGAGGCGCTGGGCCTCGCGCCAGGCATTGCTTTCGGCGGCGCGGGCGAGTTCGGTTTCTGCAAGCGTGTCGGAGACCGCGGCGGCCCTGGCGGCGGCGGCGGCAGCTTCGGCCTGGCGCTGCTTGTCGGCGGCTTCGGCGGCGTCGGTCTCGGATTTGGCCGGCACGCGCGTGGTGGCGGCGGCGATGATGGGTTCGGACACTTCGGCCGGCTTGCCGGCCTTCACGGCGGCCGCCTGGATCAGGTCGGCAAACTGGCGAAGCTCGCGCGGGGCGGCGGTAGCGAGTGGGGGGGCCTTCTTCTTCGCGCTCGTGGCAAAGGAGGCGGCGGCCTTGTTGGTGCTCGCGCCCGACTTGCCGTCGATGGCGCCGGAATAGATCTGGAGCGCGGTGAGGCCGCGCTGGATTTCCTCGATCGCCTGCTTGCGCTCGACGCCGAGGGAGGTGAGGCGCTCTTCAGCGGCCTTGGTCATGGCGCCGGCGCCCGCGCCCTGGGCCGGGAATTTGGCGAGATAGGACTGGTAAGCTTTCTCGTTGTCCGTGGTGACAGCCTCGACCCAGGCCTGCGCATCGATGACGCGCAGGAGCGAGCGGGCGGTCTCTGCGCCGGTGCTCTTGGGATGATCGCCGATGTAGTCGCGCAAGCCTTGCGGATCCTTGCGGTCGACTGCGGCCCAGGCCGTGTCGGATTCCGCGGTGTCCTCGAACACTGTCGCGACGGCGTCGCTTGATGGAGCAGCGTCGGCGGCGGCCGGCTCAACCGGAGCTTCCTTCTCGGCGACCTGCTGCACGGGATGTTTTCCCGTGATGTTCATGGGGTCGAAATACCAGAAGGCGGCGCCGGCAGCGACGGCGAGGGCGATCACGATGACCGGTCCGGGCGCAACCCAGCGGTCGCGTTCGAGATAGCTGTTGCGCTGCGCAGGACGCGGCGGGCGCGGCGGCGACATGAGCGGCGGGGGAGCAGGCTCCGAGTAGGCGTGCGAAGATGAGAGAGCGGGCAGCAGCGGCTCGCTCTCGCGCATCTCCGGCGGCGGGGCGGGACGCGGCTTGGGCGGCTTGGGAGCGGGCTTGCTGGCCTTCTTGGTCTTGGGCGGAGCGAAGGCCGGGATGTTCTGCGCCATCTGGGGCGCGCCGGCGAAGAGGCGCACGGCGGACATGCACTGGCGCCAGTTGCCGTCGTCGCGCTCGCCCATCCAGTGCGAGAGATCGACAACCTCGACCTGGTCGAACGGACGCGGCGGCGTCGCCGTGTCGATGCGGACCTGGATCAGCTTGTTCTTGTAGAGACCGGTTGCCGCCTCGGAGCGCACATATTCCGAGCCGCGCGAATAGCTGGACCAGACGACGAGGATGGCGCCGGCGGAGCCGAGCTTCTGGTCGAGGGCCGCAGAGCCGCCAATGGTGGGCTCCGAAGGATCCCACCAGACATCCCAGCCTTCAAACTGGAGAGTTTCGACGAGCGGACGCACCCGCTCCCGATCTTCTCGAGCATAGGAGATATAAACGTCAGTCATGGCCGACCCTTGGGCCGCCCCCGCCAGTCCCGGTTCTAGCAGCGCTCTTAACGATTGTGGAGACGGGAGTCAGCAGGACAAATGATACAGCTTCCCCTTGCGGCGCCCCGGACTGACAGGCGTCGCCCCGAAGGGTCGGCGAAATTCGTTGCGATCCCGTCACGTTGCCCTCCCCTGGGCTGAATTCTAGCCAGCATTCTTCTCTGGCGGGAAATATACAGCAATCGTCGAGCCACCGCCTTCTCGGCTTTCGATATCGAGGCGGCCGCCGTGAAGTTCGGCGAAAGCGCGGCATACGGAAAGGCCCAGACCGGTCCCCTTCTGCTTTTTCCCTGCTTCACCTTGTTCAAAGGCGCGCGACAGGCGCTGCAGTTCCTCGGCGCTGATTCCCTCGCCCGTGTCGGAGACAGCCAGCAGGGAGCCGCCGCCCGGCGCTTCGAGCGTGGACACGGTGACGCTGCCGCCCTTGGGCGTGAATTTGAGGCCGTTGGAGATGAGGTTGAGGGCGATCTGCCGGACAGCCTTCGAATCGGCAAAGGCCTCGACATCGGGATCGCCGGAGAGTTCCAGCTCGATCTGCTTGCGGGCGGCCTCTTCGCGCATGAACGACACGGCCTCTGCTGCAAGGTCTGTCAAGCTCACAAGGTCGGGGTGGATGTCGTAGCGGCCGGCTTCGATGCGAGAGAGATCGAGCACATCATCCACGATAAGGCCGAGGTTGCGGCCGCCTTCATGGATCAGGTTGGCGTACTCCTGATAGCGCTCCGGCAGGGGGCCGTAGATCTGGTGCTGCATCATCTCGGAGAAGCCGATGATGGCGTTGAGGGGCGTGCGCAGTTCGTGGCTGGTCTGCGCGAAGAAGGTCGTGCGCGCATCGAGCTTGGCGTTGGCTTCGGCGAGTTCCTTCTGGGCGGCTTCGATCGCCGCTTCAACCTGGCGCGTGCGAGCTTCGAGCTGGCGGAGGCGCAGCAGTGATTCCGGGTCGGGCTGTTTGTTGACGACGGGCTTGAGCGCCTGCCCCGCTGTGCTTGCCTGGGGACGCGCAAACAGGGCCGCGAGGGCGCCGAGCAGGGCCACGGCGGCGACAGCATAGACCATTGCAAGCGTGTCAGAGTCCTTACTGTCGAGCCAGGTTCCGTTAGCTCCTGCGAGGGATGCGACAGCCAGGCCGATCAGGGAAAAGCCAGCCGTTTCGGCGCCGAGCCGCTTAACCCCTGATGTCCAGGCGAAGGCCAGCGCCACGGCGAAGAGGATGATCAAAGGTGAAGCCGCGCCGCCGGTCGACGCTGCGCCAACCGTTGCAAGACCAATCCAAATCGAGACCTCGATCTCGGCCGTGCGTGAAGGTGTCGCGGAACCGTGCAGAAACAAGCCAGCAAGAACCGGCAGGACAGCGCAGGTTAACGCCAAGGCGCTGATCCAAATGGGCACACCGAGCGCAATGGCCCACAGTGCGGCAATGCCTGCCAGAACCAGCCAAATGATGCGCGGGGCGGTCATTTGACTGCGGCCAGTGACAGTATGCCTCTTGAACCCCGGAAGTGCATCAAGCATCCTAACCATGCATCAAGGAATCCAAGAGCAACTTGGTCTGGAAAGCACATAGCGGGCCGCGATTGGTGGGGACCGCAGCAACCACTCAAA
>DASYKO010000413.1:0-11082 GCA_035995285.1 Hyphomonadaceae bacterium | reverse complement strand
TTCCCAATTCGAATGGCGAGGCGCTGCACATGCAGGCCTTCGGGGCTGAGGCGTTGACCATCTGGTGGCGCCGCGAACGGTCCCGGACATGAAACCAGCGGCTCAGGAGTGGGCCGCGCTGTTGCTTGAGAGGACAGACATGAGCTCGTTCGACTTTTCCCCCCTTTACCGCACTGTCGTGGGCTTCGACCGGCTGGCGAGCCTGATCGATACGGCCCAACGCCTTGATGGTGCGCAGGGCTATCCCCCGTACAACATCGAGCAGGATCCCGCCGACGATAACGCTTACGCGATCGAGCTGGCGGTGGCTGGCTTCGGCGAGGGCGATCTCGACATCGAAGTGAAGGAAGGCCAGCTCTCGGTCGTGGGCAAGAAGGACACCGGCGATGCAAACCGGAAATTCCTGCACCGCGGCATTGCCGAGCGCGGGTTCATCCGGCGCTTCCAGCTGGCCGATCATGTTGCCGTGACCGGCGCGAAACTCGCCAACGGCCTGCTGCGTATCGAGCTGAAGCGTGAACTTCCAGAGGCGATGAAGCCCCGCAAGATCTCGATCGGCGAAGGTCCGCAGACGATCGAAGGCGGCTCCACGAAAATCCGCAACGTGTCGGCGGCTTGAACGGACGGAGACAGGTCCCATTTACTGAAGACCTGACTGACTAAGGCCTGCGTATCGGTTTGATCCCTCTCCCCCCGGGGCTCAGTCCTGATCCGGCCTCAAGAGCGGCGCGCTTCCCCCGGAGCGCGCCGTTTTCTTATTCGGGATCGGGTTTCCACAACCACTCCAGCTTCCGCATAGGAAGTCTGAAAGCTGGGCGTACAAGATTGCTAAGAAGCTGGGTCAGGATGTGGTGGATCCACACGCTCGCCAGGACAGCGGCGCTGAGGATTGCCCCTGCCGCCCAGCTGTTCGTCAGAACCACTGGATCGAACGGCGCGAGTGCTGCGGAAACAGCGAGCGTCGCAACGCCTATGAGACTGATCGAGAACGGAACGACCAGAGCAAGCCGGACCCAAAACGGCAGTTTGTCCGGCAGCTTTCCGGGAAAACGCTTTTCGGCGAGGACGAGGCAAAACGCATTGAAGGGCATGCCGACGGCAAACAACGCTGCGGCGCTTGCAATGGCCGGCGGATCAAAGATCGCTGACTCAGACATGCAAGAAGATCCGCCCCGCTGCGCGGTATGATGGAGCAGCTTAGCCCGGCGTGACGGCCGCGGCCACATCGTCAAAGGCCTGGCGGGCGACCTGCGGGTAGACGAGGCAGACGAGGGCCACGCCCATGAGGGCGCCGCCGAGGTGGGCGGCATGGCCGATGCCGTCGCGGACCTGCTTGTGCGAGGCCCAGATGGACCAGCCGATATAGAGCGCGGTCGCCAGGATGAAGGGCATCGGCAGGACGAAGAAGACGAGGATGGTCTGCAGGGGGCCGAAGAGCGAGGCCGCCGCCATGATGCCGGAGATGGCGCCGGAGGCGCCAAGCGCGCGATAATTCCCGTCCCGGAAATGGTCCAGGAATGTCCAGGCCGAGCCCGCCAGAAGACAGGCGAAATAGAAGGCGACGAAGGGGCCCGTGCCGATCTGCACCTCGAGGAACGGGCCCATGAAGTAGAGCGCCAGCAGGTTCATGAAGACGTGGAAGCCATCGCCGTGGATGAAGGCGGAGGTAATGAACCGGTAGTACTGATGCTTGCGGCGGATATAGGTGATGTCGAAGATCAGGTGCTCGGTGAGGCGCACGTTCTGGAATGCGACGAGCGTGATGATCAGGTTAGCGATCAGCAGCGCCATCGTCGCCGGAGCGACCTGGAGGACAAAAAGAGGATCAGGCATCGCGGCGTCCCTGAACTCCGGTGGGCTGGGCTTGCGTAGGCTGGATCAGGCGCGATCGTCGCCTGCGGGCGCGTCGTCCGCCTCAGGAGCAGCATCGCCGGATGACTCAGGCGCGTCTGCTTCGGCGGCAAACTCGCCGGAGGGCGCGTCCTCGCCAGACACTTCCTCGCCGGATGCATCGGCAGACCCCTCACCGCCCTCGGCGCCCTCGCCTTCAGCGCGGCCTTCGCCACGGCCGCCGCGGCCGCGGCGGCGCCTACGGCGTTTGCGTCCGCCGTCTTCGCGCGCCTCGCCATCCTGCGGTTGGGTCTCGCCAGCTTCGGCGGTCTCTCCGGCCTCGGCGCCCTCAGCGCCTTCTTCCTGATGCGGCCCGTCACCATGAGGGATAGGCATCGGGATGCGTTCGGGCCGCTGGTCGACGCGCGCGGGGCGCAGGAGATAGACGGTGGAGGCTGTTTCGTCGGTGAAGGCCTTCAGCGTTTCGATCGTCTGGCCCGACACGAACTTCCGACGCAGCTCGCGGAAGGAGCGGGCGGCGGAGCGCAGCGGGACAAGCTTGATCTCTTCCTTGCCGAGCGTGACGGCGAAGCTCTCGCCGCCGGCGAGCGAGGTCTCGAGGTTCTCGGCGGCCCAGGGCAGGAAGAACTCTGCGAGGTCTTCGCCGAAGATGGGGCCGAGCGTGTCCTTGAGATCATCGAGCGCTGCGAACGGGCCGTTGGCTTTCGGGTCCGCCATGAACTCGCACCATTTGACGACGAACTCGCCGTCCTTCTCGATGATCTTGGCGGGCGTCGGGTCCTTCAGCATCTGGATCAGCTGTCCGGCGATAGCGAAGTCGGCGACGGACGGGCGCTCGCCGAACAGGCAGAGATGCTTGCGCAGGTGATCGTCGAGGAGCTTGATGAACTTCTTGAACGACTTCTCGACCGCGCCGCCGAGTTCGCCTTCGAGGCCCATGGTCTTCATCTGGGACGTCATCGTCTCGATGGCCTGGTCTTCGGAGGTCTTGCGGTCAGCCGGGACGTTGGCCCCGTAATAATCGTCGAGCGCGCGGGCGGCGGCCAGGCGCTGGTCCTTCTTGCGGCCCCAGCGATAGTGATAGACGGCCTTGGCCAGCCAGACGTCGGCATATTCCTCCAGCACACAGGCGAGGAATGCCAGGGCGCCGTCGGCCGGCGTGGCGGTCGGTTCGGGGCTGTCGGCTTCGAGGGCCTCGACCAGCGGCGTGGTGTCGTGGACGGCAAAGCCCGAGGCGGTCACCAGGATGGGGAGCGTCGCGAAACGGGCATGGGTCTGGATTTCCGACTCGCTCTCGGCGGTGCGCGGCACCCACTCGAAGGGCATCGCCTTGTATTTCAGGTATGAGCGCAGTTTGGTCGAATAGGCCGAGGATTCGGCCCCGAACAGGCGATAGGACATTTCGTACTCCGGAAAGCGGGCGGAACCTACGCGGAACGGGCCTTCGGGACAACCGGCGTTTGAGTCGCGCATTTGCATAGCCTGATGGAACGGGATAACCCCGCGCCGATCCGTTGAAATCCCCCTCGACAAGGACATTTCAGCCTTATGCGCGTTCTTCATGTCATGGCCGGCGCCAAGGAAGGCGGGGCTGAGAACATCATGCTGGAATCGGTGCTGGCGCTGGCGCTGGCCGGCATCGATCAGGCCGTCGTCACGCGCGGGGACAATGAGTTCCGGCTGGGAAAGTTCAATGCGGCGGGCATCCGCACGGCGACGGCCGATTTCAACCGGCTGTGGCCCTTCCCCACCAATGCTGCGATCTCGCGGATGCTGCGCGAGTTCAAGCCGGATGTGGTCGAGTACTGGATGGGCCGCGCGGGGCAGTTTGCGCCGAAGGCATGGCGGGCGCGCTCGATCGGCTGGTATGGCGGCTATTACAAGCTTGAGCGGTTCGTGAACTGCGAGTGGCATGTCGGGCTGACCAAGGACTTGCTGCGCCACATCCGCGAACAGGGCGTGGCCGAGAACCGCTCGGCGATCATCCATACCTATGCGGACTTCGAGGGCACGCCGCCTGCGGACCGTGCAGCGCTGAACACGCCGAAGGATGCGCCGGTGGCGCTGGCCCTCGCGCGGCTGCATGTGAAGAAGGGTCTCGACACGTTGCTTGATGCGACGGCGAAGGTGCCGGGGCTCTATGTGTGGATCGCGGGCGAAGGGCCGATCGAGGCGGAACTGAAGGCGCAGTGCACGAAGCTGGGGCTGGACGATCGCGTGTGCTTTCTCGGCTGGCGCAATGATCGCGGCGCTCTCCTGGCGGCGAGCACGTTCGTCGCCTTCCCTTCCCGCTATGAGCCGTTCGGCACGGTGACGGTGGATGCGTGGGCGGCGTCGCGGCCGCTGGTGGCGGCAGATGCCGTGGGGCCGGCGGCTTATGTGGTGGATGGCGTCAACGGCCTGCTGATCCCGAAGGACAATGTCGACGCGCTCGCCAACGCCATGTCGCGGGTGATCAATGAGGGGGGGCTGGCTGAACGACTCGTTAAGGGTGGTCGCGAGTCTTATGAGGCGCAGTTCAATCGCGCTGCATTTGTGCGGGACTCGAAGGCGTTTTACGAGCGTATACTGGCCGAAACGCCGCGATTCACCGGCCCAGCTTAACCGATCCCTCAGTCTGTTTTGGCAAGGTTGCCGCAGGGAGTCGGTGGCAAGCCGCCGGAGCTGTGCGTGAGCGAACTCGACGGGATGAACCTGGCCGAACGGATCCGCCGTCTTGCGAACGGGCGGTCGACGCTCGACGTCGCGCAATTCCAGTTCATCGGCTTCGGCGAGATCAAGGCGCGCTATGCGCAGCGCTGGCCCGAGAAGCGCGAGCGCGTGCAGTCCATCTCGCATGATTTCATCTCCAAACGGATTTCGCCCGAAGACGTTCTGATCCCAGGGGCGGACGGGTTCCTGCTGGTGTTCGGCGGGCGCTCCGGCATTCTTGCGGATACGACGGCGCAGCGGATTTCGAAGGAGCTCAACACCTTCTTTGTCGGCTGCGAGACCGAAGATTCGGACATCCAGCTGAAGTCGCGCCATGCCTCGATGAGCGTGGATGATTTCGCGCAGGCCTTCGGCGACCTGATTGCGGAATCGGACACCGGCCCTGCCGCGGCACAGGATCCCTCCCAGGTGCGCTTCGGCTATGCGCCGATCTGGGATAGCAAGCGCGGGGCGCTGACGACCTTCTTCGTCGTGCCGCGCGATGCGGCGGGCAATTCGCTGGATGCGACGGCGGATACGGCTGCGCGCCATCTGGAACTCGACGAGATGAAGCTGAAGGCTTCGGAAGAGGCGATCCGCAAGCTGTTCGCCGCGGGCAAGCGCGCGCTGGTCGGCGTGGCGCTGCATGTCTCGAGCCTCAACAACCAGCAGAACCTCACCAAGCTGTTCTCGGTGATGTCGCAGTTCGACAAGCAGCTGATCCGCTATCGCGTCGTGCGCATCACCGGCGTCGAGCCGGGATTCCCGCGCATCTATCTGGAAGACATCCAGCGCACGCTGAAGTCTCGCATTCCCAACGTCGCCGTGGGGCTCAACTGGACTGAGCCGGATGTGGGGTCCGTGCTGCGCATGCAGCCCGCGGCCATCGGCTTTACCCTGCCTCCGGGCGCGCTGTCGGCGCATGCGCCGAGGGCGGAATTGTTTGCGCGCGTGCATGCGGCGCTCGACCTCGCCAAGGCTCACGGCGTGCCGGTCTATGTCGAAGGCCAGATGGCGCCCGACCAGGCGGCTCGCTTCGCCAACGACGGCGTGCAACTGATCGCCTCCTCGCAGCTCTGGCCGGTGCGCCAGGAACTGACCGCCGCCGAGATCTGGCCGGCCTCGCGCCTGTCGCAGGCTGTTCCGACGGCAGCCTGAGCGAGCTACCCAGGAAGGGCCTCGCCGGGTAGCAGCAGTTCTCGCCGTTGGTCACACATGACTGAAAATGGCCCCGTTGCGGACGTTCGTTGGGCGAGGACGAGGTTCCTGTCCGAGAGTGCGACCGAAATCAGCTCCAATGGACCGCAGAGGCCGGATCACCCCGCGCCATGAAGGACGAGGATCGCTGCAATCGAAGCCAAGAATAACTCTACATATGTAGATTGACGTGCAATTCTACATATGTAGAGTAGAGACATGTCCCGAGCCCCGTCACCCCAGACTCGCGCCGTGCTGGAGGCGCTGTTCGCTCAGCCCCGCGCGTGGCGGTACGGCTATGACCTGATGGGCGAGACCGGGCTGCAGTCCGGCACCCTCTATCCGCTGCTGATGCGGCTGTCAGACCAGGGCCTGCTCGAGGCCGAGTGGCGGCCGTCGCTGCAACAGGGCCGCCCGCCCCGCCACGCATACCGGCTGACCCGCCAGGGCCTCTCGGCAGCCAATGCGCTCGCCCGCCCCGCTCCGAAGGGCAAACGGACGCAACTGGCATGATCTCGATTTCCCACAGGCTCGCCGCGCGCCTCATCGAACACGCCGGCCGGATCATGCCGCCGTCGCGCCGGCAATGGGCGCAGGCGATGGCCATCGAGCTCGACCACATTCCGGGAGGCCTTGCCGCGCTCGCCTTCGCCCTGGGCTGCGCCCAGGCGGGCTACACCCAAAAAATCGTCGCCATGAACCTGTTCGCAAACATCATCCGCTGGACACTGGCGGCCATGACGGCGGCATGGGCCGGCAGCCTGGTCGTGTTGATTTCATTCACGGCTATTATCAAGTCCGCGCCCGGCGCCATTGCCGCTGATCCTGGCTCGCATGGCGAGCGAGCGAATACCCTCCATCTCATCCAGATTTATCCGCTCTGGGAACTCGTCCCGATCGCCCTCATCACCGTACTGCTGATCGCCGGCGCCGTTCAGCTTGTCCGCCGCCGAGGCATGGCCTTGACGCTTATCGCCCTCGGCGTGACGGCCGCGACGGTCCTGCGCCTCATCGACCTTCGGCTGACGGGCTACAAGGGCATCAGCTCTGACGCCCCGATGGGTTTTTTGGTCGAGCTGCTGATCCCGCTCCTTTGCCTGGGCCCAGTCTGGTGGCTTAGCCGCCAGGCGCCTGATCTGAAGGTCTGTACATGAGCCAGCCGCGCCGCATGTTCATCACCGCCGCAGCGGTGTTCGCCGTAGCGCTGGGCCTTCAGACAGCGGCCTGTGCGGCAGCCCAGAAACCCGACGCCCTGACCGACCCGTCAATGAAAGGGGCGGAGGTCGTCGCCTTCATCGGCGTCAAACCGGATGACAGCATCGCCGACATCGTCTCCGGCAGTTTTACCCGCGCCCTCAGCCAGACCGTGGGCCCGCGCGGCAAGGTCTACGCCGTCGAGCCGTCCGAAATCGTCAAGGACAGCCCCGAAGCGGCGACCAGGATCAAGACGCTGGCCAGCGATCCTGCTTATGCCAATGTCGTTCTCATAACGGCTCCCATCGACAGCCCCGCCCTGCCGCCCGGCCTGGACGCGGTGTTCATCCGCTGGAGCTACCACGACTTGTACACCAGGTTCATAGGACCGGCCGATGTGAGCCAGTTCAACCGCAACGTCTTTGCAGCCCTCAAGCCCGGAGGCGTCTATGTGGTGCTCGACCACGCCGCGGCTGCCGGCAGCGGCCTGCGCGATACCAACACCCTTCACCGCATCGACGGGGAGGCGGTCAAGAAGGAGGCCCTGGCGGCGGGTTTCGTACTGGATGGCGAGAGCCAGATCCTGGCCAATCCGGCGGACAATCACAGCAAGATAGTGACCGACCGGGCCATCCGCGGAAAGACCGACCAGCTCCTCCTGCGCTTCCGCAAGCCGCGTTAGCTAGGCTGTAGGTGCGATTTAGTCATCGGAGCCAGAGCGCGATACTGGCGAGAGTGACAAAGCCCAAAGGTCTCGGCGAGCCTGTCATATAGGGTGGTCTGCGTAGCTGATCGAACGCCGGCAATCGGCGAGGTTCAGTCATGCGGGTAATGGTGGCAGCGTTTAGCAACAGGTGCAGACACCGACGCTAAATTCGCTCATCTTCCGTTCAGGCTGCGGCAGCGACAACGCGAGGCGGCTGGCGGAGGGGCACTTGCACTCAATTCGATGGCGCGGAGCAACGAGCGTGCTTGTGGCGCTGGCGGCGGGTGGGTGTTTCTCGCTGCCGAAGCCTCCGCCGTTCGAGCGTGAGGTTGCATCGCGCCAGCTTGAGGCGGTTGCCGCGCCTGTTGCCGCCCTGCCCGAGGCGGCGCCGGTTGCCGGCGATGGCATAGCGCGTTCGATCAGCGCCCCGGCGGCGCTGACGCCGGCGCGGCCTGTGGCGCGGACCAATGTGCGTGGCGAGGGCGATGGCTCGATGGAGGTCGAGAGCGACGAGCGGGTCACGGTCACCAACAAGGGCTTTCCGCACAACGCGCCGAACTTCTCCTCGGAGCAGGCTGCCTCCATGGTCTGCGCGGCGCAGAAGATCGGGATGAGCGGGGAGACCGCCAAGCGCATGCACGACGCCACGCTTGAGGCCGAGCGGGTGAAGAAGGCATGGGACGAGAAACGCGCCACGCAGAAGGACTGGGAGAAGGCCGAGTTGAAGCGGCAGGACGCCGTGATCAACTACATGGTTCCCGTGCCGGTGCTGAACTGGTTCGTGCGGCCGTTCGAGAAGAAGAAGGACATGCCCGAGCCGAAATGGTCGGGCCTGGTGATCGAGCATACCGACGCCTTCACCTTCCAGGAAAACGGCAAGCGGGTGACGGCCGTCTCGGGCTATGTGCGCAATACGGGGAACGGGACGGTTGAAGTCCCGCCGCTGACGCTGCGGGCGTTGGACCAGTGGGACTATGCGATTGCGGGGCAGACATCGCTGCTGCCGTTCGTCCAGCTTGCGCCCGGTCAGGAAAAGCGGTTCGAGGTGCGCTTTCTCAACCCGCCGGCATACCTGGCCGAGGTCTATGCCCATTTCGCCCCGCCCTTCTCCTATCGCAGTCCGCGCGATTGCGATTTCTTCGATCCGGCGACGTTCGATGAGACCGGCGCCATCGAGACGAAAAAGGCGACTGCCAACTTCAGGGATTTTTTCGCCGATCCGATCCCGGTGAGCGCCACGCATGGCGGGGATTATACGGCAGGCGAGCTCAACGAGCTGGCGCTGTTCTTCCGCAGGGAGTCGGAAGCGGCCTGGCGCTGCCAGAACAAGGCGCAGGCCGACTGCATCACCGGTCCGGGCGCCCAGCGTATGCACTGGCGCGACATGTTCGTTCTGTCAGAATCGATCGACGAGGCCTGGATCGCGTTCCGGGCGGCGGAGGAGACGCGCACGCGCGTGGCGGGGGGCGTGGTGGGTGGTGTGGTG
This sequence comes from Hyphomonadaceae bacterium, assembly GCA_035995285.1. GTDB lineage: Bacteria > Pseudomonadota > Alphaproteobacteria > Caulobacterales > Hyphomonadaceae > UBA7672. The sequence continues at coordinate 1,957 of DASYKO010000413.1, read as the reverse complement.
GGTGGTGTGGCGGATACCGTGAAGGCGGATGCGGCGCGCGACGAGGCGGTTGCCAAGTTCAGGGCCATGGCGGAGGCGGCGCTGGCGCGGACAGGCGGGAGCGCAGAGGGCGTCGAGGTGAACGCCACGTCGAGCTACGGCCGCGACGAGGACGGGCTGTACATCGAGATCGCGGGGGGCGTGCGCAATGCGAGCGGCGAGTCGCGTCAGGTCGACAACCTGATGGTGGCGTTCGTCGACCGGCGCGAGCTGCCGCTGTCGAGCATCGCCATGGCGGTGGACATGCAGCTTGCCCCCGGAGAGACGCGCGAGTTCTCGCAGCGTCTGCAGGCGGGAGCGGCCGGGCGGCGTCGCAGCTACGCCCCTGCCCGCATTCCTCCGCGCGATATTCCGTGGGAGGTGCGTGTCGGTGCGATGGCGCGTGCGGCGGCGCCGATGCCGGTCGCGGCCCTTACGCCTGCGGCGCCTGAGTGACTGCCCAGAATGACTGTGACGTAACGCAGTTTCGGCTGCCGCCGCGGCTTGATGGAGATCAAGAAACTGGTAGGTTTCCCGCGCCGCCCGGGGTTGGGCGGGATAAGCAATAAGGACGGAGACCTCCCCCCATGAAGACCACTCTGAAGAACTTTCTCTTGGCCGCAGGCGTCATCGCCGCACTCGCCGCCCCTGCCTTCGCCGCGCCGCCGAACGACACGCTGGCTGTGGTGGTCGCGAAGGGCACGGTGATCAAGGCGAGCGTGCAAGGCCAGGATCTGGAACTGGCGATGGCCTACAAGGCTGACGGCACCTACACGGCCTCGATGATGGGCCAGCAACTCGGCGGCGGCACGTACACCGTGGATGGTGACAAGCTCTGCACCAAGTCCGACCTCGGCGAAGGCTGCACGCCTTATCCCGCGGGCAAGAAGGCCGGCGACTCGTTCAAGATCACGAGCCCAACGCTGGGCGAAGCCACCGTCACGATCAACAAGTAAGAGGCACCCATGAAACGGCTCATCACCATCGCGGCCATCCTCGCGCTCGCGGCGCCTGCTTTCGCGCAGGCGGTTCCCGACACGATCAAGGAAGTGACCACCAAGGGCATTGTCATGACCGTCGACCAGATCGGCGCGATCGACATCACCTACAAGCCTGACGGCACGTGGGTCGGCAAGAACGAGCAGCTGGAAGCCCTTGTCGGCGGCCCGTTGACCGGCAAGTGGAAGATCGAAGGCGACAAGCTGTGCACCGAAGCGGATATCATGCCAGGCATGACCTGCTCGGCCTATCCAGTGGGCAAGAAGTCCGGCGACGAATTCGAGGTCACGGGCGATCAGGGCACGGCGAAGATCAAGATCAAGTAGAGCCCGGCTAACGGGACATCAGGAACAGACTTGGAGCGCCCCGCACATCGTGTGGGGCGCTTTGCGTTTGGGGGGGTGCTAAGCGTTTGTCGTTGAGTTTGGGAGCAGTGCTGAGGCGCGATCCGGCCGCTTGCGCGGCCGGCCCCCTTCGTCTCGCGCGCTTACGCACGCGATCCACCTCCCCCGCCTTCGGCGGAGGAGGACGCGCGGCTGTGGTGAAGTGGATGGCCAAAAAACCATGAGCCCCGGCTTCATGCCCTTACGAGCGATGAAACCGGGGCGACACCATGGTTGTCCGCCTGTTCGTCCTTCGGACTGTGCCCTGATCAGGGGCGGCGTCCGTGCGACGTTATCAGGCGAAGCTGAGCCTAGAGCGTCTTGGTGTGCTGGCCGCCGAACTCCGAGGCTCTCGCCCCGCTTTCCGATGGTCACGCAGCTGAAGCCACGCTCGTGTCCGTATCATCCTCTCTCGAGGGCTGGCCCAGTTTTGGATCCCGGACCAGCGTGAACCCAGCCTTGCAAGCCGGACCCACTTTCGGTGCTCGTTGCTCCCTTTTACTCCAGCACCCGTCCAAACGGGTTTACCAGCAGGGACATTCAGTTGCTTGACCCGC
>DASYKO010000412.1:0-3512 GCA_035995285.1 Hyphomonadaceae bacterium | reverse complement strand
AACAGCCCGGTGAGGAAGTCATTGATGCGCAGCGTCATCGTGATGATGTCGTCGATCTCCTGGTTGGTCGCCCAGTTGAACGCGGTGATGTGTTCCTCGGAGACCAGCGGATCGCCGAGCTCATCCTTCTTGTAGCAGAACTCGATGATCGAACGCGGCAGCTGCGTGCCTTCCTCGATGCCGAGGCGCTTGGAGATCGAGCCGGCGGCGATGTTGCGGCAGATGACTTCCAGCGGAATGATCTCGACTTCGCGGATCAGCTGCTCGCGCATGTTGAGGCGCTTCAAAAAGTGCGTGGGCATGCCGATCGAGTTCAGCTGCATCATGATGAATTCGCTGATGCGGTTGTTGAGCACGCCCTTGCCGTCGAGCACGGCCTTCTTCTCGTTGTTGAAGGCGGTCGCGTCATCCTTGAAGTACTGGATCAGCGTGCCGGGTTCCGGGCCCTCATAGAGGATCTTCGCCTTGCCCTCGTAGATCTTGCGGCGCTTGGCCATGGTCGTCTCCCGGCGGAGGGAATTCCCCCGACTTGCAGATAGTATGTGGACCGGCCTTCCTACAGTATCCAATTTGGCGCGTCTCCCTGCTGGATGAGCGCCGGTTGGGGATCACTTGGTGGATACCCGGCCGGATACTGGGCCGAAACGCCAAATCCTGATGCGATTCAAGGCCGCACTGGGCCGCAAATGCTCGTCAGCGGGGATGCAATTGCGCGCGCCCGGGGCTATATCGGCAGCTGGACAGGCGGGCGGCGCAAGCTTCCTGCACGATTTCAAGGGAGACGGCGTTGAGCGGATTCGACAAGCGGGAACGGGCCGAAGAAGGAAAGTTCGCGCTCGACCAGGAACTGCGATTCAAGGCGAACGCCCGCCGCAACAAGCTTCTGGGCCTGTGGGCCGCCGAAAAGCTGGGCAAGACCGGTGAGGACGCCTCGAATTATGCCGTGGAAGTCGTGAAGTCCGACTTCGAGGCGCCCGGCGACGAAGACGTGTTCCGCAAAGTCAAAGGCGACCTCGACAAGGCCGGCGTTGCGATCACCGACCACCAGCTGCAGCGCCAGATGTCCGAGCTGATGGAAGCCGCCGTCACGCAAGTGCGGGCGGAGAAGAAGTAGCCTGGAGCGCCGGGCCCCCGCCCGGCTCTTCGTCGAGCTGTCACCAGTGTAGCTGCTGAGACGTTTGCCGGGCGGAAGCCCGGCGCTCCAGGGTTGGGGGGCGTCATGCCAAGACTGATCGCCCTGATCGCGGCCGGTATACTTGCGTTGTCGGCTCATGCTGTTGCGCAGGCGCAGCCTGCCGGGACGACGCCTGAACAGGCCGCGAAGGCGCGCGAGCTTGCAATGAAGGGCGCCGCCTTCTTCGAGCTCCTCAAGCAGCCGACCAAGTGCGGGATACCTGCGTCCATTCCAGTTCCGAAGGGCTATGCCTGCGCGCTGGTGCTCTACAAGGATGTCAGCGAAGAGAAGGATCACGACCGGCTGCCCGAGCTGCTCACGGCGCGCGTCACTGGCCTCACCAATGCGGACGGCGCGGCGAGGGGCGCCAGGGTGCGCGTATTGTCTCCCTTCGACGCGAGGCCGACCACAGTCTCGCCGCTCCAGATGACGCGGATGCGGCTGTCGATCACCAGCGACCGGCGCGGGGCAGAGTTCGCGACGCTGGAGATGGAGGGCCTGCTTGGCTATGCCGAGAACGAAGCGCTCCCCGCCGGAGATCCGCGCAAGATCGACACGAAGCGCTTCAAGCTTCCGCGCTAGGCGCGGACGGCGAAAGATGCCGCGGCATTCGCTTCGGGCGGCGATCCGGAATTTACCAAGTGTAGCAAGCGATATGTCGAAATCCGCGCAATCCTGCTGACGTTTCCGCGCGATGTTTCAACCCGGCGCAGGCGCGGCCAGGTCTTGGTGAACATCTTTCGTCAAAGGCGATTTACGCGGTGAGCCGGTTCTTAAAACGATCTGCGGCAGTCTCCTTGATGAAGATCGGCGGCTCCGCTGGTCTGGTCCCCTGATCGCAACCGGTTCCTGGCCCTGCCCGCGCTTCCCGCGCGGTGGGCGTCTCCGCTGTCCCGCGGAGGCTATCGGCCAAGATCGTGGGCGCGAAACGTTCCCTCGTTTCGCGCTCCGCCATCGTCACCTTTCAGGCCGGGCCCTCCGCGGGGCCCGGCCTTTTTCTTTGCTCGTTTGATGCGCCGGCCTCGCCCTTCCTGTCACGCAGATGAACGTAGCCGCGCCTGCAGCAAGTGGCCGGAACTTCGCGATACTCGGCGAGTTCACCCTGCGTACCGATCTGTCTTTGGCAGGAGGCCAAACATGCGCTCTGCGCTCATCGCCGCGTCATCTTTTCTAGCTCTTGGCTCCGTCACGCTGGCGCCTGTCGCCTCAGCGCAGGTCCAGGCTTGCGAACAGCACAACAACCAGACGGCGGGCACTGTCGTCGGCGCCATAGGCGGCGCAATCCTCGGCAACGCTGTAGCAGGCCACGGCGACAAGAAGACCGGCGCAATCGTAGGCGCGCTCGGCGGCGCACTCATCGGCAACCAGATCGGCAAGAATTCGGGCAAGGTGGACTGCAACCACGCCTACGGCTTCTACGACAATGACGGCCGCTGGCACGCCAACCCGGTGAACCGCGACGTGGCCGCCGGCTACTACGACCGCAACGGCCGCTGGTCGGACGGCGCGCCCAACGGCTATTACGACAACCGCGGGACGTGGGTGAGCGCGACCTCGGACATGCGTCAGGGCTACTACGACAACTCCGGCCGCTGGGTGCCGCCACAAGTCGACGGCTATTACGATCCGAACAACCGCTGGGTGGCAGTCTCCGCCCCGCCGCCCGCCCGATATGCCGACAATGGCGACTACTGGCGCGACGCCCCCCGCGATTCGCGCGAGCGCACCGACTGGCTGCGCACGCGTATCCAGCGCGCCGAAGACGACCGCCGCCTCTCTCACCGCGAGGCGTCGAACCTCCTCGACGACCTGCGCGATATCCAGGTGCGCGAATCCCGCTTGCCGCACCGCAATGGCGGGCTGAACTACCAGGATGAGCAGGTGATCCAGGCCCAGCTCGACGACCTGAACCGCGACTTCCACCAGGACATGCGCGGGTAGGAATAGTCCGCCGCCAATGAACAAGAGCCGGGCGAGAGCCCGGCTCTTCTATTGTCAGGCTTGGCCGAACACCCGCCCGAAGATCACGTCCACCGCCTTGAAGTGATACCCTAGGTCGAACATCTCACCGAGTTCGGCTTTCGACAGCAGCATCGAGACATCGGCGTCGCCCTCGAGATTGCGGAGGAAGTCGCCCTCTTTCCGGCTCGAATCCCGCCACACCTTCATCGCGTTGCGCTGCACCAGCCGGTAGGCGTCCTCGCGGCTCGCGCCCTTCTCCACCAGCGCCAGCAGCACGCGCTGCGAATTATGCAGGCCGCCGAGCTTGTCGAGATTGGCCTTCATGTTCTCCGGATAGACCAGCAGCTGTTCGATCACCTGCCCCAACCGGTTGAGC
>DASYKO010000411.1:0-9788 GCA_035995285.1 Hyphomonadaceae bacterium | reverse complement strand
CACGATCTGAAGTTCATCCGGCCGGTGCTGGCCAAGGGCGATATCGGCTTTGCCGAAGCCTTCATGGACCAGAAGTTCGACTCTCCTGATCTCGCCACCCTGCTCCGCTACTTCAACGACAACTGGGAAGACGCCGACCGGCTGGTGATCGGCAACGCGGTGGCGCGGTTCTTCGTCGGCCTGCGGCACATGATGCGCGCCAACACCAAAAAGGGCTCGAAGCGCAACATCCTCGCCCACTACGATCTGGGCAATGATTTCTACACGCGCTGGCTCGATCCGACGATGACGTATTCCTCGGCGATCTTCTCCTCCGAAGATCAGGGCCTGATGGATGCGCAGCTGGCGAAATATCGGTCCATTGCCGACAATCTGAAGCTCAAACCGGGCGATCATGTGCTCGAGATCGGCTCGGGCTGGGGCGGCTTTGCGGAAGTGGCGGCCAAGGAATACGGCGCGCGCGTTACCTCGATCACCATCTCGGATGCGCAGCACGCCTACGCTACCAAGCGGATGAAGGATGCCGGCCTTGAGAGTCAGGTCGAGATCGTCATGCGCGATTATCGCGATGTGACGGGCCAGTTCGATGCGGTCGCGTCCATCGAGATGTTCGAGGCGGTGGGCGAGAAATACTGGCCCGGCTACTTCGGCAAGATCGCAGAGGTGCTGAAGCCCGGCGGGCGTGCGGCGCTGCAGATCATCACCATCGACGACAAGTATTTCGACCTCTACCGCCAGCGCGCCGATTTCATCCAGCACTACATCTTCCCGGGCGGCATGCTGCCTTCGGAGCGGCGCCTGCGCGAGGAAACGGCAAACGTCGGGCTCGGCTTCGAGGTCGACAAGATGTTCGGGCTTTCCTACGCCCGCACGCTCGCGGAATGGGCAGTCAGGTTCGACCAGGAATGGGACCGGCACATCAAAGGCGGCAAGTTCGGCGAGGCCTTCCGCCGGCTCTGGCTCTATTACCTCGCCTATTGCGAGGCAGGTTTCCGCACCCGCCGGATCGATGTCGGCCAGTTCGTGCTGACGAAACCCGAGTAAGTATCGGGGATTCCTAGCGTAATGGCGCGCCATCTTCCCTGTGCGGAGGGGCCACAGGTCCTAGGACCTCTGATAGGACCCTTGTCCAATCGACTTGGGACGCGCCTTCCCCAATCTTGAGTGCATGCTGCGGAACAGGAAGCACGCATGCTCTCCGAACTGACCATGATTGCGGGAATGCTGCGCGAGCAGAGTCGCACCGCCCATCTTTCGCCGGAGGAGCGCGAGGCGCGGCGGCTTGAGAAATTTCGTAGGCTGGTGCGCCACGCCAACGAGCACTCACCCTTCTATCGCGACATCATCGCCAGCCACGGCATCGACATCGCAACTGCCAGGCCAGAGGACTTCCCCGTCCTCGACAAGACCACCCTGATGGCGAACTTCGACCGGATCGTCACTGACCGGCGCATCACGCGGCAGGGAATCACCGATTTCCTCGTGACATCGAAAGAACCATCGGACCGGTTCCTGGACCGCTATCGCGTCATCCACACCTCGGGCACATCAGGAGAGGTCGGCTATTTCCTCTATTCGCCGGATGACTGGCTGCGCGGCATGCTTTCCGCCGGCTTCCGCAGCCAGCGCGCGCGTATCCGCCGCCCGCGCCACCTCGGTCGCCTGCGCTTTGCCTTCTACGGCGCCACGGGCGGGCACTTTGCCGGGATCACCACTGCCACCTCGACCAGCGAAGGCGTCGCCAGCCTGTTCGTGAAGACGCAGGCCTTCGAGATCAACCGGCCAATGCCGGAGACGGTGGCCGGCCTCAATCATTTCCGGCCCGATGTGCTCACGGGCTATACCGCAGCCCTCAAGATGCTGGCGGAGAAACAGCGCGAGGGCCTCCTCCGGATCAAGCCGCTGTCCATCGGCGCCACGGGCGAGACAGTGACCAAGGCCGATATGGAATACCTCTCCAGCGTATTCGGCGGTGCGCAGGTCACCTCTGCCTATGGCTGCACCGAGCACCTTGCCTTGGGCGCATCGGACCCGGGCGGCGAGACCATGACGCTGTTCGACTCGGATTTGATGTTCGAATTCCGCGAGGATCATTCGCTGGTGACGAACCTGTTCAACTACACCATGCCGCTGATCCGCTATCGTATGTCGGACATACTGATCCCGGTGGAACAGCTGGACCGCAGTCGCCTGGTGGTGCGCAACCTCGTGGGCCGCAGCGAGAAGATGCCGACGTTCCTCAACGCCCGCGGCGAGCGCGATTTCATCAGCGCCCACATCATCGTCGAGGTATTCGTGCCCGGCGTGCCGCGCTTCCAGATGCATTTGACAGGGCCGGAGCGCTTCAAGTTCCTCGTCGTGCTCGACACCACGCTGGACGCCCCCGGCAAGGCCCGCGCGATCTATGGCGTGAAGGCGGAGCTGGACCGCATCCTTTCCCAGAAGGGGCTTTCGAATGTGAAGTTCGACGTGGTTCCGGTGGAAGACCTGCCCGTCGATCCGCGCACGCGGAAATTCCGCCTCATCATCGACGAGCGCCCCGACAACTGGTTCGAACAGGCAAGGCCGGCGGCTTAGTAGACAACCAAGGGTTCGCAGGCGACGCCATCGCGATCGGCATCGAGGCCGGGCCGGTATCCTGGTTCGCCGAGCCTCATTGGCGCTGCTCCATCCGCTCGGGCGTCATCGCATCGCCGATAGTAGACGCTTCTGGAGTCTGCGTCGCGCTGGGGTCCATCATCACGGACAATGATCCAGAGACTAAGAGAGACCATTCCTGCCAGCGCGACCAGCCCAACCACATTGCCGAGCCCGCTGAACGAGAACCTGTTCCGGGATTTGCCGACGCCTGTTCTTCGAAAGGCTGCTTGCAGGGCCTTCATGCGATCAGGTGCGCCCGAAGAGTTCAGCCTTGTTTTTCGCTTCATTGGCGCACGCCAGCCATGTGCTTAAGCGCCAGATCTACCGATCCGAACTCGGCGGTGTAACGGTTGAGGTCGTAGAGGAACACGCCAAGCCCGATGATGAAAACCACGGCAAGGACCGCTATCCAGGCCGGAATCTTCTTCAGCCGCGCGCTCCAGCGGAGACGCTGTTGCGTCTGCCTCCGCTTTGCTTCCTCGCGCGCACGCGTGCGGCGGCTTTCTTCAAGGCTGACGATTTTTCGATCGTTCGGTGGCTGCGCCATACCCAACCCGGCCTAGGTGATCCCGAACTGGTCGAGCTTCAGCTTGTTCTTGATCTCGGCCCACGGGATCTGGTCGAGCACGCTGGGGTCGGCGGCGATGTAGGCGCCGACGCCGCAGACGGCGATGACGAAGGTCAGCTGGATCATGAAGGACCAGGTGCCGCCCTTCGGCTTGTCTTCTTCCCGGAGGAGCGACTTGACCTTCTTGCCCTTGAGCAGCGACGTGGAATGCGACTGCTGCGCGATGCGCTCGGCGCGTTCGGCAGCCTCGTCGCGCCTGTCGACGGCGACCTGCTGCTTCTGCTTTTTTGGCTTGGGCGGGGGCGGCGGGGCAGGGATCTTGTGGCTGGGCAGCTTCACGCCCTTAACGGGCTTCGCCTGGATCTGCGCACGCAGATCCGCGATACTGGTCCTCGAAGGTTTGGTGGTGTTGCCGCCCTGGCTCACACGCATCTCCCGCACAAGCTTTTAGGTTAAGCGAAAGCTCCTAAAATCCCGTGAGCGTGATCGCGGACAATCAAGGCTGCCGCATTAACCTGCTGCTAACTATCGAACTCCAGCCCCAGCGCGGTGTAACGCTCGCGCACGTCCTGCCAGCGCTCTGACACCTTCACGCGCAGGAAGAGATGGACCGGCTTTCCGAGGATATCCTGCAGCTCCTTGCGGGAGGCCATGCCGATTTCCTTGATCGTCTGCCCGCCCTTGCCGAGGATGATTGAACGGTGGCCTTCCCGCGCCACATGGATCATCTGCTCGACCTTCACGGCGCCGTTCTTGTGCTTCTCCCACGTCTCCGTCTCGACGGTGAGCTGGTAGGGAATCTCCTGGTGGAGGCGCAGCATCAGCTTCTCGCGCGTGACTTCGGCTGCCAGCAGACGCACCGGCAGATCCGCCACCTGGTCTTCGGGAAAGAGATAAGGACCGACCGGCATCTTTGCGGCGAGGAGGTCGGCAAGCTGCTCGATGCCGTCGCCGGTCAGGCCTGAGATCATCATCACGTCGGAGTAGACGCCCGTATCGAACAGCGTCTTGGCCGCTACCAGCAGCGCCGGGCGGTCCACCAGGTCGATCTTGTTGAGCGCCAGGATGGCTTTTTTCCCGAGTTCCTTCAGACGGCCGATGATCGCTTCATCTTCTTCCGGGCCTTCGTACTGGTCTGCCCCGTCGGGCTTCCAGCCCGACCCGCTCCAGTGCCGGGCATCGATCAGATGGACGATGCCATCTGCATCCGTCGCGCCTTCCCACGCCGAGCGGACCATCGCGCGGTCCAGCCGCCGCTTGGGCGCGAAGATGCCGGGGGTGTCGACCAGCACGACCTGCGACTGCTCGCGCATCATCACGCCGCGTACGGGAAAGCGCGTGGTCTGCACCTTGTGGGTGACGATCGATACTTTCGATCCCACCAGCTTGTTTACCAGCGTGGACTTGCCCGCGTTGGGCGCGCCGATGATGGCGGCAAAGCCTGCCTTCGTCTCGATGATCACGCGTGGCCTCCGATCGCCTGAAGCATCGCTCGCGCGGCTTCCCGTTCGGCGTCCTGCTTGGATGCGCCCGAACCTGTTGCGGGCGCTCGTCCCTGTATATGCACTGTCGCGGTAAAGACAGGGGCATGATCAGGCCCTTCGCGGGCATCGTGGCGGTAGCTGGGCGCCGGCAGTCCTTCGCCCTGCACCATCTCCTGCAGCGCGGACTTGGGATCGCGCGGGCGCACTTCGTTGGCCTTCAGCATTTGCGCCCAGTGCTTCAGGATGAATTTCTCCGCCGGCTTGAGCCCGCCATCGAGATAGATCGCGCCGATGATCGCCTCGGAAGCATTGGCAAGAATTGACGGCTTGGATTTGCCTCCGGCCGCGCGCTCGGCCCGATCCAACAGGAGAAAACGCCCCAGCTCCATCTCCGCCCCGATGACAGCGCAGGTATCGCGCGACACGAGCGCGTTGAGCCGCGGCGCCAAATCGCCTTCCCGCGCGGTGGGGAAACGCTCCATCAGCGTTTCGACGATCACAAGGCCAAGGATCCGGTCGCCCAGGAATTCGAGGCGTTCATTGCTCCAGGAGGAAATCTTGCCCTGGGCTGCGCTGCGATGGGTCATCGCGCGATCAAGCATTTCGGGCTTCTTGAACTTGTAACCCAGCGTCTCCTCACACTCCTGCCGCTGCTCTTTCGTGAGCTCCGGGGGAGTATCCGTCCCGCGCGATCGGTTGCGCCGGCGTTTGCCAGTGTTGCTGGAATTCGGCTTCACGTAGGCGCCGCTGCCGCCGGCAGCGCCTCGATGATCACCTGCGCCTGCGCGTAGGGGTATTCGTCGGTGATGGTGAGATGGATGAAGCACGTCATGCCCGGCGGCGTGAGTTTCGCCAGCCGCTCGGCCGCCCCGCCGGTCAGCGCGAATGTCGGCTTGCCCGAAGGCATGTTGACGACGCCCATATGCTGCCAGTGCACGCCGCGGCGTGGCACGCCTGTGCCCAGCGCCTTGGCGCAGGCTTCCTTGGCCGCGAACCGCTTGGCGTAGGTGGCGGCGCGCTGCTTGCGCCGGTCGGCCGTGCGGCGCTCGACTTCGGTGAACACGCGATTGGTGAACCGGTCGCCGAAGCGCTCCAGCGACTTCTCGATCCGCCGGATGTCGCACATGTCCTGGCCGAGCCCGATGATCATTGGCGTGCTGCGTCAATTTCCTGGCGCATCCTTTTCACGGCCGATTCCAGTCCAACAAAGAGCGCCTCACCCATGATGAAGTGGCCGATGTTGAGCTCGCGCACCTGGGCGATCGCCGCCACAGGACGCACCGTGTCGTAGGTGAGGCCATGGCCGGCGTGGATCTCAATGCCTTTCTCGGCGCCGTATTCGGAAGCTTCCTGCAGGCGCCGCAGTTCCTCCACCGCGCCTGACTTGTCGCCGGCGAAGACCAGCTCGACATACTTGCCCGTGTGCAGCTCCACCACCGGCGCGCCGATCGCTTCGGCGACCGCCACCTGAACCTTGCTCGGCTCGATGAACAGGGAGACGCGCACCTTGGCATCGCGCAGCTTCTTCACGAACGGCGCGACCTGGTCGTGTAGGCGCGCGACATCCAGCCCGCCTTCGGTCGTACGTTCTTCGCGTTTCTCCGGCACGAGGCAGGCGGCGTGCGGCCGGAACTCCAGCGCGATGGCGAGCATTTCGTCCGTCGTCGCCATTTCGAGGTTGATCGGCAGCTTCACCGCCTTGCGCACGGCTTCGAGGTCGTGGTCGCGGATATGGCGGCGATCCTCGCGCAGGTGGATGGTGATGCCGTCCGCGCCTGCCGCCTCGGCAATGGCGGCGGCCTTGGCCGGATCGGGATGCGCTCCGCCGCGCGCGTTGCGGATGGTCGCAACGTGATCGATGTTCACCCCGAGGCGCGCGCGTTCCAGTTTCATATGGCCAATTTCATTTCTTCTGGGCCTTCAGCGGCGCGAGGCCGTTCTCTTTGAGGAAGGTCTTGGACTGGCGGGAGTTCAGCTTCACCAGCCCCTGCACTGCCCACGATTTCAGGCTGTCGTCCTGCGACTTGGCATAGGCGCACAACGCCACTAGGCCCTTCTCGGATTTCGCCTCGCCGATCAGCTCCAGCAGCCAGCACTGCATCGCGTGGTTGGTCTCGTTGCCGAGGGCGGTGAGCAGCTCGTCGATATGTTCCTTTGCGCGCGGGCGCAGATAGTGGAAGCCATCCTCCGCGACCTGCGGATTGCCCTCCCGCATCATGGAGAGGAGGTCTGAGAAAGCGGGCTCGTGCGGCTTGCTCATTTCAGCCCCCGCGATCCCGGCTTGATGGCGGGAAGCTTTGCCAGCTCCGGCGGAAGATTGTTCGCGTCATAGTCCGGAAAATCGACAGCCGCGAGCGAGACCAGTTTCAGTCCGCCCACATCCGCCTTGCCGTTGGCGCGATCGACGACGCACGCCGCGCCGATCACATTTGCCCCTGCCCCCTTCAACGCCTCCAGCGTCTCGCGCATGGAGATGCCGGTGGTGACGATGTCCTCGACGATGATCACTCGCTCCTCAGGCGAGACGGTGAAGCCGCGGCGCAGGCTCATCACCCCGCCCTCGCGCTCGGTGTAGATGGAGCGGCAGCCGAGGGCGCGCGCTGTCTCGTATCCCGGGATCAGGCCGCCAACCGCCGGGCCGACCACCACGTCGATCTTCCCGAAAGCAGTCTCCAGCTTGCGCGCCAGCGCCGCACAAAGCCGTTCGGTCGTCTTGGGATGCGAGAAGACCAGCGCCTTCTGCAGGAACACCGGACTGCGCCGCCCTGAGGAAAGAATGAAATGCCCCTCCAGCAGGGCGCCCACTTTCCTGAACTCGTCGAGAACGTCTTCGGTTTGCATGTGCCCGCTCTAGCGGCTTCAGGCGCAAATCTCAACGGTTTCGGGTCCCGCCGTTAGGCAGCCTCGTTGCCCAACATAAGGCCTCAGGCTAGCCTCGCTGCATGGGGACGCAGAATTTCCAGCCTTTTCGGCGACTCGAACTCGGCGCGGAGCTGTTTGTGCGCGGCCTGCCCCGGGCCTTTGTCCTGGCAATTGCTTGTGCAGCGCTACAGCTGCTCATCGTTCCGGCACTAACACGGGTTCTTTTCGATTTCAGAGGACCGCTCGCGATCATTGGCGCGGCCGCCAACCTGTCAGCGCTCCTTTTCTTCCATGTCTGGTTTGTGCTGTTCATGACGGGCTGGCATCTGCGTGGCGCCACCGCGCGGACGCAGAAAGCGATCGCCATCCGCTCGCTGGCGTTTGCAATTCCCGTGACTGCCGTGCTGATGCTGATCCCGTACGGCTTTCTGCTTGCGAGTGAAAATCTGCAGGTCGGCTATTCGCTCGACGATCCGGGGACGGGCGATATGGCCTTTGCCGGTGGGGTGGTCACCTATTCGCAGCAGGCCAGCGGCTTTGTGATGTTCGGGCGTCAGCTATGGTCCGCCATATGGATCGTCGTCTGGGCCGCAGCGATCCTGTCCGATCTGCCCGCCCTGGTCATGGCGGGGCCCAGACAAGAGCCGGAGCCTGTCTGGCGCAGGTGGCTGCTCCGTCTCATCGCCATGGCGCCGTGGCTGCTCCTGGCCCTGGCGCTCGGCTGGCCGTCGCAAACGTGCACGGGTGAATGCTGGGGGCTCTTCGAAGGCGGGATCGTGATGATCCCGATCTTCGGCGCCTATCTGTTCGTTCTGTCTACAAGCTGCGCGGCGCTATCGGCCGCGTCGCGCCTTCCGCCGAGGCCGGAGATGCCGCTGGATGTGCCGCCGATGCACCCGTTCCGGCGCTAGGCTGATGCCTGAAGCAGCCTGCGCAACCGCTAGTCTGCGCAGAGCGAATAGTCCGCCTTGCCGTTGACCACCAGCTGGAAACAACCGCACGGATCGCTGTTGGCGGTGCAAGTTCCTTTCATCGCCGTTCCCGGCGCTGCGCCCGTGGTGGCGGTGGTGCAGCGGCCGGAGCATTCGGAACTGTCCGAACAGCTCTTGCCGGCATCCTTGAAGCTGATCACACAGGCCGGCTTCTGCATCCGGCAAACCGGCCGCCATTCGCCGCCATAGGAAGAACAGGCGGTCTGCGTCTCGATGATCGGAGGTTTTACGGGGCCTGAGGCGGTATCAGTCGGGGGAGATGGGGCAGCCTGGGTGCAGGCGACGAGCGCCAGAGCCAACACAGCCGGGAACGTCCGGATCGCCATTACTGCCTCTTGATTGATTGGCAGAGTCACACGCGCGGCGACTCGCAGCAAGGGCGGGAGGTCAGTCAGCGTCCTGAAGTTTCATCCATGAAAGGACGGGCATGAAGCGAGGGCGTTAGCCCTTCACCCGCTCCGCCGAGTCCACCACTGATAGCGCGCGCATCGCGGCAACGATCTGGGTTAGGCGGCGGTTGTCCTCGACTTCCACGTCGAACTCGAAATCGAAGAAGTCGGGCGAGCGTTTGAGCGTCTTGACGTTGATGATGTTTCCCTGCGCCTCGCTCACCGTCTTGGTCAGCAGCGCCAGCGCGCCGCGGCGGTTGGCGGTGGTGACGTGGATGCGGCCGACGGCCTTCACGTCGGCATCGGCATCCTTCGGCTTCCAGCGCAGGTCGATCCAGCGGTCGGCGAGATCGTCGTAGGCGGCGAGCCGCGCACAATCGATCACGTGGACTTCGATGCCTTTTTCAGGAATCAGCACGCCGACGATCCTGTCCCCCGGAAGCGGCGAGCAGCATTCGGCCAGGTGCATGGTGACGCCCGCCGTCATCTCGCTGCCGGCGATCAGTTTTGGCGCGGCTTCATCGCCGGCAGGGCCTTCGGCGTCGCGGCCCGGATCATCGAGACCAGGGAAGGATTTCTCCAGCATGTCTGCCGTCGAGAGCCGCCCGCGGCCGATGGCTTCGGCCAGCGCCTCGGGCTTGTCGAACCCTGCCCGGTCCGTCATTTCCTGCTGGTTCACCTCGTCCGGCTCGAGGCCAATGCGACGCAGCGCGTGTTCGATCAACCGCTCGCCGATGGCGATGAATTCGCCGCGCTCAGCGGAGCGCGTCAGTCGCCGGATCGCAGAGCGCGCGCGACCGGTGACGGCGAGGCTTTCCCAATGCGGTTGGGCGGCGGGCTTGGCGCCGCGCAG
>DASYKO010000410.1:0-32236 GCA_035995285.1 Hyphomonadaceae bacterium | reverse complement strand
GAAGCTCGGAGCTCTTCGAGACCTCCCTCTGTCAGGGCGAGGACATTATCCGCCAGGTTCAGGAGGGGGTGGGACCGATGCACGATAGCGTTTTCGTGAGCTTTGATTTGCGGAGAATTTCGGGAGGCGCGAAGGCGGTTTTAGGGGTTATCCCCGTGGGGGATTCTGCACGCTGTGAGAGTGAACCAGCCGCCGGTAAGCACGCCCCTCGTGGTTCGACGGGCGCACGCTATCGCGTGCTGCTCACCATGAGGAGCTTGGATTTGGCGGTGAGTGTCTCTCGAAAGAGAAGAGAGCCCTCACGGTGAACAGCTTGCGCTGCGCAGCTGCGCAAGCGCCCGTCGAACCACGAGGGCGGGCTCACCGACGGAACGGTCACGCGCGGCGCGGGGGCGCGTTGCTAAAACGGCAGCTTGAAGCCCGGCAGCATACCGCCCAAACCGCCCGTGGCGTCCTTCATGGCTTGCGCCATCGCGTCGTCGAGCTTTCGCTTGGCGTCGGCGTGGGCGGCCTTGATGAGATCCTCGATGATTTCCTTGTCGCCCGGATTGAGGATGGAGGGATCGATCACCAGCGCGGAGATCTCGCCCTTGCCCTTTAGCGTGACCTTCACCATGCCGCCGCCGGATGTGCCATCGGCGGTGATCTCCTCCATCTTCTGCTGCGCTTCCTGCAAACGCTGCTGCATCTGCTGCGCCTGGCGCATGATGTCGGAGAGGTCTTTCACGCTTCGTCCTCCGTTTCGGAATCGCCGTCGAAATCAGGTTCCTCGCTTTCACGCGGCGAGAAGTCGACGTGTATGACATTGGCCCCGGCCGGGGTTTCATCAAGCTCTTCGGCTGCCTGCGGCTCATCCACGCGCAGCACCTGCGCGCCCGGGAAGACGCGCAGCGCCTCGGCGATGCGGGGATGGGCTGCGGCGGACTTTAGCTTTTCGCTGTGCTTGCGCTTACGGGTCTCGGAAATCGTTTCGGCCGCGCCGTCGCCCGACTGCTGGACGTCCCATTCGACGCCCGTGGTCGCCTCCAGCCAGTTCTTGATGCGCAACGACAGGTCGCTCGGCGTCTTGGGCGCTGCCGTGTAGCGGAAATGGCCGAAGTCGATCTCGGCGGGGCGCACATAGCGGTCGATGTCGTAACGCAGGTCGATCTGCCGCTGGGCTTCAAGCTCGGCGATGATCTGGCGCAGCGAGGAGAGGCGCGGGCCGTGATGATCGTCCTCGTGCGGCGGGGGCACAGGAACGTCGCCGACGCTTGCTGCTGGCGTGCTGGCCGGAGCGGTCGCGGCTTGTGTGCTCGCGACCGGCGCATCGCCGGAAGCACGCGCCGGTTCAGGCCGGGACTTTGGGGGGGACACAGCGGCCCCGCCCGCAAGCAGTCTCGCCACATCTTCCGGCGGCGGCAGGCTCGCGGCGGCGGCAAGGCGCAGCACCACCATCTGGGCCGCGGCAGGCGGATCAGGCGCGCGGGCGCAATCCTCGAAGCCCTGCAGCAGCAGACGCCACATGCGGGAGGACTGCGCGGGCGAGAGCTTCTCGGCCATCGCCCTTGTGCGCTTCACCCAGTCAGCAGGGCCGGCGAAGGCGTAGGCATCCTTCAGCGCCTGGGCGCGGGAGATTTCGACGACGGCGTCCATCAGGTCCTTGATCAGCACGGGCGCGTCTGCGCCCTGATCCAGCAGCGCCTGCGCTTCGTTGAGGGCGGCCTTGTGATCGCCCGCAACGATGGTGTCGAGGAGATCGAGGATACGGCTGCGATCGGCAAGGCCGAGCATCTCGCGCAGCTGTTCCGCAGAGACCTCCCCGCCCTCACCCTGAACGATCGCCTGATCGAGGATGGAGAGGGCGTCGCGGGCCGAGCCTTCGGCGGCGCGGGCGATAAGCGCCAGCGCGTCGGGCGCAACTTTCGCGCCTTCCTGCCGGCAGATATTGGCGAGGTGTTCGGTGAGTGCGTCCGTCGAGAAGCGCTGCAGGTTGAAGCGCTGGCAGCGCGAGAGGACGGTGACGGGGACTTTGCGGATCTCCGTCGTCGCGAAGATGAATTTCACGTGCGGCGGCGGCTCCTCGAGCGTCTTGAGCAGCGCGTTGAACGACGCGGTCGAGAGCATGTGGACTTCGTCGATGATGTAGACCTTGTAGCGGGCGCTGACGGGCGCATAGCGCGCGCCGTTGAGCAGATCTCGCATCGAGTCGACGCCGGTGTGAGAGGCGGCGTCGAGCTCCAGCACATCCGGGTGCGTGGAGGCCATGATGGCCGGGCCATGGATCTCGCCCTTGGCATTCTGCTTGAGGTCGATCGAGGGCTGGTGGACCGTCTCGGTCTCGTAATTCAGCGCACGAGCAAGAAGCCGCGCGGTCGTGGTCTTGCCGACCCCGCGGACGCCGGTGAGCATGAAGGCATGCGCGATGCGGCCGGTCTTGAAGGCGTTGGTGAGGGTGCGGACCATCGCCTCCTGGCCCACCAGATCCTCGAACGTCGTCGGCCGGTATTTGCGCGCCAGCACCTGATAGGCGCCGGGGCCGCCGCCTGCCTGGGGTTCGTCGCCGAACATTGACGCCGTGCGGTCGTCCCGCTCAGCATCGGGCTGCACGGTTTCAACGTCTTCGGGCCCGTCAGCGGGCTCTTTGGGGGGCTTTTTCGAGGCCATGGGCCCTATATGGCCCAGTCAGCGGGGACTCGCCAACCCGGAGCTGATTTTGCCCTGTTGGTCAGGCGTCGTCCGGGTCCAAAAAAGACTGCGGATATCCCTGCTGGCGGGCCTTCACTTCAGCGACCAGAGCCAATTCCTGGACACGCTTTTCCATTTCGCGCCCCAATCTCTCTTGGTCCGCGTCCGAAAGCTTTTCTGCCAACTCAATGAGGTGCTGGAAGACCGAACTCATGGCCCAAATCTAGCGCAAAAGGCGCTGGCCGGGAACGGGGGGTTGTGGGGATGGGCGCAGGCTGGTCACGACCCAAGCTAAACTCGTTACGGCTGCTTCCTTCCGGACCTGACCGGGTTGGCGAACCGCTCGTCCGCAACCAACCTGCGGGGTGGATATAGGGCCGCAGGCCTCGCCGTGGCAACCATCCGGGGTGAGTCGCGCTTGTCTGAGCGATGCGAGGCGGGATTCCGGGCATTTTATGCGGCGATACGCGCCAGTGTTCCGCTCCCATTCTTGTAAGGTTTGGCCCTTTAAGGTTTGCTAGGTTAACGTCGGGGGCAATCACCGTTACAGCTTGGCGCCGCTAGGATTTGCGCTGCCAGGACCGGGGCGGGTGGGACCAGAATGGAATGAAGTACGACATTTTCGTCAGCTATCGCCGGTCCGATCGGGAGCTGGTCGCCTCGGTCGTGCGGCGGCTGGAGGCGCGCGGCATGGGCGTCTGGTATGACGCCGACATCGAAGGCGGCGCCGACTGGCGCGAGAAGATCGTCGATGCGCTGACCGACAGCGAGATGCTGACCATCTTCTTCTCCGAAGACTGCAACAATTCGCGCCAGCTGAAGAAGGAACTCGCGGTCGCCGACAGCCTGGGCAAGCCGGTGATCCCGATCCTCATCGAAAACACGGCGCCGCGCGGCGCCTTCCTCTATGAACTGGCCGACCGCAACTGGATCGAGGTCTTCCCCGAGCCGATGGACCGGATCAACGAGCTGGTGGACCATCTCGCCATTCTCGCCGGCAAGGGCGATGGCGGGGCGCCGGTTGCAAGGCTGCCGAAGGAAGTTAGCCGCGATCCGGAAACCGGCATTCCGATCAAGAGCCCCACGCCGGCCAACGACGTGCTGACGCTGGATGCGCCGAAAGAGGCGCCGCCGGAGAAGCTCGTCGAGGCGGTGGAGCAGTTCATCGAGAAGGCCGAGAACCCGCAGCTCTATGCGCCCAAGGCCAAGCGCGCCTATATCGGCCGCGTCACCGATCCCGGCCCGATCCGCAAGATGAATGACGTGCCGCCGTTCAGGTGGTTCGACCTTGCCGTGATCATCCCGATCTTCCTCGCAGCGCTGGCCTATGTGCTCTGGCAGGGCGGCGCGGACGCAGGCGATCCCGCGACACGCGTCGACAGGTTTGCGGCGTCGGTTGCGCTCTATGGCATCCTCGGCACGGCGCTCTACGGGTCGGTCGCTTTCCCCGTTCGCTATTACCTGCGCCGGCGCGGGACGATGGAGGCGCTGGTGAAGTATCTTGGCTCGGCGGCAATGCTGTTCGTGGCGGCTTTCGGCGTGGTGCTGGCCGGCCTGCGCGATGGCTATCTGACGGGCGGAGACCTGAGCGAATTCCTGAAGCTCTTCGGCGTGGCGTGGGTCTTGTTTGCGGTCATCGCCTTTGTGACCTATGGCGTCATGGCCGGACGGCGCGCGATGAACAGCTTCCGGTCCAACATAAAGAAGATCTGACGTGGTTCTATCGAGGGCAGCAGCCGATATCCCGCTTGTGCCTGCGGGCCTCGACCGCGTGGCGCACCGGCGGCGCGAGCCGGAATGGCTGGACAAGGCATTTGCAGCCGACAACTGCCGCGTGCTGGTAATGCGCGAGGGGCTGCCGCTGGTGGAGGGTTCGGGCCCGCCGACGGCTTCACCGATGATCGGGGCGCAGCTCGCGCCGGGACGGCCGATACTGTGGCTCGGGCCGCAGGCGGGGATGCTGTCGCAGAAATACACGCGGCTCTTCCTGGGCGAGACGGTGAAGGGCTCGCCGGTGTTTGCGATCGAGCTGCCGGCATCGTTCAGCCTCGATAGTTCGCCGATTGCGGGATTGGGCGTGTTCGAGGATTTCCGGGTGGCCGCCTCCACCATGGATGCGTTCAATGGCGGGGCGGCATCGACAGCGCGCTGCCTATTCGAATGGCACCGCAGGAATGGGCACTGCGCCAATTGCGGGACGAAGACGAATATTCTGGAAGCGGGCTGGAAGCGGAAGTGCGAGGATTGCGGGGCCGAGCATTTCCCGCGTGTCGATCCGGTAGCGATCATGCTCGCGGTGAAGGGCGATAAATGCCTGATGGGCCGCGGCAAGGGATGGCGGCCGGGCTTCTGGTCGTGCCTCGCGGGCTTTGTCGAGCCGGGTGAGACCTTCGAGCAGGCTGCTGCGCGCGAGATATTCGAGGAAGCAGGCGTGCGCTGCACAGGCGAGGCGCAATACCTCTTCGGCCAGCCCTGGCCTTTCCCCTCCTCGCTGATGATCGGGCTGATCCTCGAGGCGGAGACGGATGAACTGAAGATCGATCCCAATGAACTCGACAGCGCGCGCTGGTTCACGCGCGACGAGGCCAAGGCGATGATGGCGGGCACGCATCCGGACGCCTTCGCGCCGATGCGATTTGCGATTGCGCACCACGTGCTCAAGGCTTGGCTGGATCGCGGGCCTTAAGCTTCGGCTTTAGTTCATCCCGTCAACCGCTCGTATCTTGCAAGGCCACCCACCCCCCACCTGTCCGCCCCCCCTTCGGGCGGGCGGGACCGCGCTTCACGAATTGGACAACGAACGATCAGGGTAAGCTGGAGCAACAAGGTCCCGCCCGCCCGAAGGGGGGCGGACAGGTGGGCGGTGACTCACCTAGTTCCTGTGTCAGCGATGCCGCCATCGGCCTGCCTTAGAGAGCGACCAACGGCACATTCGGTGGCAACTCATCCAGCATCTGCGCGATGCGCGGGTCGTCCGGCGGCTGGTGGTAGACGCTTTCGTAGATGCGCTTGAGGGCGCGTTGCAGCGTTTCGCGCCGGATGTAACCCGTCGGGCCATAGAGCGGCACGGAGAGGAGTTGCATAGGTGGGGGCTCGCCGTGCGTGCGCAGGGGCAGGATATAGCTGACATCACCGACCCGCCTGCAGCCCAGGCGAGCGTAGAAGCGCAGACGGCGTGAGGTTTTCTCGTCGCGCGGCTGGTCCACCTCCACGAGCCCGACATTGCCGGGATCGGGCATTGTAAGCGCGCGCTGGAACAGCGTCTTGCCGACGCCGGCGCCACGCTCTTCGGGCAGGACCGCCATATACTCGAACAGCCAGAAATCCTCGTCGGGCGGATTCCACGAGATCGAGAAGCCGATGACGCGCCCTGCCCGCTCCGCTGCTTGCACCAGATAGTCGTCGCGGGTGAGGAGGCCGCGCAGTTCGTCTTCCGGCCTTTGTTCGGAGAGTTCGATCTCGCTGCGATAGATCGCCAGCGCCGCCTCGAAGGCCGCGCCATCGTCTCGTCCCAGCATGCGGATCGTGACGTCCATCCGGCGACCCTAGCAAAACGAAAGCGCCCCTGCATCTCTGCAGGGGCGCTCGTAGATCAAACCTTCGTCCCGCTCTTAGAAATTGCGGACGTAGGAGACGGACCAGGCGTCGAATTCGCCCGCGTCGTAATCGTGACGGGTCCAGTCGCCGCGGATGCCATCCTGGCTCGTGAAGTTCCACTGAGCGCCGGCGCCGTAGGCGAGGCCGTCATCGTCATTGTCGTTCACTTCGGTGCGCGAGGCGCCGACGCGAGCGAACAGGTCGAGTTGCGAGGTGACGGGCAGTTTGCCGACAGCGAAGATACCGATCTCGTTGTTCAGCTCGCTGCCGCCATCGTCACCGACACCGACCGTGCCTTCGCCTTCAATGGCGAAGTTGGGGTGGAAGCCGTAGCCGAGACGGCCTTGGATGCCGCCCAGGTTCACGTCGCCGCCGGGAGCGTCGAATTTGAAGTTCGCATAGCCGCCGGAGGCATAGAGGCCGCCGCCCGAAGCCTGGGCGGAAGCGGTCATCACGGCGGGCGCGGCGAGAGAAGCCACAGCAGCCAGTAGAGCAAGTTTGAGTTTCATGGGGAGAGACTCCAGGTTTTTTTTAGGAGCCGGTTCCTGGAGGATTGCTTGATCCCGCAGGTGAAAGACCGGTTCCGGTTACAACACTGAACTGCTTGGCTTGAACCCGTGTGGGGTAGTCCCACCTGAGAAGGCCGCGCCGCTCATATCCACCCAGCACGAGTGCGATATGCAGCCTAACTTCGGCGGTACAACCTCGGTTCCTGGACAGTCGAGGATTAACTACGGGCAGGTGACCCAAAGGACACACCTAGTAATCCTGCGGTCATGGTCCTGTAATCAATGTGGCCGGATCTTGTCTCAATTGCAGATGAACTGTGCGAATACACAAGCCACACGCGAACTGTGCTTTTGAACGCAAGGGCCCGGCATGAGCTGACGCTCAAATGCGGATAAGGGCAGTTGGTCAAACGCTGATGGGCGCGATGGGTTCGCCCTCAACTGCATTCCGGCGCCGCATCCAACACCAAAGAGATGTCAGGCCATCGCCGCTTTCGCGCGATAGGGATGAGCGGGGAACACGCCGAGGTGCTTCACCTGCGTGGAGAAGAAGCCCAGTTCTTCCAGCGCGCGCTGCACCGGCAGGTCGTCAGGATGGCCCTCGATCTCCGAATAGAACTGCGTGGCGTTGAACGAGCCGCCGACCTGGTAGCTCTCCAGTTTCGTCATGTTTACGCCGTTGGTGGCAAAGCCGCCCATCGACTTGAACAGCGCCGCCGGCACGTTGCGCACGCGGAACACGAAGGCGGTGACCCAGTTGGTTCCGGTCCCCTTGTCGGGGATGGCGGCGTCGCGGCTCATGATCACGAAACGCGTTGTGTTGTGGGCCGCGTCCTCGATGTTCTCGGCGAGAATGTCGAGGCCATAGACCTCTGCAGCCAGCCTTGGCGCGATAGCGGCCTGGGTGGGGTCGCCGGCTTCTTTCACCTCGCGCGCGGCGCCGGCCGTATCAGCCGCGATCTTCGCGGTGATGTTATGCTTGCGCAGGAAGTTGCGGCACTGGCCGAGGCCCATGATGTGGCTGTGCGCGCCCTTGATGTCCGACAGCTTCGCGCCTTTCAGCGCCATCAGCTGGAAGCGGATGGGCATGAAGTGTTCGGCGATGATGTGCAGAGGCGAGGTCGGGAGCAGGTGGTGAATGTCGGCTACCCTGCCCGCGATCGAGTTCTCCACAGGGATCATGGCGAGGTCCGCCTCGCCTGAGGCCGTCACCGCAAAGCAGTCCTCGAAAGTGGCGCAGGGCAAGGGTTCCATGTCGGGATAGGTGTCCCGGCAGGCGATGTGGGAGTTGGCGCCCAACTCCCCCTGGAAAGCGATCTTCTTTGTCATGGCGGGCCTCTATGCCTTGGGAGCCGGAAACTGGCCAGTCCCCAATGGTTTAGCGGGGGTCCCGATGCGACGTTCCGCCCGTCTGCCCAACATTGCCGGGGTGCGGCTAAAATGCCAGAAAGCCCCGCGCGCGCGGGCGCGAATCGAGCTTTTCGCGCGCTAAACGTTTACGGGACAGGGAACGGACCATGAGTGACCTTGGCTTCAACAAGATCGCCTTCTGCGTCCTGGGCACGGGCCTGGCCCTGATCGGCCTGAACGAGGCCAGCCACGCCTTCTTCCATGAAGAGCATCACGAAAAGGCCGGCTATTTCGTCGACGTTCCGGAAGCCTCCACCGGCCCGGCCGTGGCTGTCATCGAAGGCCCGCGCGACTACAACAAGCTGATCACCGCGGCTTCCGCCGAGAACGGCAAGGTTGTCTCGGTGAAGTGCCAGCAGTGCCACAAGTTCGTAGCCGGCGCTGAATCCACCGGCCCGTCGCTGTTCGGCATTCTCGGCAAGGACATCGCCTCCGAGCCCGGCTTCAAATACTCGACCGGCCCGAACTCGATGTCGGTTCAGGAAGGAACCTGGACCTACGAGATGTTCGACCACTACATCGAAAACCCGAAGAAGAAAGTGCCGGGCACGGCGATGAACTTCATCGGCCTCAAGAAGCAGACCGACCGCGCCGACCTGATGGCGTACCTGCGCACGCTGGGCAATCCGCCGCCGCTGCCGGATCCGCTGCCCGACGCACCGCCGCCTGCCGCTCCGGTCGATGGCGCAGCGCCTCCGGCTGATGGCGCAGCTCCCGCAGCTCCGGGCGCAACGCCTGCGGCCCCCGGCGCAACGCCTGCTCCGGGCGCTCCTGCTGGCGCGGCGCCTGCCGGCGCCACCCCTGCTCCGGCGACGCCTGCACCCGCAGCGCCCAAACCGGCAACGCCTGCGGCGCCCAAGCCGGCGACTCCCGGCCAGCACTAGGCACTATCAGAACCTGAGACGTCCCTAGGCCGGTGCGTGGCACACGGCTTCGATGTTGTGGCCGTCATGGTCCAGCACGAAGGCGCCGTAGTAGTTCGGGTGATAGTGCGCGCGCACGCCCGGCGGGCCGTTGTCCTTTCCACCCGCAGCCATAGCGGCCTTGTAGAAGGCGTCGACCTTTGCCCGGCTGTCCGTCGCGAAGGCGACGTGGAGACCAGCGGTGGCGGGTCCATTCTGCCCAACCCAGAAATACGGCTTGGAGCCTTCGCCATAGCCCAGATAGGCGTACGAACCGGTCCGCTCGGCCGACACTTCCATCACGATGGTGATGCCCAGCGGCGCCAGCGCCTTGGTGTAGAACAAGCGTGCACGTTCGACGTCCGTCACGCGAAGTCCGATGTGGTCGAGCATGGCTCAGCTCCCTGCCAATGATACACGCAAACATGCGCCGGTGACGACGCAGAGTCACCTAGTCCCGGCCGCGGAGGGCTACGCCATCCGGCAGGGGCTCGGGCGGCTTGGGCCCGCCATTGAGGCGGAAGGAGAGGAAGGCCGTGTAGGTCTGCTCGTGGCGGTCGGCGCCTGAGGCGACCGATCCGACGATGATCTCGAGGGGGAGTTTCAGATCGTTGACCAGGTTCATGAGGTGAAGCTCGCCATAGGGCGGCGGCGGCCGGCTGGTGGTCGGAGGCGGGGGCGCCCAGCCCTTCTTCGCAAGGCAGGTCTTCGCCCGCTTCACCATGTTGTCGCGATAAAGCTGCGCCTCGTCGCGCGCATCGGGATTGTTTCGGGCGCTGGCGCTGTAGAGCGTGCAGTTGAATTCCCAGAACTCGCCCTCGGCGGCGCCGAACCGGTTGGCGGATGCAGGCATGCGCGCCACGCATTTGTCGGCTTCGATCCCCGGCAGGCGGTCGGTGATGGTCGTCACGGCCTGACCGCTGGAGAATTCAGCGCCGATCTTTGCAAACGGCGCAGGCCCGGCGGCGGAGGCCATCAGCTTGTCGAGGCTGGAGCACAGCACATCGCTCTGCGCATGCGCGGGCAGCGCGAACATAAGAACAAGGGCGGCGGCGGGCAGCCTCAATTCATGCATCTCCGGAGGAAGCAGGGAGAAGAGGTGAAGCCGCCCTTTCCGTCAATGAAGTGGAGCGCCGGGCCCCTGCTCGGCAAAACCGAGCAACGATGGTGGTTTACGAGAGGAAGAGCCGGGCGGGGGCCCGGCGCTCCAAGGCTACAACCAACTCCGATCGAGTCCCATCTGCTCGACGAACGGCTTTTCGGCGGCGAGCACGGATTGCAGCGAGGACGACTCGATGTGGTTGCGGAAGAAAGCAGCGAGCTTCGGGAAGCGCTTGGGATCGATGCGGTAGCCGAGATAGTGGAAGAGGATCAGGTTCGAGACGACGGCGATGTCGGCAATCGAGAGCCTGTCGCCGACGAAGAAGGTTTCCGGCGAAAGCCCCTCGAGATAGCTGAACGCCTCCGGCGCGACTTGCGTGAGCGCCTTGTCGATCGCGGCGGCGTCGCCGGGCACTTTGCGGATGTTGGGGTTGACGACCTGGTTGTGGAACACCGGGTGGATGATCCGGTTGAACATCACGCCGCCTGCCCAGGCGTCGAGCGACAGCGCCGTGGCGTAGTCCTTCGCATCAGCCGGCAAGAGCGCAGGTGTTGGCTTCTTGCGTTCCAGATAGAGCACGATGGCGGTTGAATCCTGCAGGATGAAGCCGTCATCGTCGATCACCGGGATGAGGCCGGTAGGGCTGATCGCCTTCCAGTTCGGCGGCGGATTGTCGGGGATCACCGGGATCACGACCTCCACATCAAGCGGAATGTCCTTCACCTTCGCGGCGATGATCACCTTGCGCGTGTGCACCGACAGCGGAACGCCGTAGATTTTCATGTGTCTCTCCTTCATTGGCGCAACCGCTCGCAATCCGCGCTATGCGGGCTTGAGCAGCTGCACGGGGTTGGTGGTTCAGGCCGCCCGGCGGACCGGGAACTGGATCTCTATGATGGGGTCGACCGCACCGGCGGCAGGCGGATCGAGGAAGACTTCACGGCATGGCCCCGCGAGTTCGAAGCCATTGCCCTCGATCCACGATCCGATCGCGCCGAAAGCAAAATGGCTACGCCAGGCCGGGCCTGTCCGCACCAGTGTCGCCATCGTGTCGACGGCGGGAAGTTCGAGCGTCCTGAGTTCCAGCCCGTCCGACAGCTTCACCGTGCGATCGACATCGCGCGTGAGGGAGAACCCTATATCGAGGTCGAGCCGGTCCTGGCTGTCTTCCGTGCGGGAGACGACGATGAGCCGGTCGCGCAGGCCGGCGGAGACCCTGGCGCTGGTCTCGGCGACCACCTGCCCCACCACGCGCACAGCATGGTCGATGTCCTCGCACATGCAGGTGGCGGCCAGATATGGCTGCGCCGCGATGGCCTTCATGACGATGTCCGCGCCCCTGACCTCGCCGCTCTCGTCCAGCTGGGCGATACGGGATTCGATCTGACGCAGGCGCGCCTCTTCCATCCGCACGGCTTCCAGCGCCCGTGTCCGGCGTTCTTCCAGCATGGCGCGCATGTCGTCTGCGCCGACCTCGCCATCGATCAGCGGCTTGATCTGTTCGAGCGTGAGGCCGAGTTCCTTCAACGCCAGGATGCGGTTGAGCCGCGGCAACTGTCTGGCGCTGTAGTAGCGATAGCCGGACGGATCGGTGTGAACCGGGTCCAGTAGGCCGAGCTCTTCATAATAGCGCAGCAGGCGGCCCGAGACCTGGGCGATCTGTGCGAATTCCCCTATGCGGAACATGTCCCAACCTCCGGCTCGTCTTTCGATGAGCCCACCCTGCCTCTTTGACGGGGCGTCAAAGTCAACAGGGGTGCAACGGAGAAAATCTACGCCGCATCATGAAAGATGACGCCGAGGGTGAACCGCTCGCCCGAGCGCAGGCGGCTGACGCCATGGCGCATCTTTACGCGGTAGACGCCGCGCGCTCCCCGGACTGGCCTTTCGTTGACGGCGAAGACGACGGCATCCCCTTGGCTTAGCGCCGCCACTTCCACACGCGACTGCATGCGCGGGCGCTGTTCGGTCATGACGAACTCGCCGCCGTCGAAGTCCTTGCCCGACTGCGACAGCAGGATGGCGACCTGTAGCGGGAACACCTCCGCGCCGTAGAGATCCTGGTGCAGGCAGTTGTAGTCGCCCTCGCCGTAGCGCAGCAGCAGGGGCGTTGGCCGTTCCTGCCCTGCTGCGTGGCATCGCTTCAGGAATGCAGCGTGCGTTGGCGGAAACCGCCGCTCCGAGCCCAACGCCTCTTCCCAGCGGTTGGCGATCTCTGCGAGATGCGGATAGAGCTGCGTGCGCAGCGAGGCGACCGGCTCGGGCAGCGGATAGCCGAAATACTTGTACTCGCCGCGCCCGAAGCCGTGGCGCGCCATCACGATGCGGCTGCGGAACAGCCGCTCGTCGTCGTAACCGGCTTTCAACTTTGCGCACGCTTTCGCGTCCAGCAGGCCGGGGATGATCGCCGAACCGCGCTCGGAGAGGTCCGCCTCGATCCTGTTCCAGTCGGCTTCTGCGGCGATGATGTCGGTCTGCATCGGCTGTCCTCATACTGCGAGACAGATATGGCGCGCATCGCCCGCCCTCGCCGACGGCTTTCGGACGCCTAATTCGTTGGGCGCCAGCCGCTCTACCCCACGCGGAACCCCGCCGCCTGCGAGGGGTTTGTTGGCCGACGGCCACAGGGAGATGCCCCATGCCGAGCACACAGCCGTTTGAACACATGATCGAAGGCCCGCAGGGCCGGCTCAATCTTTCCGAGCAGCCAAAGGGTAGCAAAGCGCCGGTCCTGTTCGTCCACTCGGACGGCGGCAACCTGCATCACTGGGACAGGATTTGCGCACGCCTTGCCGACCGCCCCACCGCCGCCTTCGACCGGCGCGGACATGGCAAGTCCGATCCGCCGAAGAGCGGCTCCTTCGCTGTGGCCGATGCCGCATCGGACATCACTGCGGCGGCCGATGCGCTGGGCTGGGACCGTTATTTCCTTGTCGGCCATTCGGGAGGCGCGCTCACGGCCTTCGCCTATGCCTCGCAGGAGCCCGACAGGCTGCTCGGGCTGGTGCTGGTCGATCCGCCGCCGGATCCAGCTGTCCTTCCGCCCGGCATGATCGAGGAGCAGATGCAGGAGCTTGCCGGTCCAGACTACCAGAAGGGGGTCGAGGCACACTACCGTAAGATCGCGGGTGAGGACGAGCACGTCGCCGAGCGGCTCGTGCGGGACATCAAGGGGACGCCGAAGGAAACAGTCATCGGCACGTTCGAGGCCATGAGCCGGTTCAACCCGCGCGACTTCCTTGGCTATGAAGGCCCCGCCCTCTCCATCATCCAGCCCCAGAACGACGCCGACGGCGCGCTGCACCGCATTGGGCGCTTTGCCCATGTCGCCATCGACGGCGTCGGCCACTGGATTCATCTCGCAGCGCCCGAGCGTTTCCTCGACGTGCTGGAGGAATTCCTCTCGGATCACGAGAGCGTGGCGGAGAACCGGGAGAACTCACCGGAGCGGCCGGGGGCAGGCGCTGCGGACTGAACCGGCCTCTTCGTGTCTTCGTGAGTCCTTTGTGCCTTTGTGTTTAGGCTTTTAGGGCGCGCGTGCCGGACCAAATGAAGACACGAAGATTACACAAAGACACTAAGGGAGCGGCGGCGCGCAGAAAGACCGCGCTCAGATTCCGTCGAACAGGATGGTAGAGAGATAGCGCTCCGCGAACGAGGGGATAATCACCACGATCGTCTTGCCCTTCATCTCCGGCCGCCTGCCGACCTCGATGCCTGCAGCGATCGCGGCGCCGGAGGACATGCCGACGGGAATGCCCTCGGTCTTGGCGATCCGGCGTGCAAGGCCGATCGAACGCTCGGTGTTGATGCGCTGGATCTCGTCGATATAGCTCGTGTCCATGTTGGCCGGGATGAAGCCTGCGCCGATGCCCTGGATCGGGTGCGGGCTCGGCTGGCCGCCGGAGAGCACGGGGCTCTTCTCAGGCTCGACCGCGATCATCTTGAGGCTCGGCTTGCGCGGTTTCAGCGTGCGGGCGCAGCCGGTGAATGTGCCGCCGGTGCCCACGCCGGAAATGATGACGTCGACCTCCCCGTTCGTGTCCTTCCAGATCTCTTCCGCCGTCGTGCGTTCGTGAATGGCGGGGTTGGACGGGTTATCGAACTGGCTGGGCATCACCGAGCCGGGGATGGTCGCGAGAAACTCGTTCGCCTTCTCGATGGCGCCGCGCATGCCCTTTTCCTTGGGCGTGAGTTCCACTTGCGCGCCGAGGATGGCGAGCATCTTCTTGCGCTCGAGCGACATTGATTCCGGCATGGTCAGGATCAGCTTGTAGCCGCGCGAGGCGGCGACGAAGGCGAGGCCGATGCCGGTGTTGCCGGACGTGGGCTCGATAAGCGTCGTCTTGCCCGGCTCGATTCGGCCGTCGTTTTCCATGTCGAGGACCATGCCGAGCGCGATGCGGTCTTTCACGCTTCCCAGCGGATTGAAGAATTCGAGCTTAAGGAGAAGATCGGCGACGACGCCCTCTTCCTTGGACAGGCGCGGGATGCGGACCAGCGGCGTGTTGCCGATGGTGTCGAGGATGCTCTCATAGATGCGGCCACGGCCGGGCGGATCGAGCTTCACAGGCGGCGGCTTCATCGTCATGGCTCAAATCCTCTCGTCGAATGGGAGGAGTATAGCGAGGCCAGCGCGGTTGTGGAGCCTCAAGCTTTGGCGAGAACTTCCCGCACTTTCCGCGCCAGTTCTTCGAGCGTGAAGGGTTTGGGCAGGAAGTTGACGCCGTGGTCGAGCACGCCGTTGTGGACGACGGCGTTGCGGGTATAGCCGGTGGTGTACAGCACTTTGAGGTCGGGCCGGCGTTTGAGCGCCTCGTCGGCGAGCACGCGGCCGGTCATGTCGGGCATGACGATGTCGGTGAAGAGCAGCTGGATCGACGGATTCGCATCGAGGATCTTCAGCGCCTCCGTTCCGTTCGGCGCTTCCAGGATGGTGTAGCCAAGGTCGCGCAGGCCGGTGGAGCCGACTTCGCGCAGGCGCGGTTCGTCTTCCACCACGAGGATCACGCCCGAGACCGGTTCGGTGCGCAGGTCCTCCGGCAGGGCCGAGGCGCGCATCGCCTCGGGCTTGTCGCCGAAATAGCGCGGCAGATAGACCTTCACGGTCGTGCCGCTGCCGAGCTCGGAATAGATTTTCACATGCCCGCCCGACTGCTTGACGAAGCCGAACACCTGGGAGAGCCCCAGTCCGGTGCCGACGCCGACGGGCTTGGTGGTGAAGAAGGGATCGAAGGCGCGCTCGATCACGTGCGCCGGCATGCCCTCGCCTGAATCCGAGACGGCGATCATCACATACTGCCCGGCCGTCACGTCCGCGTGCTCGCGCGCATAGGCATCGTCGAGCGATGTGTTGGCCGTTTCCAGCGTGAGCTTGCCACCTTTCTGCATCGCATCGCGCGCGTTCACCGCAAGGTTGATGACCGCATTTTCCAGCTGGCTGATGTCGACGTGCATGCGCCAGAGGCCGGCGCCAAGAACGGTCTCGACCTGGATGTGCTCACCCAGCGTGCGCTGCAGCAGTTCCGTCATGCCCCCGATGAACTTGCCGGCG
This sequence comes from Hyphomonadaceae bacterium, assembly GCA_035995285.1. Taxonomy (GTDB): domain Bacteria; phylum Pseudomonadota; class Alphaproteobacteria; order Caulobacterales; family Hyphomonadaceae; genus UBA7672. Next base: position 16,495 of record DASYKO010000410.1, on the reverse strand, counting down.
TCCAGCGGCTCAGGCGCAAGCGGCTGCTGGCGGGAGAAGGCAAGCAGGCGCGCGGTGAGTTTCGCGGCGCGCTGGGCCGCGTCCATCGCCGCATCCATCATGGTGTTGACGTCGTAGTTTCCCGCCTTGAGGCGTTTCCGGCTCAGCGTGATCGCGGACATGATCACCGAAAGCATGTTGTTGAAGTCGTGGGCGATGCCGCCTGTCAGCTGGCCCACCGCCTCCATCTTCTGTATCTGGCGCAGCTTCATCTCGGCGGCGAGCTTGAGCCCGGTCTCGCGCTGCGTGGCGTCGTTTGCCGTCTGCAGGTTCGCCACCAGCGATTGCTGTTCCGCCAGGGAGGATTGCAGGGCGGCGTTCGACCTGCGCCTGTCCTGCAGCCAGAGAATGAGACTGACGATCGCCAGCAACACCGTCAGGGCGCCCGCCGAGATCAAGGTCGTGCCGCTCGAAAGCGCCTCGGCCTCGCGTGTCGCAAGCAGATCGGCCTCGTTGTGATCCATCTGCGTGACCGTGGCTTCGATCTTCTCCGAGATCTCGTGCGCCGGGCCCGACACGAAGGTCGACATGGCTGTATCGGCATTGCCGGCTCGCCGCGCCCCGATGGCCTGCAATGTGACGTCCAGATTCTGGCGCACGAGGCTGCGCAGCTCGGCGATCCTGCCCTGCTGCGCCGGATTGTCGGCCGTCAGCTCGGCGATGCGCTCGACCTGCTTCGGCGCCTCGATGCTTGCGGAGTTGAACTCGGAGGCGAACGCTTCATCGCGGCTGAGGATGAAGTTGCGCGATGCGATCTCTCCGACCTGCAGCGTACCGCGCAGCCGGCCCAGTTCGCGCTCCACCTCGAGCGTGTGGGTCACCCATGTCGCCTGGGTCTGGTAGATCAGCGCGAACACGATCGCGCCGACCACCGTGGCGAGGATGGAAAGCCCCGCAACGGCCGGCATCAGGGCTGGATGTCTGAAGAAAGACGTCAGGCGCTAGTCCCCGGAGAACAACAACAGCCAACCTGCGAACGCCTATCATCGCGCGGCGGAATGCGACAAGCGGCGAGGTTGGCGGGATGCAAGATAAGGGGGCCCGCTCAGCGGGTTCCCTGAAGCCCCTCTCATAGGTTTTAGAGCGCCGGACTATCCCTTCAAGGCTGGCTGCGCCTTCAAGGCAAGCGCCACGGCTTTCCGGCCGACGGTGGGAAGCGAGGCAAGCGCCTTTTCTCGCTCAAGCCATTCGCCCTGGGGCTTGGACTTCGGCGGCGCCTCGGCCCGAAAGACCTCCAGCTTGAGGGCAAAATGTGTGAAGACATGGCGGACCTCGCCGATCCGCTCCCACTTTGCTTCCGCTGGCGCGGCGGAGAGTGCTGCCGGCTTTTTTTCCAGCCACTCACTTGTCGGCGGCATCATCATGCCTCCGAGCAGGCCCGAAGGCCCGCGCCGGACCAGCAGGACCTTGTCTCCCCGCGTCAGAACGAATGCCGCGCCATAGCGCGTCGGCCGCTCTTTCTTCTCTGCCTTCATGGGATAGCGCTCGGGCGCGCCCTCTTTCAGCGCCGCACACATCTTTGATACCGGGCAGATCAGGCAGTTGGGCTTCTTCGGCGTGCACACGGTGGCGCCAAGGTCCATCAGCGCCTGCGCCAGGTCTCCCGGCCGCAGCCCCTTTGGCAGATCATCGAACAGCGACTGGGCATGCCGAACGATCTCGGCCTTCGCCGCGCGCCAGCCCGCCTCCGTTCCGTCCGACCCGATGGCCCAGAGCCGCGACACCACGCGCTCGATATTCCCGTCGACCGGCGCAAGCGGCTCGTCATAGGCGATCGCAGCGATTGCATTGGCTGTGTAGGGCCCGACTCCCGGAAGGTGGCGCAGCCCCGCCGCATCCTGTGGAAATCCACCCGCCTCCGCGACCACTTTTGCACAGGCGTGCAGGTTGCGCGCCCGGCTGTAATAGCCGAGCCCCGCCCACGCCGCGGACACATCTTCCCACTTCGCCGCCGCCAGCTTCTTCACGCTCGGCCAGCGCTGGCGGAACTTCTCGAAGTAAGGCGCTGCATGAGGAATGGTGGTCTGCTGCAGCATCACCTCGGAGAGCCAGACGAGGTAGGGATCGGGCGCAACGCCCTTGTCCCGCTCCGTCGGCCCCACCCGCCAGGGGAGCACGCGGGCATAGCGCCGGTACCAGCTATCCAGAGCTGTGGGTATCGTCTCCGCCTTGTGAATAGGGCGAGTTTTCGCGGGCATGCCCTCCGCCATTCCACCACGTCACGAAACTTGGCAAGAGTAGCAGCTCATGACCCTGAACTGGCGCCAGATGAAAGACGAGGCCGACGCGCTCGCGCGGCTGGCCGAAGTGCGCGCTGCGCCCGTCCGCCGGGCGCCCCGGCCGTTCGGCCATGCGCTGGCCAGGGCGCTTGCCCCGATCCTCAAACAGGCCGGCCCGTCGCCCGACACCCTCGCCTCGCGCTGGACCGAGATCGTGGGCCAGCGCCTGGCCTCCGTCACCAGCCCCGTGCGGGTGAGCAAGAGCAAGACCGGCGGCGTCCTGCACCTGCGCGCAACGTCGGCTGCCGCCGCCATGGTGCAGCACGCGCAGGAGCACATCATGGAGCGCGTGAACCTGGCTTCCGGCTCAAAGATCAAGTCGATCCGCATCGTCCAGACGTCCGCGCCCCTGAAGCTCGCCGCGCGCCGCCCGCGCTCGCTTTCCCCCGCCGAACGCGAAGCGCTGTTCCGGTCCCTGGCGCCCGTCCAGAGCCAATCCCTGCGCTCGGCCCTCGCGGAACTTGGGGAATCCATAATCACCGATCCCGAAAAAGGCCGCAAATCGTGAGCTAGCTGGCGCTGACGCGGGCTTGCGTTGACGCCCGCCTCCGCATTCGCCAGAACCTCGCCAATTGAGGTTCGGGCCTGCTCAAGACAGGCCGCCCTGTCTGCCCGGAATGTCTTGGGAGTTTCGCGATGATGTCCGCCGCCCGCCCGCTCGCCGCCCTCGTTGCCGGGGCAGCCGCTCTCTTCGCCGCGTCATGCGATCAGCAGGGATCGGCCTCCAGCGGCCCGGCCGCCGCGGTGAACCCGGTGCTGACCGACGTGGTGATGGGCCAGGCGACCGCGCCGGTCGAGATCATCGAGTACGCATCCTTCACCTGCCCGCACTGCCGCGACTTCTACAAGCAGGACTTCCCGCGCCTCAAGGCCAACTACATCGACACCGGCAAGGTGAAATACATCTACCGCGACTTCCCGACGGACGCGCAGCTGGCCGTGATGTTGATCTCTGTCTCGCGCTGCAAGGGCGCGAGTGTCTATTACGACGTGGTCGACGACATCTTCTCCCACCAGATCGAGCTGTACGAGGCTGCGAGCCAGGGCAAGGCCGGGCCGATGCTTGTCGAGATGGGACAGCGTCATGGCATCGCCGAGCCCGAACTGCGCACCTGCCTCACCCACAAGGGCATCAACGATGCGCTGAACAAGACGATCGCCGACGGCAGGGCCAAGGGCGTCGAGGACACGCCCACCGTGTTCGTCAACGGTGTGAAGCAGGCCAACCACAGCTACGAAGCGCTGTCGGCCCAGATCGAGAAAGCGCTGAAAGGCGAGACGCTGACGGCCTCGCCTGCTGCAGCTCCGGAAGGAACAACCTCCCCCGCGACCGGCGGCCCGGTTGCCCCCGCAACGCCACAGCCCGCGCCGACCAACTGATGCGCGCTTTTGCTCTGGCCGCAGCCGCCCTCGCGCTTCCCGCCCTCCTTTTGGCTGCCTGCGGCGGGCAGGAGCTGCGGCCATTCAAGACCGTGGACGTGACCCCCTGGCTCGGGCAGACCGTGCTGGGCAATGCCAATGCGCCGATCGAGATCGTGGAATACGCCTCCACGACGTGCAGCCACTGCGGGCACTTCCACAAGGAAGAATTTCCGAAAGTGAAGGCGGGGCTGATCGACACCGGCAAGGCAAAGCTGCGCTACGTCGTGCTGCCAACCGCTCCCGCGCCCTTGTCTGTCGCCGGCGGCGCGATCGCGCGCTGTGCCGGCAAGGACAAATTCTTCGACGCCATTGCCGACCTGTTCGAGAACCAGAACAAGCTCGCCGACGCCGGCTCGCCGCGGAAGGTGCAGGACCTGTTCGCGGAGATCGGCGGGCGTCACGGCCTCAGCTTCGACCAGGTCAACTCGTGCATCGAGAACAAGCCGGTCCTGCAGGCCATGGACAAGGAGCTGGACGACCTGCCTACGAGCATCACTGGCACGCCCTCCTTCTTCGTCAACGGCGTGAAAGTGGAGGAGCCGACGGCAGAGGCCATCACCGCGGCGGTGGATGCCGCCGCAAGCGCCCCGCCGGCGGCGCCGGAAGCAGGGCAAGCGCCCCCGCCAAGCCCCTGAACTGGCTCATATTCTCGCAGCCGCTTAATCCGGTTGACCCACCCGGCCCACGCCCCTAGACGGGCCAAAACCCGCGGGTTTGCGGGCCGAAGTTCGGATCTTCCTTGCACCTGGTCGGCCTAAAGATCGCGGGGTTCAAGTCCTTCGTCGACCCGGTGGATGTGCCGATCGAAGAGGGGCTGACCGGCATTGTCGGCCCCAATGGCTGTGGCAAGTCCAACCTGCTCGAAGCGCTGCGCTGGGCGATGGGCGCAACCTCTGCCCGCGCGATGCGCGGCGGGGAGATGGACGACCTCATCTTCTCCGGCACCGAACTGCGCCCCGCCCGCGAGATCGCCGAAGTCATTCTCCTTCTCGACAACTCCGACCGCTCCGCCCCGGCCGAGTTCAACGAGGACAACCTGATCGAAGTGCGCCGCAGCCTGCGCCGCGGCGTCGGCTCGTCCTACCGCATCAATGGCCGCACGGTGCGCGCGAAAGACGTGCAGCTCCTGTTCGCTGACGCCTCGACCGGCGCCAACTCGCCTGCGCTCGTGCGGCAGGGCCAGATCTCCGAACTCATCGGCGCCAAGCCGCAGAACCGCCGCCGCATCCTCGAAGAAGCCGCGGGCATAGGCGGCCTCGCCGCTCGCCGTCACGAAGCCGAACTCAAGCTGAAGGCTGCGGAGGAAAACCTCGCCCGCCTCGCCGAGATCATGGCCGAGGTGGAGCGTCAGGCAAACTCGCTCAAACGCCAGGCCAGCAAGGCGCGCAAGTACAAGGCGCTGTCGGAAGAGATCACCGCCCTCGAAGCCCGCCTCGGCGCCGCCCGCTGGCGCGGAGCGGTGGTCGAGACCAAGGAAGCACGCGAGGCTCTGGAAGAAGCGAAGCTCGAGGAACAGAAAACCGTCTCTGCATCGGCCCGCGCCTCCACCGTCGAGATCGAGGCGCGCGAGCAGATCGAACCGCTGCGTACCGCCGAATCCGATGCCGCCGGCAGACTGGGCGCGATGAAGGTTCAGCTCGCTCGCCTTGAGGCCGACCGCGATACCGCGCGCGAAACCCTTGCCCGCCTCGAACGCGACATCCAGCGCTGGATCGAGGATCAGGCGCGCGAGAGCGTGCAACGCGACGACGCCAACGTCCGCGCAGACCGGGCAAATGCCCAACTGGATGATTTGCCGCCCGAAGACCTCGACGCGCAGCAGGAGCGCGAAGACGAACTCTCCGCCGCCGTCGATACAGCGATGACAGAGCTGCAGACCTTCGAACAGGAAGCCGACGAGCGCCGCTCCACCCTCGCCGAAGCCGAAGCGAAAGCCAAAGCCGCCGAAGCCGCTCTCGCGCGCGAGGAAGACCGCTATCGCCGCTTCTCCACCGATCTCGACAAGGCGCAGAAGGAACTGGTCGGCCTAGGCGACGCCTCCACGCTCGAACGCGCCCTCGCCGACGCCCGCAAGCGCCACACGGATGCCGAGGCGAAAGCGCAGGCCGCAATCTCTTCCCTCGCGACTGCGAGCAAAGCCGTGGACGACGCCCGTGCCGCCGAGGCGCGCCTGACGCCGCCGCTGCTTGCCGCCGAGCGCCGCGTCGGCGAACTCGAAGCCGAGCTCAAGGGCCTCGACCGGCTTTTGAGAAAAGTGGACGCCAGCGCGCCGCCGGTGCTCGAAGGCATCCGCGCGCCCGGTCTCGAACGCGCCATCGCGGCTGCGCTCTCCGAAGACCTCGACGCGCCGACAGACCGCCAGGCCCCCGCCCACTGGTCCGGCCACGCCGGCGACGTCTCGGCGCCCCTGCCGCAAGGCGCACAGCCACTTTCCGATATCGTCGAAGCCCCTGCAGAACTCCGCGCCCGCCTCACGCAATGCGGCCTTGTCGATCGCTCCCGCGGGCTCGAACTCATTTCGCAGCTCACGCCCGGCCAGCGCCTTGTCTCGCGCGAGGGCGACCTGTGGCGCTGGGATGGTTTCGTGCGCCGCAACGATGCGCCGCTTCCGGCTGCCGAACGCCTGGAACAGCGCGCCCGCCGCGCCCAGATCGAAGGCGAACTCGGCTCCGCCCGGGCCGCACGCGATCTCGCTCACGACAATCGCGCCAGGGCCTCGAAGGCGCTGACAGACGCTGAAGTCACCCTCATGGCCTCCCGTCGCGACGGCCCGGAACTCACCAAGCTCGCCCGTGCCGCCCACGAAACCGCCATCCGCGCCGAACAGGATGTGGAGCGTCTTTCGCTGCGTGGGGCCGCACTGAAGGAAACCGTCCAGCGCCTCTCCGTCGAACGCGACCATGCGCTCGAACAGGTCAACGCCGCCAAGGTCGCCCTCGCCGCCATGCCGTCCGACCGCGACCGCGGCGTCCTCGCTGAACTCGCCGACAAGATCCGCGCCATGCGCGAGACCGAACGCACATCCGCAGCGGCGCTCGATGCATTCCTGCGCGAGACGGAACGGGCGGCCCAGCTGCGCATCTCGCTCACCAAGGACCGCGACGAATGGCTCGCCCGCGCCGCCGAAGCCGAAGGCCGCCTCGGCGCGATCGAGCACGACCTCGCCACAAGCCGCCAGCAGCACGCCGAAACGAAGGACCAGCCGCAGGCGCTGCAGACGAAACTCGACCAGCTCGCCGACGCCGTCACCGAAGCCGAAGCCGCTCGCGCCAGGGCCGCCGATACGCTGGCCGAAGCCGACGCGGCGCTGCGCTCCGCCGAACTCTCCTCCCGCGTCGCGCGCGAAGAATCCTCAACCGCCCGCGAAGGCCTCGTCCGCGCCGAAGGGCGGCTTGAGGCGGCAGTCCGCCGCGAGGCCGAGATAGCAGAACAAGTCCGCGCCGCGTTCGACCAGGATCTCGATGAACTCGAAGGCCGCGTCACGGCCGTGCTCACCGCCTCTCGCGCCGCGCGCAAGGAGCACGGCGACAAGGACCTGCCGGAAGAGGAAGCCGTCGCCGACGCCCACGTGCTCGACACGCGCCTTGCCCAGCTGCGCCGCGAGCGCGACCAGCTTGGCGCGGTCAACATGGAAGCCGACGAGCAGCTCACCGAAATCTCCGGCCGCATGGGGATGCAGGTGGAGGAGCGCGAAGATCTGGCAGCCGCCATCGGCCGGCTGCGCGAAGGCATCGACGCGCTGAACCATGATGGCCGCCAGCGCCTGCTGGACGCCTTTACCCAGGTGAACAGCCACTTCTCATCGCTGTTCACCGCGCTCTTCGGCGGCGGCCATGCCGAATTGAGACTGACCGAGAGCGACGATCCGCTCAGCGCCGGTCTCGAAATCTACGCCTCGCCCCCGGGCAAGCGGCTGGGCCAGCTCTCGCTTATGTCCGGCGGAGAACAGGCGCTCACCGCCACCGCGCTCATCTTCGCCGTGTTCCTGTCGCGCCCTGCTCCCATCTGCGTGCTCGACGAGGTCGATGCGCCTCTGGATGACGCCAACGTCGACCGCTTCTGCCGCTTGCTCGACGAAATGCGCACGCGCACCGAAACCCGCTTCATCATCATCACCCATAACGCCGTGAGCATGTCCCGCATGGACCGCCTCTTCGGCGTCACCATGCAGGAACGCGGCGTCTCCCGGCTGGTCTCGGTGGACCTGCAGGCTGCCGAGAGGCTGGCGGCGGCTTAAGGCGGCGACACATTCCTGCCGGTACCTGAAGCCCAAAGTCGCGCTTGAAATGCGGCGGGGTCTTTGGTGGGGGGATCGTTCAGATCAGCCCTAATCTCCCAGACTAATCGCGACCATAACTCATCGTGCCGCTCCTTGGTCATTCGAACCGAATTTGATTCAGCGATCTCATCGGTGAAGGCGTGCAATGCCTTGATGACTGCCCCGGAGCCGATCAGGTGCAGGTTGTTTACTGCATTCGCAAATCTTACCTTGGCCTCAGATGGGGCGTTACCAACAATACCGCTCGCCGCGACAAAGAATTCCTCATAGTAGGCGAGCTTCTTGGCGCGCCAGATCGCAGCGCGCTCCTGCCGCTTTGTCAAAATTATCGCACCAGCGGAACCAATAAGCGCCACCAGCGCCGAGATGATCGCTACCCACATGAAGGCAAGCTATCGAGTAAAATTGCACTTGGCGAGAAGGCACCTTCCGCGCCATCGTTCGAAAATGACAACACCGATCCAAGGCCTCTGCGATCCCAAATTCGAAGCGGTAAAGGCCGCGTTCGAGAGCAACTTCACCAAATACGCCGATGTTGGCGCCTCGGTGGCGGTCACGCACGAAGGCAAGTTCGTCGTCGACCTGTGGGGCGGGCATCTTGATGCCGAGCGCACGCAGCCATGGCGCGAGGACACCATCGTCAATGTGTGGTCGAGCACCAAGACGATGGCGGCGATGTCGCTGTTGCTGCTTGCCGACCGTGGCGAGGTCGATCTCTACGCGCCAGCGTCGAAGTACTGGCCAGAGTTCGCGCAGAACGGAAAAGCTGGTGTCGAGGTTCGCCACTTCCTCAGCCACTCGGCGGGGCTCTCGGGCATGGACGAGAAGGTCGTGGGTGATGCGCTCTATGACTGGGAGTGGATGACGAGCGCCCTCGCCCGCCAGGCGCCGTGGTGGGCGCCGGGAACGCAATCGGGCTATCACGCCGTCACGCAGGGCCACCTGATCGGCGAGATCGTGCGCCGCGTCACCGGACAATCCATCGGCAATTTCTTCCGGCAGGAGATCGCAGAACCGCTCGGGGCGGACTTCCACATCGGAACGCCGGAGAGCCACGATGCCCGCATCGCCAATCTCATCCCGCCTCCGCCGGCCGCTCCCAGAGCGAATGATGGGTCCATAGGCGCACGCACCTTCGCCAATCCGGGTGTAGACGCCACCGCGCCCCGCTCGCGTGCATGGCGCGCCGCAGAAATCCCCGCCGCCAACGGCCATGGCAATGCCCGCAGCATCGTTCGGATCCAGACCGCGATGGCGAATGGCGGATCGGCCTTCGGAAAGACGATCATGTCGGAGGCAGGCCCCCGCCGTATCTTCGACAGGCAAACCGCAGGCGAAGATCTCGTCCTCGGCGTGCCGATCGTGTTCGGCATGGGCTATGGCCTTTCCACCCCAGATTTCCCGATGGGCCCGAGCGAGCGCATCGCCTACTGGGGCGGCTATGGCGGCTCGACAGTCATCGTCGATCCCGATGCGCGGCTATGCGTCTCCTACGTGATGAACCGGATGGAAGGCGGCCTCCTGGGCGACCGCCGAGGCTTCCGCCTGCTGCAGGCCGCATACGCGTCTATCGCCGGCTGAGAGCCGCGCTTTTCTCTCATAAGTTGCGATCTAGATCATCTTCATTGCCGTTGGACCGCGTGTTTGCGGGAGGCTGATCTATGTTTGAGAGGGCGGGGACGCACCGGAATATGCCGGTGGTCCAAAATACGCGTTTGCTTGTTGATTTGATCGTTTTTTCTCTGACTGGAGATATGCGTGGCGGGTAAGGGCGAGGGCGGCGCGAAGGCGCTGATCGGGGTTCCGGGGCTAGATGACATCCTGTCGGGCGGCCTCTCGCCGGGGCATGTCTATCTGCTGGAAGGAAGCCCCGGCACAGGCAAGACCACCATCGCTCTCCGCTTCCTACTGGCCGGCGCCGAGAAGGGCGAGAAGGGACTCTACATCACCCTGTCCGAAACCGACAGCGAACTTCGCGAAGGCGCCAGGTCCCACGGCTGGGAGATCGACGGCAACATCGAGGTGTTCGAGCTCGTGCCGCCGGAAGCCCTGCTCGACCCCGACAAGCAGCAGAGCCTGCTCTACTCCTCCGACCTGGAGCTGGGCGAGACAGCAAAAATGATCTTCGAGGCGATCGAGCGAGTGAAACCAAAGCGCATCGTGCTCGACAGCCTGTCCGAGATCCGCCTGCTGGCGCAGAACTCGCTTCGCTATCGCCGCCAGATCCTCGCGCTCAAGCACTACTTCGCCAAGGGCGGGGCAACTGTGCTCATGCTCGACGACCTGACCTCCGAGGTCGCGGACAAGACCGTGCACTCCGTCGCCCACGGCGTGATCCGGCTGGAAGAACTGGCGCCGGATTATGGCGCGGAGCGCCGGCGCCTGCGGGTGATGAAGTATCGCGGCACGCGTTTCCGCGGCGGTTGGCACGACTTCGTCATTCTAACCGGCGGGGTGAAAGCCTTCCCGCGCCTCGTCGCCTCGGAACACCGCACGAAATTCACACGCGGCCAGATGTCGAGCGCCATCCCCCGACTCGACGCGCTGCTCGGCGGCGGCATCGAGCAGGGCTCAAGCGTGCTGGTGCTGGGACCCGCCGGCACAGGCAAAAGCACTTTCGTCTTTCAGTTCATCGCTGCAGCGGTAAGTCGCGGCGAGAAGGCCGTGATGTTCATCTTCGACGAAGAACTCGGCCTGATGTTCGACCGCACGCGTGCGATGGGCTTCGAGTTCGAGAAGTGGATGGCCGAAGGCAAGCTGGTCGTCGAGCAGGTCGACGCCGCCGAACTCTCTCCCGGCGAGTTTTCCCACCGTGTATGCGAGCGCGTCGACGTCTCAGGCGCCAAGACCGTCGCGATCGACAGCCTCAACGGCTACAACGCCGCCATGCCGAACGAGAACGCGCTCGTCCTGCATATCCACGAACTGCTGCAGTATCTGAACCGTCAGGGCGCCACGACTTTCCTCACCGTCGCCCAGCACGGCCTGGTCGGCGACATGAAGGCGCCGGTCGACGTCACCTACCTTGCCGACACCGTGATTCTGTTGCGCTATTTCGAGACGCTCGGCCGCGTAAAACGCGCCGTCTCGATCATCAAGAAGCGCACCGGCTGGCACGAGGACACGATCCGTGAATACCGCATCGCCGGCCGCGGGCTGGCGCTCGGCGAACCGCTCGATCAGTTCCAGGGCGTGCTGAGAGGCGTTCCAATCTTCATAGGCAAGACGGGACAGACGCCAGACATGAACAAACCAGAAGAAGAGTAGAGTCATTCCGAGAAGCAACGGTCAGGAAAAAGCGCTTGTCTTCGCCCCTCATGGGCGCGATGCGCAGCTTGCCGTGGCGCTGTTGAACGAAGCCGGCATTCCCGCGGGCGCATGCCCGGACCTCGATGCGTTGGCCCGCACGCTCGCGCCCGACACGACGCTCGTCGTCGTGTCCGAGGAAGCGACGCGCTCGACAGACCTCACGAGCCTGAAGCTGTGGATCGACAGCCAGCCGCCTTGGTCCGACCTGCCCTTCATCGTGCTGACCCAGCGCGGCGGCGGGCCGGAGAGCAATCCATCGGCGGCGCGTCTGGCCGAGACGCTGGCCAACGTCACGTTCCTCGAGCGCCCCTTCCACCCCACCACCTTCGCCTCCATGGCGCGCACCGCCCAGAAGGCGCGCCTGCGCCAGTATGAGGCGCGCCACCGGCTGGAGGAGCTGCGCGAAAGCCAGGAGAAGTTGGCGACCGCCATGCTCGCCGGCAAGCTGGGCGCATGGTCGATCGACATCGAGACGCAGACGCTTCTCACCTCGCCTCTCTGCCGCGAGATATACGGCCTCCAGGCGGACGACCGCATCACCTATGCCAGCCTGCTGGCGATGATCCACCACGACGACATTGGCCCGATGCAGGCGGCCGTCGAGCGCAGCCTGGACACCGGGGAAGACTACAACATCGAATACCGCATCATGTGGCCGGACCATTCCGAGCACTGGGTTCAGGTCAACGGCCGAACGCTCCGCGATGACGAGGGCAAGGTGCGCGGTCTCGTCGGCGTCGCCATGGACATCACCGACCGCAAAATCGCTGAGAACTCCCTGCGCCAGTCCAAGGAATGGCTGGAGCGGGCGGTGATCGAGCGCACAGCCGAGCTTGAGCGCAGCCATGCGATGGTGCTGGAGGAAATCGGCCAGCGCGAAAAGGTGGAAGACCAGCTGCGCCAGGCGCAGAAAATGGAAATCATCGGCCAGCTGACCGGCGGCGTCGCCCACGACTTCAACAACCTGCTCATGGCCGTGCTCTCCAACCTCGACCTCCTGAAGAAGTACGTGCCCGAGGATCCGCGCTCGACGCGGCTGATCGACGGCGCCGTGCAGGGCGCAAAACGCGGCGCAGCGCTCACCCAGCGCCTGCTCGCTTTCGCGCGCCGGCAAGCTCTCAAAGTCGATCCAACCGACATCGGCCAGCTCGCCGAAGGCATGCGCAACCTGCTGGAACGCTCGGTCGGCCCCGCCGTCGAGCTGGATTTCCGCATCGCGAAGAACCTGCCGCCGGCGATGGTGGACACCAACCAGGTCGAACTCGCCCTGCTCAACCTCGTCGTCAACGCACGCGACGCCATGCCCGATGGCGGCAGGGTAACGATCGAGGTCGACACTGTGAAATCAGCTGCGAAGGAAGATCTCGAGGCCGGGCAGTATGTCCGCCTCGCCGTCACCGACACGGGCATCGGCATGAGCGAGGAGACGCTCACGCGCGCGATCGAACCCTTCTTCTCGACCAAGGAGCTTGGCAAGGGCACGGGCCTTGGCCTCTCCATGATCCACGGCCTCGCCGTGCAGCTCGACGGCGCGCTGCGCCTCTCCAGCACACCAGGACAGGGCACGCGCGCTGAACTCTATTTTCCCGTCACATCGCTTGCCCTGGAAGACGCTGTCGAGACCGAGACCATCAACGAGACCGCCCAGCCCGCCTCCCGCGCGCGCATCCTGGTGGTGGATGATGACGTGCTGATCGCCATGAGCACGGTCGACATGCTCGAAGACCTCGGCCACGAGGTGATCGAGGCCAATTCCGGCGCCAGCGCACTTGAAGCCCTGAAGGAGAATGGCGGGGTCGACCTGATGATCACCGACTTCTCGATGCCGGGCATGAACGGCGCCCAGCTGGCGGAAGCAGCGCACAAGCTGCGCCCGGACATGCCGATCCTCCTCGCCACCGGTTATGCCGAGATCCCCAAGGGCTCGAACCTGGACCTTCCACGTCTCGGGAAGCCCTACTCCCAGGCCCAACTGGCCCGCGAGATCAGCCGGCTTCTCGCCAACGGCCTCGATCGTCCGTCGGCGCCGAACTGAAGCTAACGCACGGCGCTTTCGAGGTTCACCGTCACGTCCGTGGACAGGCCCGGCCGCAGGCGGTCGAGACCGGGCTGGCCGGGCTCGAGGCGGATACGTACCGGCACGCGCTGCACCACCTTGGTGAAATTTCCGGTGCCCGGCTCGAACGGCAGCAGCGAGAATTGCGAGCCCGATCCCGGCGCAAAACTTTCAACCACGCCCTTCAGCGTCACGCCCGGCAACGCATCCACCTTGATGGTCGCAACCTGCCCCGCAACCATTCGCGAGACCTGCGTCTCCTTGAAGTTGGCCGTCACATAGAGCGAGCCCAGCGGCACGATCGTCATCAAGCGCGTGCCCGGCTGGACATAATCGCCCGGCTCCGCCTGCCGGTCGCCGACCACGCCGTCGATGGGAGAGACCACGACAGCGTGCGACTTGTCCTGCTGCGTCAGATCCAACGCCGCCTGTGCGCTTGCAACACCTGCCTCGGCCTGCGCGAGGTTTGCGCTCAGCGTCGAGCGCCGGGCGCGGACAGCTGCCGCCTGCCCCTGGCTGACGCCAAGCTGGGCGCGCAGGCGCTGTGTCTCTGATTCGGCGGCAATGGCTGTTGCGCGATACTGGTCTGCATCGCGGCGCGAGGCGGCGCCGGCAACGGCCAACGCCTCGAACCGCGTGCGGTCGGAAGTGGCCTGCTCGCTCTGCGCCTCACCGGTAACGATGCTGGCTTTCGCCGCAGCGATCCCGGAATCGGCAAGGCGCTCTTCTGCATCAAGCTGCGCAAATGCGGCTCTCGCAGCAAGCACAGTGGCCTGCGCGTTCTGCAGGTTGGCGGCCGCCGCCGCTTCGCGGGCGTTGAATTCCTCCGGATCAATACGGATCAGCGGCTGGCCCGCCCGCACCGCCTCGTTGTGCTGCACCAGCACCTCAGCAACGAGGCCACGCACGCGCGGAGAGACGGTCGAGCTGTCTGCCTGCACATAGGCGGCATTCGTCGTCTCGGACGGTTTCGGCAGCGCGATGTAGACGCCGCCAGCGGTTGCAAGTGCAATCGCCACGGCGACGGCGACCCCGGTCTTCGGCGAGAATGGAAGCTTTCGCTTCGCGGCGGGCGCGGCAAGCGGCGCGACAGGTTCCTGCGTCGTCGGCGCAGGCGGCTGAATGACGGGCGGCGCTTGGCGGAGGGCTTCGACGGTTGCGGTCATTGTGCAATCTCCAGTCCGAGACGGCGCGCCACAGTCCGGCGCGAACGCTCGAGGATCAGGTCGGATTTCTCTTTGTCGGGTTCAGCGCGCGAGAGACCCACTGCACCCACAAGTTCAGCAAGCACGGAGCTCGCTTCATCCTCGGCGTCGCTGCGCCCCAGCGCCTTGAGCTGCTGTGCGATCATGCCGGCGAGCTTCGGGACGCCATCGGCAAACTGCCGCGCCGCCGCCTTGGGCAGGCGCGGCGCCTCGGTGCTCAGGAAAGCGAGCGGACAACCGAACGTGCGCGAGTCGCGGTGGGCGGCTGAAAGATAGAAGTCCAGAAAGGCGTTGAGGTTCTCGGCAGGGCTCCTGCCCTCGCCCTCCAACATTGTGCGCGCGCGGCTCTCACGGAACATCTGCTCCACGCCGGCGGCCAGCAGATCGTCGCGCGATTTGAAGTGGGCGTAGAAGCCGCCATTGGTAAGGCCGACATTCGCCATCACGCTCGACAGGGCGAGATTGTGCGGCCCGTCCTTGCGGATCGCCCTCGCCGCCTCCTTCACCACCCGCTCCCGGGTCTTCTGCTTGTGCTCGGCGTCGTAGCGCATCGGATTTGCCTTGTTTGCCCTTGCCATCCGTTATATGAAGCACTTAATATTACCTACTTAATATAACTCCGCGGACTGCGCAAGGGGCTTCAATGGACGGGATTGCAGCCAGAAGGCCCGGATTGAGCGCTTTCGGATTGGGCGGCGCCAGCCGCCCCATCGACGATCCGGCGAAGATGACCTCGGCGCGCAAATACCTGATCTTCGGCGTCCTCGCCTTCGGCCAGTTCATGGCGCTGATCGACATCCAGATCGTCGCCGCCTCGCTCAACGACGTACAGGCGGGCCTCTCCGCCGGCCCCGACGAGATCAGCTGGATCCAGACCGGCTATCTGATGGCCGAGCTGGTGATGATCCCCTTTTCCGCCTTCCTCGCGCAGGCGATGTCGACGCGCTGGCTATTCGCCCTCTCCGCCGCGCTGTTCACCATCGCAAGCGCGCTATGCGGCATGGCGTGGGACATCGAGTCGATGATCGCGTTCCGCGTCATCCAGGGCTTTGTCGGCGGCGCGATGGTGCCCACCGTCTTCGCCACCGGCTACACCCTCTTCCAGGGCCGCCAGCGCGCGATGATCCCCGCCATCCTCGGCATGGTGTCGGTCCTCGCTCCGACACTTGGGCCAACCGTCGGCGGCTGGCTCACCGATGTCGCCGGCTGGCGCTGGATCTTCTACATCAACATCCTGCCCGGCATCGCCGTCACCTTGCTCACGCTATCGCTGGTCAACATCGACAAGCCGAACTTCGCCATGCTGCGCCGGATCGACTGGTCGCATTTCGCCGCCATGGCGATCTTTCTCGGCGGCCTCGAATACGTGCTGGAGGAAGGCCCGAAGAATGACTGGTTCAACGACCCGCTGATCCTCACCGGCGCGTGGGTGTCGCTGGTCGCCTTCGGCCTGTTCCTCGAACGCTCCTTCCGCTCCGGCGGCCCCGTCGTGCGCCTTACACCGATGCGCAAGCCAACCTTCGTGTTCGCCTGCGTGTTCAACCTGGTGATCGGATTCGGGCTTTACTCCGCGACCTACCTGATCCCGCTCTTCTTAGGCCGCGTCCGCGGCTTCTCTGCCCTCGAGATTGGCGAGACCGTGTTCGTTACCGGCATCGCGCAGATCCTCTCCACCGTCATCGCCGCGCGCCTCTCGCAGCGGGTGGACCCTCGTAAAGTGATCACCGTCGGCCTCACCCTGTTCGCGGCCAGCCTGTGGTGGACCTCGAACCTGGGCCAGCAATGGGGCTTCTACGATCTGCTCGGCCCCCAGATGCTGCGCGGCTTCGCCATCATGCTCTGCATCGTCCCCAGCGTCGGCCTTGCCCTCAACGGCTTCGAGCAAGCCGAACTGCGCGCCGCCTCC
>DASYKO010000409.1:0-19157 GCA_035995285.1 Hyphomonadaceae bacterium | reverse complement strand
GGTAGTCCTATTCAATAACCCGGATTACACGGAAGCATTCGTGAGGGCCGTAGGCCGACCCAAACGATCACGAACCACTCAAGAGTAGGTCTGAAGCGCTCCGGCTTCAAGCGGGCGTGTTTTGAGCGCCCGAATGGCCTGAACGGCGGCGCGGGCGCCCGAAATCGTGGTGTAGTAGGGGATGCCGTGCTGCAGGGCGGCCCGCCGGATCGAGGCCGAATCCATCAGGGACTGGGCGCCTTCGGTGGTGTTGAAGACGAGCTGGACCTGGCCGTTGATCAGCGCGTCCAGCACGTGAGGCTGGCCTTCCAGCACCTTGTTAACGCGGGCGACTTCGATGCCGCGGCTGGACAGATACTGAGCAGTTCCGGCGGTGGCGATGATGGTGAAGCCCAGCGCCGCGATGTCTCGGGCGGACTGTTCGATGAGCGGCTTGTCGTTCTCGCGGACGGAGATGAACACGCAGCCTTTAGACGGCAGAGACATTCCGGCGGCGATCTGGCTCTTGAGGTAGGCGGCGTCAAAACTGACATCGATGCCCATGACTTCGCCGGTGGAACGCATTTCCGGTCCCAGCAGCGGATCCACGCCCGGGAAACGGGAGAACGGGAAGACGGCCTCTTTCACGGCGACGCGCGGGCCCTTGATTGGGCCGGGGCCGAGGTTGAACGAGTCGAGCTTGGCGCCGGCCATGACCTTGGCGGCGATGGCGGCGAAGGGCCTGCCGATGGCCTTGGCGACGAATGGCACGGTGCGCGAGGCGCGCGGGTTGGCTTCGAGGACGTAGATATCATCGCCCTTGACCGCGAACTGCACGTTCATGAGGCCTTTGACATCGAGCGCCTTGGCGAGCTTGCGCGCCTGGTCGGAGAGCTTGTCCACGATCGCCTGGCTGAGCGTGTAGGGCGGGATCGAGCAGGCGGAGTCACCTGAGTGGATGCCGGCTTCTTCAATGTGTTCCATGATGCCGGCGACGTGGGTGGTGACGCCGTCTGACAGGGCGTCGACGTCGACTTCGATGGCGTCGGAGAGATAGCGGTCGACCAGCAGGGGCGTGTCGCCGGAGACCTGCACGGCTTCGCGGACGTATCTTTTCAGATCGGCTTCGTCGTGGACGATTTCCATGGCGCGGCCGCCGAGTACGAAGCTGGGGCGCAGCATGACCGGGTAGCCGATACGGTTGGCTGCCGCGACGGCTTCCTCGTCGGTGCGGGCGATGGCGGCGGGGGCCTGCTTGAGCCCGATCCTGTCGAGCAGCTTGGAGAAGTGTTCGCGGTCTTCGGCGAGGTCGATCGAATCCGGCGTGGTGCCGAGGATCGGTGCGCCGGATTTCTTGAGGCCCTGGGCGAGCTTCAGCGGGGTCTGCCCGCCGAACTGCACGATCACGCCGAGGAAGTCGCCGGCGGACTGTTCGACATGGATGATCTCGGTGACGTCTTCCAGCGTCAGCGGCTCGAAATAGAGACGATCGGAGGTGTCGTAGTCGGTGGAGACCGTCTCCGGGTTGCAGTTCACCATGATCGACTCGATCTTCATGTCGGCCATGGCGAAGGCGGCGTGGCAGCAGCAATAGTCGAACTCGATGCCCTGGCCGATGCGGTTGGGTCCGCCGCCGAGGATCATCGCCTTCTTGCGTGTCGAGGGCTCGGCTTCGTTCTGCGCGGGGACAGACTTTCCGTCGGCGCCGATCCAGCCGGTCTCATAGGTCGAATAGAGATAGGGCGTGCGCGCGGCGAACTCGGCCGCGCAGGTGTCGATGCGCTTGTACACGGGGCGGACGTTCAGCTTGTGGCGCTTGGCGCGGACGTCGAGTTCCGTGGCCTGGGTGAGCTTGGCGAGGCGCACGTCGGAGAAGCCCATGGCCTTGAGGCGCGTCCAGCCTTCGGCGTCCTTCGGCAGGCCGTCCTTCTTGATCTCGGCTTCGGCCTCGATGATCTCGGCGATCTGGCGCAGGAACCATTTGTCGATGCGGGAGGCGTTGTGGACCTCATCGATCGAGAGCCCATCGCGGAGCCCTTGGGCGACATTGAGCAGGCGCTTTTCGGTCGGGCGCGAGATGGAGGCGATGAGAGTATTGCGGTCGCCGGCGCCGGGGATGACCTGTTCGTCGAGGCCGGAGATGCCGGTTTCCAGCGAGCGCAGGGCCTTCTGCAGGCTCTCCTGGAAGGTGCGGCCGATGGCCATCGCCTCGCCGACGGACTTCATCTGCGTCGTCAGCGTTGAGTTCTGGAGGTTCAGCGCCGGGTCGGCGATCTTGTACTTCTCGAAGGCAAAGCGCGGGATCTTGGTGACGACATAGTCGATGGTCGGCTCGAACGAGGCCGGGGTGACGCCGGTGATGTCGTTAGTGAGTTCGTCCAGTGTGTAGCCCACTGCCAGCTTGGCTGCGACTTTCGCGATCGGGAAGCCGGTGGCTTTCGAGGCGAGGGCGGATGAGCGCGACACGCGCGGGTTCATCTCGATGATGACGAGGCGGCCATTGTCCGGGTTCACGGCGAACTGAACATTGGAGCCGCCGGTCTCGACGCCGATCTCGCGCAGCACGGCGATCGAAGCGTTGCGCATGACCTGGTATTCGCGGTCGGTGAGGGTCAAGGCCGGCGCGACGGTGATGCTATCGCCGGTGTGGACGCCCATCGGGTCGACGTTCTCGATGGAGCAGATGATGATGCAGTTGTCCGCCTTGTCGCGGACGACCTCCATCTCGAATTCCTTCCAGCCGAGAAGGCTCTCGTCGATGAGGATCTGGCTCACCGGAGACATCTGCAGGCCGCGGGTGACGATCTCTTCGAATTCCTGGCGGTTGTAGGCAACGCCGCCGCCGAGGCCGCCGAGGGTAAAGGCGGGGCGGACGATGCACGGGAGGCCGACGACGTCCATCTGCTTCATGGCTTCCACGAAGCCAGCCTTGAGATCGTATTCCACCTTGCCGTCCACATTCGAAAGCTCAGGCGAGGCGACGATGGCGGAGCGGGGGCTCTCGAGGCCGATCTTGTCCATCGCCTCCCGAAACTTCTTCCTGTCCTCGGCCTTCTCGATCGCCTCGGCCTTGGCGCCGATCATCTCCACGCCGTGCTTCTTCAGGACACCCATCTGGTCGAGCTTGAGGGCGCAGTTGAGCGCGGTCTGGCCGCCCATCGTCGGGAGCAGCGCGTCGGGCTTTTCCTTTTCGATGATCTTGGCGACCATCTCGGGCGTGATCGGCTCGATATAGGTTGCGTCCGCCAGTTCCGGATCGGTCATGATCGTGGCGGGATTGGAGTTGACCAGGATGACCCGGTAGCCTTCCGACTTCAGCGCCTTGATCGCCTGCACGCCCGAATAGTCGAATTCGCACGCCTGGCCGATAACGATCGGCCCGGCGCCGATGACCAGGATGGACTTGATGTCTGTGCGCTTGGGCATGTCACCCGCGTGGGTTGGAAACGAGGCTGAAAGGCAGACTCAGTTGAAGGCTTTTAGCTGTCGGCAAATTGGCGGCGTGTTTATCACCGGGGCAGGGGGGCGCAACCCTCGCGACGCCGCATCCCCCCACGGTTGAAAACGTCATGATTCCAGACTGCGGAAGGCCATTTTGCCACGCAGATTTCTGGGCATAACCATTGCACTTCCCGGCACGGAGCATACCTACTTCGGCACGTAGCCCGAACCGGGGACGGCGTTCAGGCAATTTCGATGGGGTTTCCTTCTTTCAGCTCTGGCTGGGCGCTGGTTTTTCTAGCGCTGACGGGCGCCGTTTTCGGCCCGCTGGCGGAGGCGCAATCCGGCCTGCGCGGCAAGCAGGCTGCCGGGTCGCTGGCGTCTCCGACGCAATCTACCACCATATCCGAGCTGCCTCAGCCGGCAACCGAGACCAAGGACGTCGAAGGCGTGCTCGCCGCCCAGAACGAGGCGCGCCGCCGGCTCAACCTCGCCCCGCTGACCTGGTCAGGGGAGCTGACTGCGAAGGCGCGCCAGACGGCGAATGAGGCCGCAGCCAAAGCCTGCAGCCGCACTGCTACGCTGAAGGCGGGTGATGCGTCTTCGGCTGCGGTCTACTGGGCGGCGGCATTGCCGCGCTATTCGGGCGGGTTCTCTAGCCAGACGATCTCAGCCAGCTTCGTCGTTTCCGAATGGCAGGAGGGACGGGCTGACTATGACAGTGTCACCCACGAATGCCGCACTTCGGGCGAATGCCAGTCCTGGGCGCGAATGGTGGCGCCTGCCGCGCGGTCTGTGGGATGCGTCCGGGTCATCTGCCAGAGCCAGGCGCAGATCTGGGCCTGCCAGTATGATACGCCCCGCGCCCCTGCCGCTCAGGGGCCCGATTTGCGTCGACGGACCGGCAATTAGGCTTATGATCCGCCCCGCTCGACCGAGTGGGAGAAGATCATGGGGCGCACGGGTATCACACACACCGGGCTTGTTCTTGCATCGCTGGCCGTTCTTGCGATCGCGGCGTGCAGCAGCTCGAAAATCTATCCGAATGTGAAGCCGGCCTGGTTCGGCGCGACGCCGCCGAGTGCGCTCGCAAACCCCGCGGTGAAGCCCGGGGGCCAAGTTCCGGCCGCTATCGTGCCAGCGGGGGAAGAGGACCGGACGGTGCTCGGCGGCGACCGCATCCGCATGTCGGTCGACCAGGTGATCGGATTTGCCGACGAGATGCGCCGCCAAGGCAACCAGATGTGGGGCCGGATTTCCGGCTTTCCCTCGCAGGCCAGGACGGCGGACTGGCTGACGACAGAGCTTGAGTCGGCCGGCCTCAAGGACGTGAAGAACCAGACATACCAGGCGACGGGCGAATTCTGGTGGCCGAATGAATGGTCGGCGACCGTGATCGGCGATCCGGCCTATGGCGATCTTACCATCGATGTGAAGCTGGCTTCCGCTGTGCCGGTGAGCGGGTCGTTCATCGACGGGATCATCGAGGCGCCGGCGGTGTTCGTGGGCGATGCAGGCGAGGTCACGACCGACGGCGTGTCCGGCAAGATCGCGATCCAGCACACGCATCCGGACACGGGCGCCTATTCCGACCGCACCAAGGTGCGCGAAAGCTCGGAGAAACTGATCAAGGCCGGAGCCGTGTCGGTGATCAACTGGGTCGAGCAGGCCGGGAACATGCACGTGTTCGACTTCGGCCGATGCGGCGGGCCTTGCTTCAACATCGGCGGGGCGGACGGGAAATTCATCACCGATGCGATCAAGAATGCGAAGGACAAAAAGGCGCCGGAGATAAAGCTGCGCCTGACGCTCAAGGCCGAGATGAAGAAGGGGCTGGAGGCGCAAAATGTGATCGGCGTGCTGCCGGGCAAGTCGCCCGAGGCGATCATCGTCAATGCGCACCTCGACTCTTGGTTCAACGGGGCAGGCGACAATGCCGATGGCGTGGGCGTGCTGGTGGCGCTGGCGCGCTATTTCTCGCACCAGACGGCGCCGCTGCCGAAGACGCTGATTTTCGTCGGCTCGGGCGGGCACCATAGCCCTGGCATGAACGGGCCGGGCAATCTCGTGACCATGAATGCGGATACGCTGAAGCCGGTGCAGCTGGTGATCAATCTCGAACACCTCGCGCAATTCCAGATCGACGCCGTGCCGGAGTGGAAGGTGAATACGGGCGAGCAGCCCAAGGGCTTCGGCGTTTCCAATATGTCGCCCTACCTGGTGAACCTGGTGAAGCAGGCGTCTCAACGCTATGGCTTTGCGATCAATCCGGAGATCACCAATTCCGTGCCGGGAGACCTGGGCGGATATGCGCCGCTGAACGTGGCGCGCATCCAGGGCATCCATTCGGGGCCGCTCTATCATACCAGCGGCGACACGCTGGACAGCATCTCGGAGCCGGGCCTCGAAAAGGCGGCGCGCTTTTACGCCTATCTGATCGAGCAGGCGATGACGGCTTCGGCTCAGGAGCTGAACCCGAAGTAGATCAATTCGTGGTGAGCCCATCCGGCGAAACAACGATTGGCGGCGCCTTGCCTGCCATTTTGACCGGCTGGAGAAGCTGAGGCCGAGCAGCGTGTGATATGCTGGGCCGAGCAGGGGAACCGAATGGGTACGTCCGAGGAAATAGCCAGGAAAATATTCGCCGCTGTTGAGGCTCTATGGAAGGAGGCCAAAGTGGCGGACAGCGGTGGGCCACCGGCTTCTACCGACTTTGTCGCCGAACCCTTGTCGCCGATCGATCCGGTGGCCGGTGAGCCGGGAAAACCCGGCGCTCAAGAGACTTGAAGGCGAACTGTGCCGCAGTTTTCCGGGCTTGAGTTTTCTGGGCTTGGCGTAAGGGTAATCTCCTGATGTAGAATGCGAGTTCGCAAACCCGCGACACAGCGGGGAATCGGGGAGGAGTTACGTCATGCGGGCTATGCGCACGAGCGCCATCGCGGGGGCTTTGATCATTCTGGGCGGGCTGGCGGCCGCGCCTGTGCTCTGGGCGCAGGAAGCGCCGCAGACGCCGCAGGTCGCGCCTCAACAAGCGCCGGGCGGGCCGCCGCGTCCGCAGGCCAAGCCCGGCTATGTCGTGCCTCCGGAAAACTCGGGCGGGCTCTATCCGGTCGCCGGCGAGCCGATCTTCAAGGCGAAATGCGCCCAGTGCCATGAGCCGGCGCTCGATCGCGCGCCGACGCGCGAACAGCTTGGCGCAAGCGCGCCCGAAGCTGTCTATGACGCGCTTACCCTCGGCGTGATGAAGCCGATGGCGGCAGGCCTCAGCGAAGCCGAGATCTACGGCGTCGTGCGCTTCATCACCGGCAAGTCGCCCGTGCCGAACGTGGTGGCCGAGGCTGACCCGAACATCTGCGCCAAGCATGGCGCGCTGCAGCCCAATGGTCCGCAATGGAATGGCTGGGGCACGGACAACGCCAACATGCGCTATCAGGCCAAGCCCGGCATTTCAGCCGCGGACGTGCCGAAGCTGAAAGTGAAGTGGGCGTTCTCCTATGTCGGCACCAAGAACGCGCAGCCGCTGATCTTCGGCGACCGCGTCTATGTCGGCTCGATGAGCGGCAAGGTCTATTCGCTCGACGCAAAGTCGGGCTGCGTGCACTGGCGCTTCGACTATCGCGGCGGCGGGCGCGCCTCGATGGTGATCGGCAAGAACAAGCAGGCCAAGAGCGGCTATGCGCTCTACATGGGCGATGACCGCATGTTCGTGCACGCCTTCGATGCGTTCGACGGCAAGGAACTCTGGAACGTGCAGGTGGACGACCACAAGGTCGGCCGGATTACCGGTTCGCCGGTGCTGAGCGGCAACCTGCTTTATGTGCCCCTGTCGGGCGCAGAGGAAAGCCAGGGCAACGTCGCCGCCTACAATTGCTGCACCTTCATCGGCAAGGTCGCGGCGGTGGACGTGACGACGGGCAAGGTGGCCTGGAGTTCGTCGATCCTTCCGGGCGTGACGCCGCAGCCGACGCGCAAGAACTCGGCCGGCACGCAGATGTACGGGCCCGCAGGCGGATCGCTGTGGTCGGCGCCGACGGTCGACGAGAAGCGCGGGCTGCTCTACGTGGCCTCGGGCGACAGCTTTACCGAAGTCTCGCACCCGGCATCCGACGCCATCATCGCGATGGACCTGAAGACCGGCGAGATCAAATGGGTCAACCAAGTCCTCGCCAACGACAACTTCATGTCGGGCACGATCAACGGGCCGCTGGGTACGCGCGGGCCTGACTATGACTTCGGCGCATCGCCCATGCTGGTGAAGGTGAACGGCAAGGATCTTTTGATCACCGGCAACAAGTCGGCGATCGTCTACGCCATGGATCCCGACACCGGCAAAACCATCTGGGAGTCGGAGAAGCTCGGCTCCGGCGGCGCCTCGGGCGGCGTGCTGTGGGGCACGGCGACGGACGGAAAGGTCATCTTCGCTCCGCTCAACGATGCGCCGGGCCGCGGTAAGCCCGGCATGGTTGGCCTCGACATCAATACCGGCAAGGAGATCTGGCGCTACAACTCGGTCGCGCCAGCCACCTGCAGCGTGCCTTCGGGCCGTTGCTCGACCGGGTTTGCTGCCGCGGTGACGGCCATTCCGGGGGCAGTGTTCGCCGGCGGCGGCGATGGCTGGCTCCACGCTTTCGAGCCCAACACCGGCAAGATCCTGTGGGAGTACGACACCGCAGCGCCGATCGACACGGTCAACGGGATCAAAGGCGCCTATGGCGGCTCGATGTCGATGGGCGGGCCGACGGTGGCCGGCGGCACGATGTATGTGCACTCCGGCTATCAGGGCAGCGCAGGCGCCAACAACCTGCTGCTGGCGTTCTCGAAGGACGGGAAGTAGGCGAAGGGCCGAGGCGCGAAGCCTCGGCCCGCGCCGCTACAGCGGCGCCCCTAAAGCGTCGCCATGTCGATGGAGAAGCGGTACTTCACGTCGCTCTTGAGCATGCGCTCGTAGGCGGCGTTGATGTCCTTCATCGGAATGATCTCGACATCCGATGCGATCCCGTGCTCGGCGCAGAAGTCGAGCATTTCCTGGGTTTCCGGGATGCCGCCGATGCCGGAACCGGCGAGGCTGTGACGGCCTGCGAGAAGCCCGAACGCGCCGATGGCCATCGGCTTCTCCGGCGCGCCGACGAGGCACATGACGCCGTCGCGCTTGAGCAGGCCGAGATAGGCATTGAGGTCGTGGTCGGCCGAAACGCAGTCGAGGATGAAGTTGAACGAACCGCTGTGCGCTTTCATCTGCGCCTTGTCGGTCGAGATCACGACTTCATCGGCGCCGAGGCGCTTGCCGTCTTCGACTTTCGACTTGGAGGTGGTGAAGAGCACGACTTTTGCGCCGAGGGCATGGGCGAACTTGACGCCCATGTGGCCGAGGCCGCCGAGCCCGACGATGCCGACCTTCTGCCCCGGGCCGACTTTCCAATGGCGCAGGGGCGACCAGGTGGTGATGCCGGCGCAGAGCAGGGGCGCGGCGGCCGCCGGATTGATCTTCTCAGAAATCTTGAGGACGAAATGCTGGTCGACCGTGACGGCTTTCGAATAGCCGCCATAGGTGAAAGCGCCCGAGATGTGTTTGTCCGGCGCGCCATAGGTGAGGACGTTGCCGACTTCGCAATATTGCTCGAGGCCTTCCTTGCAGCTCGGGCAGGTGCGGCAGCTATCGACCATGCAGCCGACGCCGACGAGATCGCCCGGCTTGTGGTTTTTCACATTGGCGCCGACTTTGGAGACGCGGCCGACGATCTCGTGGCCGGGGACGACCGGATAGACCGTCATGCCCCATTCATTGCGGGCCATGTGCAGGTCGGAGTGACAGACGCCGCAATAGAGAATGTCGATATGGACGTCGTCCGGAGTGAGATCGCGGCGATCAATTGTGAGGGGGCCGAGGGGCTTGTCGGCGGCAGGGGCGGCATAAGCTGCGCTCTTGAACATCGAGGTCTCCTGATTGTCGGATGCGCGACGCGCCCCATTCTCAAGGATCAGCGGCGTCGGTGGTTCCTACATAGGATGTGAGTGAACGCTCGCTAGAGGGCGCAACGCGAAATATTTGCGACTGACGCCCGGCGCCTCAATCCGCGCCGTAGCTGTCCTTAGTCAGCACGACTTTCCCGCTCTCGATGTCGGCGACGTTGAGGGCGGGGTAGCCGACGGTGGCCGCAGCGCTGGCTTTCCAGGCGTCTTCGATCATGTCGCGCGTTTCGCTGGCGCCGGCGGCGAGGCGCTGGGTGGCGAAGGTCTTGGCCTCGGGCGTTGCGTCCTTGAGGCCGCCTTTCTGCATGAGTTCATAGAGCGGCTTTACGAAGCCCAGCGTGACTTTCAGGTAGTCCGGCGTGCGCTTGTAGATTGGGCAGGCGCAGTCCTTGTAGGGCGCCATTGCCGACTTCACGTCGGCGAGCTTGACGTTGCTCTTGACGAACCAGCCCTCGAAGAAGGCGTGGACGCCCTTCATCTCCGGCGGGGCGCCGGGCGGGGGGTAGGTCGAGGGATCCTTGTAGAGCTCGGGCCAGCCATTGTAGTGGTCGGACATGTGCTGCGGCTGGCTGCCGTCGCCGACATAATGCGACCACACGCCGATGTCGCGGATGATCAGCTGCTCGCGCAGCTTCATCTCCTGCAGGAAGAAATCGCGGTCGGCTTTTGTTTTCGCTTTGGTCGAGCCGACCTTGCTGGCGCGCCAGTAGGCGAAGTCCTTCACCACCTGCTGGTAGCCGTCGATGATGGCGTAGGGGAGATAGCCCTGGTCGTTGGGCTCGACGCCTTTCAGGCGCAGCGCCTTCTCGAAATCGCCGCGCGTGGCGGGCAGGAAGTCGAGCGTGAAGAGGCCGTTGACCTTGCCGTCGTCGCCGACGTCGAGATAGTGCGCCTGGTCGCGTTCCCGATCATGCACAAGGCCGGCGCCGCGCCAGCGGTCAGGCTCGCGGCCGAGGATGGTCATCTGCCATTGCGCGGCCTTTGTTTTCAGGAAGGCGGGCAGGTCTTTCGAGAGGGATGAGACGGCGGCGCCTGTCACCAGCTCATGGCCTGCCGAGCCCCAGGCGAAGGCGGGGAGTGGCGTGATCGCGATGACGAGTGCGGTAAGCGCGGCGACAGTACGTTTCATGGGTTAGGTCCCTGACTTGTGCGCTGCATGACGCAAACCTGTTCCGGGCGCAACTCAACTCGTCGGCGGAACCTTGCGCACGTGAAATCTCCCTTCTGTAACTCGGGCGCAGTTCCGCGGGATGCTATGGTGCTGTCCTGTTGCAGAAGGGGACCTGTGATGAAGTCATCATACTTTGCCGTTTTAGCCTGCGCGCTGTCTGCGATTTCGCTGGGCGCAGCCGAAGCGCAAACCTGCGCGAGTGTGAGATATTACTACACCACTCTCGCCTCCGATGTTCCGTTGGCATGCTCTTCGGATGGGGAGGCTATTCTGGAAGTTGAAGTCCCCTCGGGCGTAACGGGCCGCGCCGTCGGCAGATTCACAATGCCAGTGGAAAATACCTCAACCAGCGCAATCTATTTCTGGAATGCGTTTGTCACTGTCGGAGATCCCATCCATTCCTATGGCATAGGCGATGATGTGTGCCCCGGCGCGACCGCCCCCGCACGACAGAGCCTCGGCTACGGGCAGCTCACTTCAACGAGCAACAAGGTCATCGCAAAGGCCTATCAGGGTTCGGCGCCTTGCGTAGATGGAAAGCTGAAGGCGAAGGCAGGCGCAACGCTGGTCGTATGGGTCGAAGACCCTTCACCGTCATGCGTCGGAAACACGATCAAGTATTCGAGCTTTTACGGAAGGAACAAACCGGAAGAGGGCCTGAGCTGGTGGCATTGGCCACATATCATGACGACCGTCGCGAAGGAGAAAATGACGCTGAACGCGCTGGATAGCGGCCTCATCGTAGTTACAGCGGCGGAAGGTACACCATGGGTCAATCCCAACACCTCCTGCGGCTCTGAAAGCGCAACGCTTGCCGCTCAGATTGTCGTCGATGGATCAATCAAAGCCACGCAGGTGACGCCTGTTCCGGCCTCGTCTGGCATGGGGCATCTTGTCTTCGGAATGTATCATCCCGAGTACCTGGGTCAGGGCGAGCACACGGTCGAGTTGATGCTCGGCCGCAATTTTGGCGGGACCGACGATCTTTCAAGGACTCCATCACAAATCGTCACGTCGGGAGGTTGCTGCGGCGACGCTGCGATGGCGGTCATCAAGTTCTAGCTCAGCTGGCTCACGCGGCCCGGAATTGAATTCGATAGAGAATGACTCTGCGTGGGACGGGATGGAACCAGGGCCCGGGGTCGAACCGGGATATCCGCGTTCACAGCGCGGCGCTCTTGGCCGTTGAGCTACCCTGGCCCGAATTTCGGGCAGACTGAATGGCAATGGTGCTCGTGGAAGGAGTCGAACCTTCAGCCTCCGCGTTCTGAGCGCGGCGCCTCTACCGATTGGGCTACACGAGCATGATGTTGGACGCGCTTTCGCAGCGCGTGCGATTGCCGCTTGCTTCACCTCCGCGAAGAGAAATGGTCAGGGTGGTGGGACTCGAACCCACGGCCTCCGCCTTCCGAGGGCGGCACTCTTCGCAACTGAGCTACACCCTGATGAGGGTGAGCGAGCGGTGAGAGTTAAGGTCGTGGGTGGAGTGCAAGGCGCACGCGACCGAGAGCTTGGGCGTGGCCCAGCTCCAATCCGTCTAGCGTATGTGCGCGCGTGTTCATGGCGCTGGATATGCTGTGGTCTGTGGCCGGATCAAGGCGTCAGGCGATGAAAAGGAAGAAAGGATGATTACTTGGGCTCGCCCGCGCTGAGCGCGGCCTCCCAGCCATCATTGCCCCAGCTCATGCCATCTAGCCATTCTTCGAGTTGCTCGGTCAGCTCGTCGAAGCCGTCTTCTGCGACGGGAACGTGATGCTCGAAGATCAGGCCGCCATCCATGGCGGCGTTGCGCACCTTGAAGCCGAGCGCCTCGAGTTCCGCCTTCACCTGCGATCGCGGCGAGGGCTTATCCTTCTTGGAGGGATAGACGTAGTGCACGACATGGCGCGCCGCCGATCCATTATCGCCGTGTTCTGCCAGCAGCTTGCGGACAGCATCGTTGAGCTCGCGTGGGGGTGGTGACTTCTTCTTGCCAAAGCCGAACATGTTTCCCCCGGATTGCGTTGGCTAGGTATAGCGCTTCGACGTCTTCTGGTCGTAGGCCGAGCCTTCGCGTTTCTCTGCGCCGCCATAGCCGGTGAGGGCGTCGGCGACGAATGGATTGGTCTGGCGCTCGCGGCCGAAGGTGGAGGCGGGGCCGTGGCCGGGGATGAAGGTGATGTCGTCGCCCAGCGGCCAGAGCTTGCCCGTGATGCTATCGATGAGCTGCTGGTGATTGCCGCGTGGAAAATCGGTGCGGCCGATCGAGCCCTGGAACAGCACGTCGCCGACGAAGGCGATCTTGGCGTCGCGATTGTGGATCACGACATGGCCGGGCGTGTGGCCGGGCGTGTGCGATACGTCGAACTTCACGCCTTCGAGTTCCAGCACGTCGCCGTCTTCGAGATAGCGGTCGGGCGTCACGTTCTTGAGGCCGTCTAGTCCGTACTTCACGGCGCTGTCCTCGATCTGGTCGAGCCAGAACTGGTCGTCCTTGTGCGGGCCCACGACAGGAACGCCGGTGCGTTCGCGCAGCTCGGCGGCGGCGCCGGCATGGTCGAGGTGGCCGTGGGTAAGCCAGATTTGCTTGAGCGTGAGACCGAAATGTTCCAGCGCGGCCATCAGCTGGTCGATGTCTCCGCCCGGATCGACGAAGGCGGCGTGCTTGGTGGCCGTGTCCCAGATCAGCGAGCAGTTCTGCTGCAGCGGCGTCACCGGGATGATCCGGATCTGGATCTTGGGCTGCTTCTGGGGTTCGGCGCGGGCTTCGGTCATGGCCTCTAAATGGCTGCACCGGACGCTTGAGGCAACAGGCTGAATGCGCTTCCCAAATGCGCTTCAGGGGCGACGCGTGCTGTCGGAGAGCACACGCCGCCCCTGAATCCCCGCTCTTCTCGGGACCGGGACTCTGGAACTGATTGGGTGAAACCTAGTGGGCTCGGCGTTTCTTGACGCCGTAGACGGGAGCCTGGGCCGGGATGTCGGGCATTGATTGGGCCCGGAGGGAAGTGAGGGTGAGGCGGGTTTCCTCGAAGCGCTCGAGGCGCGCGGCGAGGCTTTCGACCTGGTTGTAGGCGAGACGCTTCATCTCGCGGCGGCCGAGGGCGACGGTCTCCAGGATCACGCCGGAGACAAGGCTGATAGCCGAGAGCACGGCGAGCGTGCCGCACAGGAAGGCGGTTGGGAAACGCGGCACCAGGCCGGTCTGCAGATACTCGCTGATCAGCGGCAGGCCGAGGACGAGCGAGGTGAGGGCGACAGCGCCCGAGATGCCACCGAAGAACATCAGCGGGCGTTCATCGCGCATCAAGCGGCCGATGGTGGTGAGGATGCGGAGGCCGTCGCGCACGGTCGATAGCTTCGAGAATGAGCCGACGCGGCGGGCGCCATAGGCTGTCTGGACTTCCGCGGTGATCATGTCGAGTTCGAGGGCGTGGACGGTGAGTTCGGTTTCCGTCTCGAAGCCGGAAGCGAGGGCGGGGTAGGATTTCACAAACCGGCGCGAAAAAGCGCGGTAGCCGGAGAGCATGTCGGTGAAGCGGTCGCCGAACAGGCTGGAGACGAGGCCGGTGAGCAGCTTGTTCCCGAAACGGTGGCCGGCGCGGTAGGCCTCTTTCTCGGAGGTCACGCGGGCGCCCACGACCATGTCAGCTTGAGTTTCAATGAGGCGGGAGACGAGGCGCGGGGCGGCGGCGGCGTCATAGGTCGCATCGCCATCGACCATTACATAGACGTCGGCCTCGATGTCCGAGAACATGCGGCGCACGACATGACCCTTGCCCTGCAGCGGCTCGCGGCGGACGATCGCGCCGGCTTCACGAGCGACGGAGGCGGTGTTGTCGTAGCTGTTGTTGTCGTAGACGTAGATGCGCGCGTTCGGCAGCGTAGCGCGGAACTGTTTCACGACTTCGCCGATCGAGGCGGCCTCGTTGTAGCACGGGATCAGGACCGCGATGTCGACATGGCGCAACGCAGGCGAGAGCTGCTGGCCGACGGCGTGAAGCGCTGCTTCGGCGGCGGCGAGGCGCTGGTGGATGTCGGCCGTGTGGTCGATCGGCATGTATGTCCCGTGGTTCAATACGGGACACGCTGCCACGTCAGGGTAAAAAATCTGGTCAGTGGAATCGCGAAAAACCATCTCGCACGTGGAAGCATGCCTTCAGAAATGGCCGATTCCGAAAGGTCTTGTTGATGTGTGTGAACCGCAGGGGCCGATTCGATTCAGAGTGATGACTGCTTCCTGAATCAGGAGGCAGTTTCGGAGGACGCGCGCGCCGGCGATTGCTGATCGCGCTCAGGCGACCTTCTGGCGTTCGGCCATCATCTTCGCGAAGCGCTCGAACAGGTAGAACGAGTCCTGCGGCCCGGGGCTGGCTTCGGGGTGGTGCTGCACGGAGATGATCGGCTTGCCGGCGACGCTGAGGCCGCAGTTCGTGCCATCGAAGAGAGACTTGTGGCTCTCCTCCACGCCCTTGGGCAGCGTGGCGGTGTCGACGGTGAAGCCGTGGTTCATCGAGACGATCTCGACCTTGCCGGTGGTGAAGTCCTTCACCGGGTGGTTCGCGCCGTGATGGCCTTGCGGCATCTTCTTGGTCTTGGCGCCCAGCGCGAGGGCCAGCATCTGGTGGCCGAGGCAGATGCCGAGGATGGGAACGCCCGAGGCGATGAGCTTCGTGATCTCGGGGCCGGCATAGACGGCGGTCGCGGCCGGATCGCCCGGGCCGTTGGAGAGGACGACGCCATCCGGCTTGAGCGCGAGGATGTCTTCGGCTTTCGTCTTGGCGGGCACGACGGTGACTTTGGCGCCGACGGCGGAGAGGTTGCGCAGGATGTTCTTCTTCACGCCGAAATCCATCAGGACGACGTGGTGCTTTTCCTTTGCAAGCGCCTGGAAGCCCGAGCCGAGCTTCCACAGGCCGTCGGATGAATCGAAGCGCTGGCCGCTGGTGACATTGATCGCGAGGTCGGCGTTCTCGACGCCTTTCCAGTCCTTTGCCGCTTTCACCAGCGCCTTGCCGTCGATCTTGCCGGCAGGGTCGTAGGCCATGGCCGATTTCGGCATGCCGAGTTCGCGGATGCGGCGGGTGAGGGCGCGGGTATCGACGCCCGAGAGGCCGACGATGCCGCGCTTCTCCAGCCAGACGGAAAGGTGGTCGGACGAGCGCCAGCTGGCGGGGAGGGTCGGCGGGGCCTTGAAGACTGCCCCGCGCGCGCCGGCGGCGCCCTGGCTGGAGCTTTCTTCCTGGTCGTCCGCGTTCGCGCCGACATTGCCGATGTGCGGGAAGGTGAAGAGCACGATCTGTTCGGCGTAGCTCGGGTCAGTCAGGATTTCCTGATAGCCGGTCATGGCGGTGTTGAAGCAGAGTTCGCCCGCGGCGACGCCCGCTTTGCCCCAGCCCTGGCCCCAGAAAATCGTGCCGTCCTCGAGCGCGATGGCGCCGGTGGGTTTCTTGGCTGCTTCAGTCATCGGGCGAGACTCCTGTCTGGCCGGCGCGACTCGGGAGAAGGCTTCCGCGCAAACGGACGCTAGGTATGGGCGGCGGACCCCACCGTCAAGGATTCTGCATGCGACATTGAACGCGCCCGGAAACACATCGGAATTGCGAGCAGATCGCGGGCTGGCGGGGAGCGTTTGAGCGTTGCATAAGGGCCCTTCGCACGAGCAGGAGACAAGCGATGGCGACCGCCCATCTCAAACGCTGGAACATGTCGTTCGGGACCGGCCAGCCTCTGGCGGTGATCGCCGGGCTCAACGTGCTGGAGAATCTCGACCTGGCGCTGTCGGTGGGCAAGGAGCTGAAGGCGATCTGCGCCGAGCTGGGCCTGCCCTACGTGTTCAAGGCGAGCTTCGACAAGGCGAACCGCTCCTCCATCAAGAGCTATCGCGGGCCGGGGTTGAAGGATGGCCTTGCCATGCTGGCCGAGGTGAAGAAGCAGCTCAACGTGCCGATCTGCACCGACCTTCACGAGATCGAGCATGCCGAGCCAGTCGCCGCCGTGGCGGATCTCGTCCAGATTCCGGCCTTCCTCTGCCGCCAGACCGATCTCGTGGTGGCGACGGCGCGGGCGACGGCTAAGGCGGGCGGCATCGTGCACGTCAAGAAGGCGCAGTTTCTGGCGCCGTGGGATTGCAAGAACATCATCTCCAAGGCGCGCGAGGCGGCCCCGGGGCTGGAGATCATCCTGTGCGAGCGCGGGGCGTCGTTCGGCTACAACAACCTGATCGTGGATATGCTGGCGATCGGCGAGATGCAGAAGCTGGGCGTGCCGGTGACGATTGACGCCACCCATGCCGTGCAGCTGCCGGGGGCGGACCCGCGCACTGCGGGGGCCTCGACCGGCGGGCGGCGCGAGGGCGTGCCGATCATCGCCAAGTCTGCGGTGGCCGCCGGAGCGGACGGCGTCTTCCTCGAATTCCATCCGGAGCCGGACAAGGCGCTGTGCGATGGGCCGAGCTGCCTGCCTCTTTCGGGCGCCAGGGCCCTGCTTTCGACGCTGAAGGCCGTGCGCGCCGCCGTAAGCTAGGCTAGGGTCCGGCTATGGACCCTGTCTTCGCCTGGATCGAACAGACGCCGCTGAGCGTCTTCATCCGCGAGGATCTCTATTTCTTCTTTGTCGTCCTGATCTTCCACGCGCTCGGGATGGCGCTGCTGGTGGGCGGCGGGCTCTTGATTGGCTTGCGCACGGCGGGGCTGGCCAAGCAGGCGCCGCTGCACAAGTTTCGCGGCTTCTTTCCCGTGATGTGGGTGGGTCTGACGCTCGCCGTCATCTCGGGCGTGCTGCTGCTCATCAGCTATCCGGCCAAGGCGCTGACCAATCCGGTGTTTGCGTTCAAGTTCGTCTGCCTCATCGGCGCCGGGCTGATGGTGCGCGAGATTGCGCGGCGGTTCTTTCCGATGGCGGCGGAGGGGCTGGATCTGCCGCGTTCAGCCCGCTGGTTCGGCATCGCAACTCTGGTGCTGTGGGTTGCCGGCGTCACAGCGGGGAAATTCCTGCCGTACACCCACCATGTGCTGTTGATGTCCTGATGGATCCGATCATCGACATCCCCGCGCTGGAGCGCTTCGGCATAGAGACCGGCATTTTCGGGCTGATGAATTCGAAATGGGCCTGGCCGATTGCGGAGTCGATCCACTTCCTCGGCCTCAACCTGCTGATGTGTTCGGTGGGCATGTTCGACCTGCGCCTGCTCGGTGTGGGGCGCGGGATACCCGTGACCGAGTTGCACAAGTTGGTGAAGTTCGGGATCGCAGGTTGGTGCATGTGCGCGATCACCGGCTTTCTCTTCGTGATGACCGCGCCGGGGCAGTATCTCTACAACCCGGCCTTCCAGACCAAGATGATGCTGATGGCGACGGCCTTCGCCAACATGGTGGTGTTCTATGCGACGACGGCGGAGGCGCTGAAGTCGACGCCAGCGAGCGAGCTGCCGTTCACACGGGCGCGGCTGATCGCCTTCGTGTCGCTGGGCTGCTGGCTGGGCGTGATCACCTGCGGGCGGCTGATTACCTTCTTCAGGCCGCCTTACCACTGGTGCTTCTGGTGCGGGTCTTAATCCGCGCCTGACTCGCGGTTCTTCACCAGGGCGTCGATCTCCTTGTCGAGATCGCGGATCTTCTTTTCCAGCACGGGGACGGCGGCGGTGTCGCCCGTGCCCTGCGCGAGCGCCAGTTCCTGGGCGAGGCGCGAGCGGTCGCGGCGCAACCTGCGGATTGGGGACTGTTTCATGGGGCTTCCATCTCATTCCGCGCGCCGCCGCGCAAGGACTGCACAGGTTGAGTTGTCAGCATCCTCTTCGCCCCATCTTGCGCGACAACCGCCGCGGTGACAGCTAATTGGCATGCCCAAGAAGACCATCCCGATCGCCACGATCTCCGAGCTTGACGTCACCGACGCCAAACAACTGTCCACCGCTGTGAAGGCGCTGGCGAAGCAATGCGAGGTCATGAAGGCGGCTCATGCCTATGTCGGCGTGCCGGAATGGCGCGTGCGGGCGGGGGGATATGCGGGGCTGGCGCGGATCATCGCCTTCCAGCAGCTCTCGACCAAGGCGGCGGGGACGATCTGGGGCAGGGTGGAAACGCTGGTCGGCAAGGTGACGCCCGCGTCGGTCCTGGCGGCGGATATCGACGCCCTGCGCGCCTGCGGGATGTCGCGGCCCAAGATTTCGCACATCCGCTCCATCGCCACGGCGATCGAGGATGGCTCGCTGAACCTGCGCCGGGTGGCGCGCGCTTCTGACGCCGACGCGCAGGCGGAGCTTGTCACCGTGAAGGGCATCGGGCCGTGGACGGCGGACGTCTACCTGATGTTCGCCCTCGGCCGCTGGGACGTCTTCCCCCATGCCGACATCGGCCTTTCCGAGGCCTACCGGATGATCACGGGGGAGCGGAAACGCCATCCGCCGAAGAAATTTCTCAAAACGGGCGAGCGCTGGCGGCCCTATCGGGGGGTCGCTGCGCACATGCTGTGGGCCTACATAAACGCCGCCAGAGCCGAACAACGCGGCGGAGCGTGACTTTCCGGCCTCATTTCCGGGTCAATCAGGGACAGGTTTCCTGCCTGTCATGCGGGGATGGCTGGACATGTTG
The DNA here is from genome assembly GCA_035995285.1 of Hyphomonadaceae bacterium. GTDB lineage: Bacteria > Pseudomonadota > Alphaproteobacteria > Caulobacterales > Hyphomonadaceae > UBA7672. The sequence continues at coordinate 26 of DASYKO010000409.1, read as the reverse complement.
CCCTGCTGTTACGATGTTATGGCAGA
>DASYKO010000408.1:0-6032 GCA_035995285.1 Hyphomonadaceae bacterium | reverse complement strand
ACGCCGGCGCATGGCCTGCACGGGCTCGGTCGTGCCGCCGATATACTCCGGCATGCCGACCCATAACGGTTTGTCCCTGGGCTGGCGGGCTGCAAGCTGGCAGGCGAGTTCGGCAAAGGCGGCGGGCGCCTCGTTCGTTTCGATGACTTCGCCGAAGATGATGTAGGTGGCCGAGACGGCGCCAACGCCGTCAATCGGCCCGCAGCCGAACTCCGCTGCACGGTCATCCGTCTCGGCGCCGGAGCAGGCGGCGAGGAGGCTCAGCGCCAGCCCCGCCATTGCGAAATGTCCGACACGCGATCGCACCAGCGCTCCCCCCGAACCGAGGGCGAACGCTACCATGCAGCGCGCACTGATCCAATCAGCGCGGCCCAGTGGTTTCATCGAAAACCGCCGCCCTTCCGGGATTTGGCCTTGGGGGCGGCGGCTCCGTCCCTAGCCTCGTATCGCTGGGCTCGGCATCACGTCGGCTTCGGCGCTGCGCAAGAGCCTAGCTTGTCCGCACCGTCGACAGGCGCGCCTGTGCCCGACGAGCCCATGAACACCTTGCACCCGTTGGTGAAGGTGATGTCGCGGCCATTGGCCTTGCACGTCCTCACTCGGGTCTTCTGGGAGACGACACAGAGCGCGTCCTTCGACTGATAGCCGCGGACGACGATCTGCATGCCTTCCTTGAGCGTGGTCTTGTCGACGCCGGAGCGCAGCAGGGTGTTGGGAGTTCCGCCTTCGACCATCCAGCTGAAGGTCGTGCCAGGCTTTGCTTGGCCCTTCGCGTCCGTGTCCGGAACCTTGAGGTGGATCCAGGTGTGCGGGTTGGTCCATTCGATAAACGTGATCGGTCCCCTCAGGATCACCGGCGCGTCCGAATCGAACTCGGCCGCGAAGGCGTGGTGGGCGTGCGCAACAGTCCCCGCGCCCAGGGTCATCAATGCAGCGAACGCCGCTGCAGCCGTTCCGTAACGAGCATAGTTAGACATTCGAGTTTCTCCCTCGAGTGGTTGTCTCCTCCTGTATGCTCAAGGGTTGAACTAGCGCGCCCGGACACATCCGTTCTGTGTATACAGCACAGGCTCGTGAGCGCCTGTCACGATACCGCGCTAACCCTCTGCAAATACGCCGATCGTTCTGCACGCGTGACACGCGAAAGCGTCTCTCATCTGCCTGCCGTTTGCGGTAAGAGGGCGCAGCGCCGCTCACTCCCCGGATTCGGCGCGCGTGGAGACAGGCGTTGGCAGACGCACCCATCGTTGCGGCCGAACTCGACCGCTTCCGACAATCGACCCGGCGCTCTCCCGCCTGGGGCACGGCGCATATCCGCAAGGCGCTCGTGGAACTGGGCGACCCGCAGGACCGTATCCCGCCCGCCATCCACATCACCGGCACCAACGGCAAGGGCTCCACCGGCGCCTTCATCCGCGGCATGGCCGAGGCGGCGGGACTGCGCGTGCATGTCTTTACGTCTCCGCACCTGATGCGCGTCAACGAGCGCATCCGCGTATCGAGCCGGCTGGTCGAGGACGATGTGCTTGCCGATGTGCTCGACGACATCGCCCGGCGCACGCAGGACCTCACCTATTTCGAGGCGCTCACGGCCGCCGCCTTCTGCCTCTTCGCCCAGAACGAGGCGGACATAACCATCATCGAGGTCGGGGCAGGCGGCGCCACGGACGCCACCAATGTGATGAACCGCCCTGCCGCCTGCATCGTCACACCGATCAGCCGCGACCATGAGAGTCTCTTTGGCGTAGAGGGCGTCGCCGCCATCGCCCGTCTCAAGGCCGGCATCTTCCGCCAGGATGTGCCTGCGCTTCTTGCCGACCAGCCGGCCATCGCCGAAGCCGTGTTGCGCGAGGAAGCCCGCACCATCGCCGCCCCCGTCCGCTCTGCCGGAGAAGACTGGAAACATGACTGGGAGGGGCGGGCAGGCGAGGCCTTCATCTATGAAAGCCGCAAGCTGCGCGTGCGCGCGCCCTGGCTTGGCCTGCCGGGGTTGCACCAGTCGCAAAACGCCGCCGTCGCCTGCGCCGCGCTGGAAGTCATCGGCGACAAGCGCATCACGCCGGAGGCCATGGCCGCGGGCCTGCGCGAGACCATCTGGCCCGCGCGGTTGCAACGCCTGCGAACCGGGCCTCTCGCATATGACGATGCGATCTGGATCGACGCCGCGCACAATCCAGGCGGGGCCGCCACGCTAGCCTCCGCCATCCGCGCCGCCACGCCGGAAATCAAGGACCGCGTCTCTCTCATCGTGGCGATGCAGGCCGTGAAGGACATCGAAGGCGTCCTTTCCGAACTTGTCTCCGTCGTGGACGAGATCATCGCCTGCCCTTTGCCCGACAGCGGCGGACAGGAGGGTGGCCCCGGCGCCGATCCTCGCGATGTTGCAGCAGCCGCCGAAGCGCTTGGGGCGTCCGCACGAATCGCTCCGGGTTTGACCGAGGCGGTCGCCATGGTCCGGCAGGGCGGGGCGGAACGAATCTACATCGCTGGCTCGGTGTATCTGTGCGGGGCGGCGCTGGCTGCGAACGGGGAGCGGGTGGACTAAGCTTTCGGGGCGCTCACAACGTCTCACCCGAACAAGGCGCAGACCCCCACCTGTCCTCCCCCTTGCAGGAGGGAGGGACCGCGTGGTGGGAGTTGGACGCTGAACTACGATATCCATCTCAGCCACAAATGTCAGAACGGTGGTAAGCTGAAGGCCTCGGGGGTCCCTCCCTCCTGCAAGGGGGAGGACAGGTGGGGGTCCGCACCTTGTCCTATTGCAAGCGCCTGGCTCGGCCTTTGATTGAGCCGCCTCCAAGCTCAACGTCCACACGCTTCCCTCACGAAAGCGTTGTCCTGATTTCCCGCAATCGACAGCCTCCGGCCCACATCGCATAGTCCCCGAAACAATACGTTCGGGGTTGCCATGAAACGCCTCATTGCCTGGCTCTTTGCCGGGGCTCTGCTCGCTGCGCCCGCGCTTGCACAGGCGCCGAAAGCCCCGCCCAAGCCGCCGGCTCAGGTCACCAAGCCCGTCGCCGCCAAGCCTGCAGCAAAGCCCAAACCGCTCTGGGCGCATCTTGCGAGCGACATCGCGCCGGACCCTGCGGTGAAATACGGCGTCCTGCCGAACGGGATGCGCTATGCGCTGATGAAGAACCAGCTACCGGCGGGCGCCATCTCCATCCGCCTGTCCATGCATGTCGGATCGCTCAACGAGGCCGACAACGAGAAGGGCCTCGCCCACTTCATCGAGCACATGGCCTTCAACGGCTCGAAGAAGGTGCCCGAAGGCGACATGGTGAAAATCCTTGAGCGGCTGGGTCTGGCGTTCGGCGCCGACACCAACGCTTCGACCGACCAGGAATTCACCACCTACATGCTGGAGCTGCCCAACGCCTCCGACAACCTGGTGGATGAAAGCCTCTTCCTGATGCGCGAGGTGGCGAGCGAGCTCACCTTCAACGCCGACGCCATCGATCGCGAACGCGGCGTGGTGCTGTCCGAGTTGAGACGGGGCGACAATTTCCAGAAACGCCGCTCGGACCAGGAGCTGGAATTCCTGATCCCGGGCGCTTACGCTATCACGCGCATGCCGATCGGCGAGGCGCAGATCCTCGAGACTGCCCCGCGCGAGCGCCTTGTCTCTCTTTATGAGCGCTTCTACCGGCCCGAGCGCGCGACGATGGTGATCGTCGGCGATTTCGACGTCGCGACGATGGAGGGGAAGATCAAGGCGAAATTCGCCGACTGGAAAGGCGTAGGGACCAATCCCAAGGAACCTGATCTTTCCTATGCGCTGAAAAAGGATCGACCCTCCGCCGCGTCCGTCTTCGTGCACAAGGATGGCGGCAATTCCATAGGCGTCTATGCGGAGACGCCCTTCACCGATCCGCCGGATACGGCCGCGAACCGCAAGGAGGCCAACCTCCTCAACTTCGCCACGGGGGCCGTCGGCCGCCGCCTCGCGCCCATGGCCAATTCCGAGGACCCGCCTTTCCGCTCGGCCGGCATCGCCGGGTCAGATATTCTTGAGGCCGTCGACGTCGCCTCGGGCTCCGTCTCGGTGACCCCGGAAAGCTGGAAGCCTGGCCTGCAGGCGCTCGAACAGGAATGGCGCCGCGCGCTGCTCTACGGCTTCACCAAGGACGAGGTCGACCTGCAGCTCTCCGCCATGCGCACCAGCCAGCAGAATGCCGCCCAGCGCGAGAACACCCGCACCACCGGCCAGCTCGTGAGCCAGCTGCTCGGCTCGATCCAGGACGATGCCGTATTCTCCACCCCATCCTCGGGCCTCAAGCGCTTCGAGGGCTGGGAAAAGAGCGTGACGCCGGCGCAGGTCCAAGCCGTGTTCAAGAAGTGGATGCAAATGAAGAACCCGCTCTTCTTCATGTCCTCCACCGTCGACCGCCCCGGCGTCGAGGCCGAGATCGTCAAGGCGTGGGAGGAAAGCGCCAAGACCGCGGTGAAGCCGCCGGAAGCCAAATCCGCCCTCACCTTCGCCTACACGGATTTCGGAACGCCCGGAAAAGTCTCCAGCGACACGCGCATAGCGGACATCGACACGCGCATGATCGTGTTCGAGAACAATGTCCGCCTCAACCTGAAGAAGACGACCTTCTCGAAGAATGCTGTCCAGGTCTCCGTCCGCGTCGGCAATGGTGATCTCGACCTGCCGCAGACGCCTTATGGCTTCTCTTCGATCGCAAGCGCCCTCTCCGGTGGCGGGCTGGAGAAGCATTCGGCGGACGATCTGCGCACCATCCTCGCCGGCAAGCAGGTGCAGACGCGCTTTGCTCCGTCCGGAACGTCCTTCGGCGGAACCTACGCCACCACGCCGACCGACCTTCTCCTGCAGCTGCAGGTCTCCGCCGCCTTCCTCACGCACCCGGGTTATCGCCCCGAGGCCGAGCGGCGCTGGCGCCAGTCGGTCGAACTCGCCTGGCCGCGCCTCGACGCCAATGCGGGAACCGTGTGGAGCGCCAAGGGCATGCGCATGCTCGCCTCGGGCGACACGCGTTTCGGCTCGGACAAGGACGATGGCGAGACCAAGCGCACCTTTGCTGAACTCAAGCCCATCCTCGCCCCGCGCCTTGCGAGCGGCGCCATCGAGATCGCCATCGTCGGCGACATGGACGAGCAGGCCGCCATCGACGCCGTCGCCAAAACCTTCGGCGCGCTGCCGAAACGCGAATCCATCCAGACCAAATTCAAGGATCCCAATCCGCCCAAATTCCGCACCGACAAATCGCCCATCGTGCTCACCCACGCCGGCGAGCAGAACCAGGCGCTCGCTTTCGTCTACTGGCCCGTCTCCATCGATCCCGACGTCGATCCGCAGGCCGCCCGCGTCGTTGGCGCGATGGTCACGGTCATGCGCCTCAAGGTGACGGAGGAAATTCGCGAGGCCTTGGGCGCCACCTATTCGCCCACCGCCAATTCTTCCTTGTCGAGCTATTACTCAGGCTTCGGCTATATGAACGCCGGCGCCGAAGTGAAGCCGGAGGATGCCGACAAGGTCATCAAGGCGCTCGAAAAGATCGCCGCGCAGATGCGGGCAGGGGACATTTCAGACGATGAGTTCTCCCGCGCCATCACGCCCCAGCTGGAAGTCCTGCCGCAGAACGCGACCTCCAACGGCTATTGGGTCTCCATCCTCGCCCAGGCCCAGTCGCGCCCCGACTACACCGAGCGCAACAAGCTCCCCGCGATCAAGGCCGCAGTCGAGAAGATCACCAAGGCCGATATCATCACCGCCGCCAACAAGTGGTTGCTTGAGTCGACCCAGCAGGAAGCCAAGGTCGTGCCTGGACCCAAGGGGCCCTAAGCCGCTTAGCTCCAAAACGCAAAAGGCCCGGCTGTGAAGCCGGGCCTCGCTTGGCAGAATGCATACTCTACTCGGTCTACTCTACACTAAACTCTAGACGGTGACGGCGCCCAGCGCCTCTTCCAGCTCGGCGAAACTCGGCTGGGCTTCGGACGGGATCTGGCCGCGGCCGATCTCGACGGAAACCTGCGCTGCGTTGCCATGCAGGTGGGCGACCAGCACG
>DASYKO010000407.1:0-4352 GCA_035995285.1 Hyphomonadaceae bacterium | reverse complement strand
GAGCAGCTGGAGGCGATGGCGCGCACGAGATCGACCTTGTCGGACTTGCGCCAGATGTGGAACTCGCCGCTTTCCGCATCGACGGCGGTGCAGGCGAAACGCTCGGGCCAGTCGCCGGCGGCGCCCAGGGCAGTCATGTTGGCGATGAGCTGGTCTTCGCTGATGGTGGCGGAGGAGCGCGAGAATTCGCCAAGCTCGCGGCGCAGGTCGAGGCTGGGCTCGGCGTCGGTGGGGAAGCGCATCATGAAGGTGATGAGCTTGGAGAGATCGGGTGGGGTTGAAGGCGCAGCGGTCGCGGCCGGGGCGCGGGCGGCTGCGAGGTGGGCGTCGTAAGTGGCTTTGGGGTCGAGTCCGCGGGCGAGGGAGGAGCCGACGATGGAGCCTGCTGATGTGCCCTGGATGTAGTCTGACTTTGTGAGATCGATCCCTCCGGCGAGGAGGCCGGCTGCGAGGCCCGTTTCCCACGCGACGCCGACTGCGCCGCCGCCGCCCAGTACGAGTGCGCGATCCTTCATGGGGTTTCCTCTTGTCTCTTTTCGCTGAGGCTATCGAGGCGGGACTGTGCCTGCAACGCCAGTGGTGAGCGAATTGGGCAAACGATCAGGGTAAGCTGGCGCCATAGGGTCCCTCCCCTCCGGAGGGGAGGGACCTTGTTGCGCCAGCTTACCAGCGGTCTGGCGACTTGGGTCTGAACGGCCTAAGCTCCGTGAAAAAGAGCGGATGCGTTCATGACAGCTACTTCGGCGAAGCCATTCGTGGCTGCGCCTCATATTGCTGCTCCCTATACCGCCGCGGATGGCGCGCGGTGGATGGCGCTGGCGCTGGTATTTGGCGCGGCGATGCTGAACTACATGGACCGGCAGGCGCTGGCGCTGCTGAAGCCGGAACTCGAGGCGACTTTCACCTGGAGCGAGAGCGAGTACGCGCACATCAATTCGGGTTTCCAGCTGGCGACCATCGCATCGATGCTGGCGGTGGGGTGGTTTGTCGATCGCGCGGGGCTGCGTGCCGGCTATGCGATCGGCGTGGGCGGGTGGAGCCTTGCGCAGATGACGCATGTGCTGGTGACGACGGTCACCGGCTTTTTCTCGACGCGCGTTGCGCTCGGTGTGTTCGAGGCTGTGAACCTGCCGGCGGCGGTGAAGACGGTGGGGACGTGGTTTCGCGGCGATGATCGATCCTTTGCGCTGGGGATCATGAACCTGGCGCCGAATATCGGCGCGGTGGCGACGCCGTTGCTGGTGCCGGTGATTGCGCTGGCGTGGGGATGGAAGGCGGCGTTCATCATCACGGGGGCGTTCGGCTTTGTGTGGCTGGCGTGCTGGTTCCTGCTGCCGCGGCCCCTGAACAGCAAGAATGGGGGGCCGGTGCAGGCGCTGCCGCAATCGCCAGATCGGAACTGGAAGGCGTTCGGGCAGTTGCTGGGAGACCGGCGGCTGTGGGCGATCACGGCGGGGAAATTCTTCACCGACTTCGTCTGGGTGTTCCTGCTGTTCTGGGGACCGGACATGCTGAACAAGATGTTCGGGCTGCGCAGCGGGCCTTCATGGCCGGTGGCGCTGATCTTCCTGATGGCGGGCATCGGCTCACTGTTTGCGGGCTCGCTGTCGAGCTGGCTGCTGGCGAAGGGACGTAGCTTCAACGTGGCGCGCAAGCTGCCGATGCTGATGGCGGCGGTGATGGCCGTGCCAGCGTTCGCGGTGATCTGGGCGCCGAATGTGTGGGTGGCGGCGGGGCTGCTGGGGCTGACGCTGGCTGCCCACCAGATGTTTTCCACCAGCGTGTTCGGGCTGGCGACGGATGTCTTTCCTGCGCGCATGACGGGACTGGTGATCGGGATTGCAGCGACGCTGGCCGGGTTCTCCGGGCTGGCGATGAACGAGTACACCGGGTTCGTGCGCGATGGCGGGGGAAGTTGGGCGACGATGCTGGCGATGTGCGCCTTTGCGAAGATCGTTGCGGTCGTGGTCGTGCACTTGCTGGTGCCCAACGTCGATCGCGATCGTGAGCGCATGATTGCGGGCGAAGCCCAGTGACAGAACAAGCACAGAAGAGTGGCCCGCCGTGGGTTCTGATCGCGTGGGCGCTCGTTGCAGCGGCCATCGTTGGCGGCGTTACGTGGGCGACGTCGACAGGCGTGCTGACATGGTCGATGGCGGTTGATGCGAAGGAGGCGGCGGCGGGGTTTGTCGCGGGATATACTGTGCTCGCGTATGCGCTCTACATCCTACTGTTCATCGCCATCGCGCTGACGCTGTTTCCGGCGCAGCTGTGGATCATCATCTTCGGAGCAATGCTGTTCGGGTTCTGGCCGGGACTGATCGTGTCGTGGGCGGCGGCTGTGCTGAGCGCGGTGGCCGTCTTCATCGCGGGTCGCACATTTCTGGCGGAGCGCTATCGGGCCGCTTCCGCAAAATATCTCGCGCGCGTGCAGGCGGAGTTCTCGAAGGACCAGCTGATCTGGATGCTGGCGGTGCGGTTCATTCCGGTGGTGCCGTATTGCATTTCCAACGTGGCGCCGGCGTTTCTCGGCGCAAGGTTCACGCCGTTCCTGATCGCAGCGATGATCGGGGTGATCCCCTATGTGTCGGCCTACTCGTTCGCCGGGGCCAAGGCGGCTGAGGTGCTGGACCGCGATACGCCGCCGGATGTGGGGAGCCTGGCGGCCGACATGTTTCCGGTGATGCTGGCGGTGGCGGCGCTGCCGCTGCTGGCGCTGGCGGTGAGGCGGCTGACGAAGAAGGCGAGCTCGTAAGTCCGCGATCGAAACGCGAGGACGGAACGACACCGTCCACCCCCCACCTGTCCGCCCCCCTTCGGGCGGGCGGGACCACGTTTCACAAATTGGACAAAGAACGATCAGGGTAAGCTGCAGCAACATGGTCCCGCCCGCCCGAAGGGGGGCGGACAGGTGGGGGGTGGACGGTGTCGTTCGGGTGTCGGCGTATTGTCGCTTGCGATTGAGCGCTACGGCTCCTTAGGCGGTTCTGTCTTCTGCTGTTCCTTGAGCACGTCTGCGTGCATCATCGGGTCGGCTTCGGGGTTGGAGGGGCGGGCATCCTGCAGCACGCGTCCTTCGTAGAGGCGGGCGAGGCTGACGCAGGCCGCCACCATCGCGGCGAAGGCGCCAATCAAGAGGGCCATCACCGAGGCGTTCTCGGGCACGCGTGCGAAGAGCAGGGCGACGAGGGCGGCCCCGCTGGTCTGGCCGAGTAGGCGCGCCGTGCCGAGCATGCCGGAGGCGCCGCCGGAGCGGGATTTCGGCGCCGCGGTGATCATCGCGCGGTTGTTGGGCGACTGGAAAATGCCGAAGCCGATGCCGCACAGCGCCATGCGCCAGACGATGTCGAACTCGTTGGGATGGCTCGGCATCAGCGCGAGCGAGAGCAGGCCAAGCGCGAATGCGGCAAGACCGATGCCGCCGAGAAGGCCTGCGGGATAACGGTCGGCGAGGCGGCCTGCTACGGGCGCGGCGATCGCGATGGCGACGGGCCAGGGCGTGATGAGCAGACCGGTTTCCACCGCGCTGTAGCCGAGGCCGTGCAGCATGAAGGGCAGCGACACCAGCGCGAGCATCTGGGCAGCGAAGGAGCAGACGGAGGTTGCGATCGACAGGGTGAAGATGGGGATGCGCAGGAGATCGACCGGCAGGACGGGCGCGGGATTGCCCAACTCGCGGCGCGTGAGGACGTAGGCGAGGACGCCGCCGGCCAGCAGCTCGATGACAAAGAGCCCGAAGCCTTCGCCCTGGCCGAGCGCGTCGATGCTGCCGATGAGGAGGCCGAAGGTGGCGGCGGACATGAGCGCGCTCACGATGTCGAATCTGTGCGGCGAGCGGGGGTTCTTCGGCAGGTATCGCGCGGAGAGGATGAAGGCGATGATGCCGATGGGCAGGTTGACGGCAAAGAGGAAGGGCCAGGTGGAGACGGTGAGGATGGCGCTGGCGATGGTGGGGCCGGCTGCCGCGGAGAGGGAGACGACAAGCGCGTTGATGCCGATGCCGCGACCGAGAAGGTGCTGGGGATAGATATGCCGGACGAGGGCAGTGTTGACCGACATGATGCCCGCGGCGCCGAAGCCCTGGATCACACGGGCGGCGGCGAGCATGGGCAGCGAGGTCGAGAGCGCGCAGGCAAGCGAGGCGAGGGTGAAGACGACGAGGCCCGGCAGGTAGACATTGCGATAGCCGATGCGGTCTCCCAGCGAGGAGAGCGGCAGCAGCGAGACGGTGATCGCCAGCTGGTAGCCGTTGACCACCCAGATCGAGGCGGAGGGCTCGGTGTTGAGGTCTGCGGCGATGGTCGGCAGGGCGACGTTGGCGATGGCCGAGTCGATGACGGCCAGTGTGATGC
>DASYKO010000406.1:0-2480 GCA_035995285.1 Hyphomonadaceae bacterium | reverse complement strand
ACAGGCCATTCGACAAGTCCGGAAACCTCATCAAGCAGCACCTGATCCTCAACCAGCTCAAACCCTTGCGCGAACGCCAGCTGCTTGGCATCGGCCAAAATGATGTCCTTGCGGGCCTGCGGGTCGAGCACGACCTTTGCGGCCTTCAGCTTCGCTTCGTAATCCTCGAAGCGGCGCACGGAGATCGCGGCCGGCGCCATGAAGCGATGACCAAATGTGGTCTGGCCGGCGTCGATGCCCGCGATGTCGAATTTTACGACGTCAGGTTCTTCGGTATCGATGCCAAAAGTGGCAATGATCGAATGTAGCGGCCGCACCCAGTTCAGCGCACCCGGTTTTGCGGAACGCTCACCCCAGCGCATCGATTTCGGCCACGGGAAGGTCCGGATGATCACCGGCAGCATGTCGGCCAGCACGTCGAGCGTGGCCCGGCCGGGCTTTTCGATCAGCGCGATGTAGAAATCGCCCTTCTTCGGGTCGCGCTGGATCTTTGCTTCGTCGAGCGAGGCGAGACCCGTGGCCTTGAGAAAGCCCTGGATCGCCGCGTCCGGGCCGCCGACGCGCGGGCCCTTGCGCTCTTCCTTGAGGTCGGATTGGCGCGCCGGAATGCCGTGCACCGTCAGCGCCAGCCGCCGCGGCGTCGCGAACGCCTTGGCGCCTTCATAAACCAGGCCCTCGGCCACCAGCTTGTCAGTGACCATGCGGCGCAGATCGTCAGCCGCCTTCGCCTGCATGCGCGCGGGAATTTCTTCGGAGAACAATTCGAGCAGGAGATCGGGCATTTTTTACTCCCCTCCCCCCGCCTGCGGCGGGGAGGGGTCGGGGGTGGGAGGTCTATCAGCGGCGATTGCTGTATCGATCGTCGAGAGAACGCCGGACATATTCTCAAGAACTTCGTTGTTCCAGAATCTCAGGACGCGATAGCCGTTCGCTTCGAGATATTGGGTGCGCGTCTCATCCGACGCATTAAGGGAATGCTGCCCGCCGTCGACCTCGATGACGAGCTTGAGTTGATGGCTTGCGAAATCGGCGAAGTAGGGCCCGATCGTCGCCTGACGTCGAAAGTGGTGCTGCTTGAACGGGGGTTGCCGCAAATGCTGCCATAGCTTCTTTTCGGCTTCGGTGGCGTCACGGCGCAACAGGCGGGCGCGCGGCACGCGTTTGTCGGTTGAACGCTGCGGTCTTTGTGGCATCTGGCACCCCCCACCCCCGACCCCTCCCCGCCACGCGCTGCGCGCGCGGAGGGAGGGGAGAAGGTTCGTGCTCGCTGAAACGCTCAATTCCATGATTGTCGTTCTCACGCCGCCCCACCCGCCTCTGTATGCACCCAGGCTTCGCCGCAGGCTTTGGCCAGTTCGCGGACGCGCATGATGTAGCTCTGTCGCTCGGTCACCGAGATCACCCCGCGGGCGTCGAGCAGGTTGAAGACGTGGCTGGCCTTGATGCACTGGTCATAGGCCGGCAGCGCCATCAGGTGTTCTTTGCGGTTGCTGCCGCTCTTCCAGCCCGCCTCGAGATATTTCTTGCAGGCTTCCTCGGCCATCGAGAACTGCTTGAACAGCATGTCGGCGTCGGAGTACTCGAAATTGTGCCGGGAATATTCCTGCTCGGCCTGCAGGAACACGTCGCCATAGGTCACCTTGTCGGCGCCCTCGCGGCCGTTGAAGTTGAGATCGTAGACGTTGTCGACGCCCTGCACATACATCGCCAGGCGCTCGAGGCCGTAGGTGAGTTCACCGGCGACCGGCGCGCATTCGACGCCAGCGACCTGCTGGAAGTAAGTGAACTGCGACACTTCCATGCCGTCGCACCAGCACTCCCAGCCCAATCCCCAGGCGCCGAGCGTCGGGCTTTCCCAGTCGTCCTCGACAAAGCGGATGTCATGCAGGCTGGAATCGATGCCGATGGCGGCGAGCGACTTCAGGTACAGATCCTGAAGGTCCGGCGGCGACGGTTTTATGATCACCTGGAACTGGTAATAGTGCTGCAGCCGGTTGGGGTTTTCGCCGTAGCGGCCGTCCTTGGGCCGGCGCGAGGGCTGCACATAAGCGGCCTTCCACGGCCGCGGCCCCAGCGCGCGCAGCGTCGTTGCCGGATGGAACGTGCCGGCGCCCATTTCCATGTCGTACGGCTGCAGGATCACGCAGCCCTGATCGGCCCAGAACCGCTGCAGAGCCAGGATAAAACCCTGGAACGAGCGTTCCGGGCGCATATGGTCGGGGATGGCGTCCATCGTCAGGTCAGGTTCTTTTGCGAGGGGGTCAGGCGCGCGGGACCGTATCGGCGGGGGGCCCCGGAATCAAGGCAATGCAGGGGCGGATTTGCCCCTGACGGCCCGAGAATGGCTCAATTGAAGCGTTCGAAGTGACGCAGCGCTAACCACCGCCGGAGCTTGCTCTCCAGATGACGTAAAACGTTAGCAATTCAACCGTATCACGGCGGAACTTCGGAAGGTTTTGTCGGTTGTCCTTTTGAAGCCG
>DASYKO010000405.1:0-3805 GCA_035995285.1 Hyphomonadaceae bacterium | reverse complement strand
CTAATACATCATTGAGAAGGGCAAGCGCGGCAGCGCGGTCCATGGATCGCTCCAGTTTCGCCTCGCCCCACTGATGAGAGTCGCGCGATTTTTTTGGAAGCGCAAGGAAAGAAAAAACGTCCGGGCCCGGAATTTTTTTCTCGTCCGTATTGCAGGCATGTTTGTAGGCAGAAGAAAGGGGGAACAGACTCTAACTTGAGCGACAGGCTCTGTTCATCTCCGCGTCATGTAGCGGAACCTGAGCGCAGTGATGGCGTGTTCGGCTCAGCGAACCACAACATCTCGCTTCATTGGCGCGAGCTTCGCGAGGAACCTGTTCTGGGCAGACGGCAACACGTGCTCGGCATCCATCGCATCCTGCAGAAGCTCCACGAGCGCGCCGAACTCGGCCCTCGTCACGCCTTGATCTTCGTGGGTCGTCTTCATGTCGCGCCCGGTATAGTCGCAGCCGCCATTTAGGATGTAGCAGAACTGCTCGTTCAGCATCCGCTCCAGCCGCTTCATGTCGGTGGCGCGGAAGATGTCGGCGATGCGCGAATGAGGCAGCGAGCGTACGAGGTCGGCAACGATCCGCCCGATGCCATCGCGGCCATGGAACGCCTCCAGCATCTGCGTTCCTTCGAACGGGCTCGCTCCGGCGTTTTTGTTAGACATCTCATAGGGATCGACCGGCTCCTCACCCAGCGGAACGTCGAGCATGGGAGGCAATGATACCGGTTCGCTCACTTCCGCCGGAGGCGGCGGCGCGGCCTGCGCGAAGGCAGCCTGCGAGGTTGCAAGTAGCCACGATGCGATAAGGGCGGCGATCCGTTTCATCTCAGAATCCCGCCTGCAACGACAGGTAGAACCCGCGCTGGTCCTCGAACGTCGCGATCGAGCCGAGGTCGGCATAGGCCCCGGTAAGAGTGAGTTCGCGGGTGATCGACCAGGCAGCGAAGAGATCGAGCCAGTCGTCTTCCTGTGCGATCCCCAGATTGTCCGGCTTCATCCGGTATTCGCCGCCGACCAGCAGATAGCGGTTCACCAGCCAGCCGAGCGAGGCCTCCGCCTCCAGCTCATGGTCCTCTTGCTTGTCGCCCCCAAAGCCGAGCAGTCCCGTCTGGTTCGCATTCGTCCAGCGCAGCGTGCCGTTCAGCAGGATGGACTGGTCCAGCAGGATCTTGGTGGCGCTGGCATAGGCCTCCCAGCCTTCGGAGTCCGTGGCCCCGATCGCGTGCACGATCGCGTCCTGGTCATTCATCTTCCAGTTGGCGCCGACCGCCACCTGCGGCATCCACGTGTCCTGCGCATAGACCGCATCGCCGGTCAGCTTCAGCTTTGCGCCAAAGACATCCTGTCCAAACGTGAAGCCCTGCCCCAGGCCCAGCGCCGCGCCCACATCGCGCGTGTCGAATTCTTCTCGCGTGTAGGAGAGCTCGACGCGATCGAACAAACCGACCGCAACGCCGTACGAGATAAATCCATAGTCGGGCAGTTCGACCATCGTCGCATGCGCGCTCGCGCCCATGCCGCGGTCCGTCTCATCACCGGTGATCGTGGCCCAAGGCGTGAGCCCGCCGCCGCCCTGTCCTTCCACCGTGGAGATGCCGCGCGTCAGCCGCAGCTTGCCGCCGGTCTCGATGTCGAAGCCCTGCGCAACAGCGGGAGCTGCGCACAGCGCGACAAGAGAAACGGCAAAGCCAACACGCACGGACATACGAACCTCGCGCGGGCCTCGGCCCGATCGGGAAAATTCGCGTGACCGGGTTAAGCAATGAGTAACGACCTGCGGCCGGATAGCCGCACCCCTCGCGGGGACTTCCCCCGACTTAATTGAGAGTCTCCCTTGCGAGTCTCCATTTGGCGCAGGTTTACGGAATGTTTGGCGCGCTCTGTTAAAACCGCGACATGATCCTCCGTTCGGTTCTCGCTGCCTGCGCCTTCGGCGCAATCGTGGCGCCTGCATGCGCAGGCGATCTCAGCGTCACCGTCACCACGCCGGACGGCAAGCCGCTCGCCGACGCTGTCATCACCTTGCCCGGCAATGGCGCAAAGCCCGCCTTCGCGTGGAAGCTCGAAGTGGCGCAGAAGGACAAGCAGTTCATCCCGTTCGTGCTCATCGTTCCTCAAGGCGCGGAAGTTTCCTTCCCCAACCTCGATAAGTTCCGCCACCACGTCTATTCCTTCTCGAAGGGCAATAAGTTCGAACTCGAACTCTACGGCCGCGAAGACAAGCGCGCCGTCACCTTCAAGTCGGTGGGCACGGCCGCGATCGGCTGCAACATCCACGACACGATGGTCGGCTTCATCCGCATCGTCGATACGCCCTTCGCTGCGAAGACCGGCGCAGACGGTGTCGCAAAAATTCCGGGCGCGCCCGATGGCGCCACGAAACTCACCGTCTGGCACCCCTACGCCAAGGCCAAGGAACAGATAGCCGTCAGCGACGTCTCGATCTCGCCGAGCGGTAGCGCTGTCACCGTCGCCCTCGATGTCACAGCCCAAAGCCCGGCCATGAGCCACCACTAAGATGTTCCGCCGCCTCTCCACAGAACTGGCCCTGATCTACGCCGCCCTCTTCGGCGCGGTGCTGCTGCTTATCGCCGGCGCCGTGTACGTTGCAGTCGAAGGCAATTCCCGCGAAGCCGTGAAGGCGGAGATGAGCGCATCCTCCGCTGTGTTCGACCGCCTGTGGAAGCTCCGCTCCGACCAGCTCTCGGAAACCGCCCAGGTGCTCGCCCGCGATTTCGGCTTCCGCGGTGCCGTTGCAACGGGCGACCAGGAAACGATCCTCTCCGCCCTCGACAACCTCCAGTCCCGCCCCGGCGTCGACACCGCCTTCATCGTCGATCTCGACGGCCATGTGCTTTCGGGTTCAAGCGAGACCAAAACCGCCGACCCCGTCCTCTTCGAGACCCTCAAGACCGAAACCGATCCCTCCGGCGTCCTCATGCTGGACGGCGCCCCCTTCCAGGCCGTCGCCGCCCCGATCAACGCACCGACCCTCATCGGCTGGGTCGTCTTCGGCAAGCGCCTCGGCGGGGCCGACCTCGGCGAACTCGAAAGCCTCTCGGCCATCCCGCTCACCGCCCACCTCTATATCCGCCACGGCCAGAAGCCCTGGGCCTCCGTCGACGCCCGCGGCGCCGACAAGCTCAAACTCTCCGGCGAGGAACTCGCCTCGCGCACCATGGCCGACAAGGATGGCGCAGCCCTCATCAACATCCCGGAGAACCAGTCGATCGCCGGCGTGAAACCGCTCGACTCATTCGGCGGCGATCTCACCGCAGCCCTGCTCCTCGAATACTCCCTTGCCGTGAACCAGGCGCATTACCGCTCGATGCTGGCGACCATCATGGCTATAGGCCTAGCCGGACTGATCGCGCTTCTCTTCGGCAGCTGGTTCGTCTCCGGCCGCGTCACCGGCCCGATCTCGCATCTCTCGACCGCCGCCTCGCGCCTCGCCACCGGCGAGCTTGCCGAAGTGAAGGTCGGCGGCCGCAACGAGATCGCGGAACTGGCCTCCAACTTCAACACCATGTCCGGCGAGATCGCCGCCCGCGAAAAGCGCATCATCCACCTCGCCCAGCACGACAACGAAACCGGCCTGCCCAACCTGCGCGCCCTCACCGAACGCCTTAACGGCATGCGCGAGCGCGTGCCCGCCGGCACGATCTTCGGCGCCGCCATCGGCGTCGACCGCTTCCGCGAAGTCCGCAGCGCCATCGGCCACACGCTCTCAGCGCGCCTCATCGCCGAAATCGCCGGCCGGGTCTCGAATGCCTATGCCGAACTTTCCGTCGGCCGCATGTCGACCGAGACCATC
>DASYKO010000404.1:0-4147 GCA_035995285.1 Hyphomonadaceae bacterium | reverse complement strand
CGTGCTGGGTTCCGCCGTGATGGTCCCCCCGGGACAGGATGTCGGCGGCACGTACAAGACGATCCCGCTGTGCAAGTCCGAGGATCAAGTCGGCTGCATGATCACCTACGCCTCCTTCCGCGACCGCCTGCCGCCCGCCGCCAATTCCAATTTCGGCCGCACGCGCAACGGCATGGTCGCCGCCTGCACCAACCCGGCGAACCTCGCGGCCGGGAAGGGCACGCCTGACAGCTACTTCCTCGCCAAGGGCTTCCTCAACGGCTCGGGCGGCACGACCCAGCCGGCCTGGGCTGCGCCTGAGCCCACTGTCGCGACGCCTTTCGTGAAGGTCCCCGGCCTCGTCTCCACCCAGTGCGTGAGCAAGGGCGAGTTCAGTTACCTGGAGATGCACGTTAACGCTGACCCGTCCGACAAGCGCACGGATGAGCTCGGTGGAGAGATCATCCGCCCCACCGGACCGGACCTCGCCTGGGGCCTGCATTTGATCGACGTGGACCACTCAATGGGCGACTTGTTGAGAATCGTTGGCAAACAGGCCAAGGCCTACACCAAAACTCACCACTAAAATCTCCAGCAGAGTCAGGGCCCTGATCGAAGAGTCAGGGCACTAGCCGCTGCGGCATAATGCGTCCGCACGCCGGGGCCCGGGGATTGCTAAGTTACTGCTGCACCGCGGAAACAGTCCTGCGGGCTGGGCATTGTATGGGCTGCGACATCAAGAGTGCTGCAAAGCGACCCTTGGTGAACCTTTCAGAAGCTGATGCGTTGTATTACCTCAGTGTAATGGACCGCAGAAGCGTTCCTGGTGGTGAGTATTGATGGCTAACAAGTGTGATGACGTCGCGCGGCTGAAGCGGCTGGCGCAGGCTCTCGACAGCCAGTTCTCGATTGGCGGGGTCAAGTTCGGTCTCGATGGCATCATCGGGCTCGTACCCTTTGTTGGCGATATCGTGACCGGCGCGATCGGCCTCTACGTGATCAACGAAGCCCGCCGCCTCGGCGCCTCGCGCTGGGCCATGGCGCGCATGTACATGAACTGGGGCCTCGACATCACCATCGGCGCCCTGCCGATCGTGGGCGACATCTTCGACATCGCTTGGAAGTCCAACACCAAGAACCTCAAGATGCTGATCGCCGATCTCGAAAAACGCGCGGTCGAACTGCGCGAAGTGAACCGCGAACACAAACAGCAGACCATCCGCGCAGCGGCGGCTTAGTTTCGCTCACGAGTCATTCTCGGGCTCGACCCGAGAATCCTTGGGCCATACGCGCAATCTCTAACATCGGAACTAGATGAACCACCCCCACCTGTCCGCCCCCCTTCGGGCGGGCGGGACCCTGATGCGCGAACTTACTCAACAGCCAGCACCGGCTACTGCATCGAAGATCGAAGTTCGTTGACCAAGTCCAACTACGCGGTCCCGCCCGCCCGAAGGGGGGCGGACAGGTGGGGGGTGGGTGGGCTTGCAAGGTGTCGGCGATCCAAAACGATACCGTCCCATGCCTTCAAATTTTCCGGATGAAATTTGCAGCCCGCCCCGCGCGCTTAATTCGGCTTTAGCCGTGCGCTGCTAAATCCCCTCGCATGTCGAGTGATGCGCATCCTTCTTCTCCCGAAAATTTCCCCGCAGAGGCCTTTCCGGCCCGCAGTTACCCCACAGAACTCGGCGCCCTCGGCGGCGCCATAGCGCTGTGGGCGGCCCTGTGCGCCGTTGCGGCGACGGATGCGGGCAGGCTGGTCGGCGAGATCCTGGGCTTCGGCGCCGCCATGTTCTCGATGCCCCTGGCTTTCCTCGGCTTCGGCAATCTCGCGCCGGTCATCATCGCCACCTGCCTCGGCCTCGCCGGGCTGATCGGCGTTGGCTACGTTGCAGCAGGCCTCTGGAAGCCGAACCTGCGCCCCCTGGCTATCCGCGGCGTCCACTTCATCGGCTTCGTCGCCGCCCTGATGCTCGCCATGCGCGGAGTGACGGGCGCGATCTAGCGCGAGGGCTGCACCGGCAGTTGCGCCAACCGGGCGTCGATCGCCGCAAGGCGGCTGTTCACATCATCCAGCCGGGTCAGGACGTCCCTGTCGCGCATGGCGTCCAGCTTGTCGTGCAGCAGCATGATTTCCAGCTCGGCCCTCAGGTTCACGACATAGTCGTGTTCGGCCGCGGCGCGGTCGATGGCGGCCTGCCGGTTCTGGCTCATCATGATGATCGGCGCCTGCAAGGCCGCGACCATCGAAAGCAGCAGGTTGAGGAAGATGAAGGGGTAGGGGTCAAACGCCCGGCCAAAGACCGTCAGGACGAGGTTTGAGGAAACCCAGACCGTCAGGATGACGCCGAAGGTGATGATGAAGGACCATGATCCGCCCACCTTGGCGACATTGTCCGCCAGTTTTTGCCAGCCATCCCGTTCGTCCACTGCAATCAGCGGACCCACCCCCGTCGGCCTCTGGTCGGCGACTAGGTCGATCACGCTCTTCTTCTGCGCAGACAGGGTGGCGTAATCGCACCCCAACAGGTCCTGCGCCAACTGCTCGCGGAAATTGGTCATGAGGTTCGCGCTCCCGGCTTGCTGACTTGAAGCTCATTCCGCTCACCGAAGGCAAGGGGCGTTGATCCAGGTCAGCCGGAAGGCTACAGGCGTCGCCTCCGCCACTCCTCCGCCGTCAGCCGCCATATCTGCCGCGGTTTCACCCCGCTCACCGTCTCGATCGTGTCCTCGCCGACGGGGGTCGCGCCCTGGCGCTCCTTCACCTTGCCCGACCGCACGTTCTCCTTGGCGTTGGTGAGGGTGATCTCCATCATCCCCACCTCGTCGAACGCAAAATCCAGCACCCGGTCGGCCGCCTCGGTCATCAGCCCGCGCCTCCAGAATTCCTTCGACAGCCAGAACCCCCGCGCATCCGTGCCGGCATTCGGCCGCAGCTCGATCAGCCCGATCAGTTCGCTCGGGTTGTCAGGCTCTCCGTCCTTGAGCCACAGCGCCCAGGTGTAGCCCTCCGCGTCACTCGCCCGCCCCAGCTTCCCGCTCAGGAACTGCACGGCGCCGTCATCGGGATAGGGCCACGGCACTTTTCCATTGAGCAGCTTCACAATGTCCCAGTGCGCAAACCGCCGCTGGATCGCCGGTGCATCCGACATTGCCAGCGGCCTCAGCCACAGGCGCTTCGTCTCGAGGGTGCGGAAGGGAGGGAGCGTCAGTCCGGCCATGCCGGGACATCCGACTTGGACTTCAAGTAGGGAATCTTGCCGCTGGCCAGGTTGAAGGGATCACCTTCATGCACGCCAAGATCGTACGGCCTGCCGATCACCTGTTCGGGCGGCACGCACTCGTTGGGCTCATACTCTCCCGTCACGCCATGCACGGCATTGAGATATTTGAAGCAGGTGCGGGGAGGGGAATATGTCTCCACCACGCCCCACGTGCCTGACACCACATTCCTGTTCCCGGGATACCACATGAAGAGCCGGCCCTGCGCGTCGGTGTATTCGAGATAGACGCCGTGCCCTTCCTGTAAAATCAGGTGCGTGCGGTTGGAAACCGACGCCCTCATTCCGCTGACGATCTCCGCCTTCGCCATGCCGCGAACATTGGCCGTGGCCGTCTCCATGCGTGCGCGCGCCCCGGCAAGGAAAGCTGCCTGTTGTTCCTGCGTCATCTCGCTCCGCGCGACGGGCGCCAGCGTCGCTGGCGGCGCGGGATCACTCGCGCACGCGGTCAGCGCGAACAACAATCCCGCCATGGCGATACGCGACATGATGACTCCCCCAAGGTTTCTTGCCGGGCCAGCATAGCAGCGCCGCCCGAGCGGTACAGGCAGACGCGCGCGTAACCCTGATCGCCCAAGCTCCAGGAAGGGCAGGCCCAAATGTCGAAAGGGCGAGCCTTTCGGCCCGCCCCTTCTTGGTTCGGTCAGTGTTCCGCTGGAAGCTAGGCAGCCTGCTCAGCGGCCGCCACGCGGGGATCCGGGTCACGCAGCACGTAACCACGCCCCCACACCGTTTCGATGAAATGGTCTCCGCCGGTCGCCTGCGCCAGCTTCTTGCGAAGCTTGCAGATGAACACGTCGATGATCTTGAGTTCCGGCTCGTCCATGCCTCCGTAGAGGTGGTTCAGGAACATCTCTTTGGTGAGCGTCGTCCCTTTGCGCAGGGAG
>DASYKO010000403.1:0-2833 GCA_035995285.1 Hyphomonadaceae bacterium | reverse complement strand
GAGCATTTCCGGCGCGCCGGTGTCGCTGTCGAAGACGGGGAAGCCGGTGATGACGGTGTTGGGCGGATAGTCTGCCGGGCGCGGCGCGAGCGCTTCCGACCACATGCCGAGGACGAGCGGGGCGTCGGCGCGCGGGCCGGCAAAGATGGGCGCGCGGCCGAGGGGGCCGAGGCCGTGGGCTGCGCGCACGCGGTTGATGCGGGTGTTGTAGCGGCGGCGAAGTTCGGTGCGGATGAACGCCATCTCCATCCGGTCGTAAGCGGCCTTCACGGGGCCGATCGGCGGGCGGGCGAGCATCCAGAACTCGTGCGAGCGCGGCGGGTCGAGCGGGGACATCATCGAGAAGGGCTGCAGCACGGCTTCGATCAGCGGGATCCGCCGCTTCTCCGCGACGATGGCCGAGGCGAAGGCGAACATGGTCGAGACGATGGCGGAGGCGCCGTCGGCGAGCTTGTCCAGTGCTTCGGTAGAGGCGGGCAGGTAGTGCAGCATCAGGCGACGGATCAGGAAATCCGGGTCGCGGAACATCTTCAGGGTGGCGGCTTCCTCGCTCATGCCCAGCATGGCGCCGATTTCCTGGAAGGTCGGGAAGATAGGCGCGGCTTCCAGCCCTGCGTTTTCCACTTTCTCGACATTGCTCTTCGGTACGGCGAGCACCGGGCGGTGGCCACGCGCCTTGAGGGCGAGGCCCAGAGCGATGAAAGGATGGAGATCGCCAAGGCTGCCGATGGTGGCGAGAATGATCTTCTTGCTCATGCGCTCGCCGACCCCAAACGAAAACAGGCGGACCTTTGGGGTCCGCCTGCTCCGTTGTCTAGTCGAGTTTCGACCCTACTGGCCGACGCTCTGCTGGGCCTGCGCAGCGTTGATCGAGCGCTGCATGATCGAGGCGATCGAGGCCATTTCGGTTTCGGTCAGGTAGCCGTCCTTGTCCGTGTCGAGCTGGTCGAACGCGGCGAGGAGGCGCTGGCCCATGCGGCCGCGGACTTCCGACTTGGCGACCTTGCCGTCGATGTTCACGTCCATGATGCCCATGTTGCGCGAAGCCTCGAGGCGCTTCTGGTAGTCGTCCTTGCGGTTGTCGACGGTCTCGTCATCCCAGCGGAAGCCGAGCGCGGTGTACTGCATCTCCTCGTGGCTCTGCTCGCCCCAGGTGACCGTGATGTTCGGGTCGGGGTTGGCAGGGTTGTTCTTGGAGTTGTCGTACTGGTAGCGCGTGATCAGCTTGGTGCCGGCCTCGAGCTTGATCGGCGTGGCGAACTCATATCCGCGCTGCCAGTTGAAGTCGTATTTCGGCATGCCGAGGATCAGTTCTTCCTTGTCCGAACCCGGCTTGCGGATCGAGACTTCCATGTTCTCGCCGCGATAGTGCGCGTGCGGGAAGACGGAGTAGAGCGTCGCCTTCTCGGGGAAGGTGATGTAGGCGGTTTCCGTCCAGCGCGCCTGGTTCGGCGGGATCTCGATCCCGGCGTTGGCGATCACGGCGTTGCGGCGCAGGATCGTCGGCGGCTTGTCCTTCGGATAGAAGTAGAGGCCAACGCGCGTCACGTCCGTCGTCGCCTTGCCATAGGGCGTGTAGTGCATCTGGAACTGGAAGGTCTGCTTGGCGTCGACCCAGGTGCCCGTTCCGTCCGGATAGACGGTGGTCTCGGCGCCGACGGCATAGCCGCCAACCCCGTTGGAGAGCAGGTGGTGAACGGCGCGGCGGTCGCCGGCCTTCACCTGGCTGGCACGCAGCCAGCGGCCTTCCGGCATCGTGTTGGCGACGCGCGGGTTCTGGTAATCGACGATGCCCGAAGCGGGCACGTCTGCGGACGGCAGGGTGATGATGTAGTCCGGCTGGCCGAGTTCCCATTCCGGAGCAGGCTTGGCGTTGATCTTCAGCGGGTCGGAGCCTTCGCCACGCGGTGCGCCGGCCTCGATCCAGTGGACGAGGGTCTGCTGGTCGGCGTCGGTCAGGTTCATGTCGCCCGAGAATTTGCCGACGTGCGGGTCGGCATTGTAGGGCGGCATGCGGTCGGTGCGCACGGCTTCGCGGATCATGCCGGAGAAGCCTTTGACCTTTTCATAGCTGTCCATCGCGAACGGGCCGATGCCGCCTTCGGAGTGGCAGGCGACGCAGTTCTTCGCGAGGATCGGCGAGATCTCTTTTTCGTACGAGATCTTGGTGAAGTCCTTCGCCTTGTCGCGCAGCGGGAAGGCGAGCTTCGCCGTGTCGAGCTTGACGTTGGAGACCTTCACCGACTGGCCGGCGACGAGGCTGTTCACCGCGTCGACGACATAGGCCTTCTTCGCGGCGCCGGATTTGGCCGAGCCGGAAGCGAAGCGATCATCGATCGGGCCGGAGTAGACGATGTTCAGCGTCTTGGGCTGGATGACGAAGGCCTGGGCGATGCGGGTGACGCCGAGCGATTCACCGATCAGCTGCGAGTCGTCGATCAGCACCGGCATGTCGAGGCCGGCGGCCTTCATGTCGGCGGCGATCGTATCGCGGTTGTCTTTCGGGTTGGAGTTGAGCAGGAACACCGGAACGTCCTTGCCCTTGAACGAGGCCTGCAGCTCCTTGATCGCGGCGGCGGCGGCGCGGATCTCTTTCGCGCCGTTCTCGGCGGAGATGATCACCACGGCGGGCGAGTTCTTGTAGTAGCTGAGCAGGTGCGCCTTCGAGTTCTGGTCAACGAGGCGGAAGTCGTCCGCCTTCGCGGGAACCTTGATGGTGGCGCCGGCCATGGCGATCGTCTGTGCGTAGGCGACGCCGGCCGCGATGCCGCCAAGGGCCACAACGGCCACGGCGGCGGCGAGCAGTTTCTTGTTCATAGTGCCTCCCGAAGAG
>DASYKO010000402.1:0-3560 GCA_035995285.1 Hyphomonadaceae bacterium | reverse complement strand
CAGGCTTTCCGGCAGCATGCCGTTCATCTTGCGGTTGTCGTAAGCGCCTTGCGCCACCGTTGCGAACATATCCGGCGGCAGTTCCTTCTCGACTGAATCCACGAAGCAGGCGCACTTGGATTTCTGCCCGCCCATGTGGGTGGAACATGCATCCGCGAATTCCTGTTTCCCGGCTTTCACGCCGCTGCAGCCCGCCAGGGTGACTGGTGCGGCCGTGGCAACCAGGAGGAACGCAACAAGTGAAACCGTACGTTTCATCGACACTCCCTTTCCTGTCCGGGTCTGTTGACTTGCCCGGTAGCAAATTGAGGCGCGCGTCCGGGAAGGTTGTCAAAAGGAGTCTTTGACCGAAAACGCAATGAATACCTGCCGTTAACGGCATGACGCAGCGATTGCTGGGCAGGACCGAGGGGCAGGGAGAGACAACCGGCCACGCCATTCCGATGCCTTGCGCCCTTGTGGGGACCCCACCCCGGAAGAATATACGTAGCTTCCTGAAGACGTGGCCCGGCTGATCCCGGAAAAGGCCCCGGAACTCGCAATGAGACTCCCTGACTGGCTGGTCTATACGGTGGTGCTGACCATCATTGTCGCCGGCCTGTTCTGGGCCGAGCGCAACGCGCGCCATCCGCAATCCCAGGAAGTCGAAATCGCAGTCGCCGGCGTCGAGACGCCGGGCGCCGGCACGCCTGCCGCCAGGAAGATGCCGGTGGCGCGTCCCGAAAAGGACGCCGCCGATCCGCAGGGTCCGCTGCTTCCCGATCCCGACCCGTTCGACGAGCGCGTGCTTGTCCAGGTCGGCGATGCAGAGGATGGCATCGGCACCGCCTTCGCGATCAACCGCTCCGGCATGTGGCTTACCGCCCGCCACGTGGTCGATGGCTGCTCGCGCGTGGGTCTGTCTGTCGGCGATGGCCGCATGGTCCGCGTTGATGAAGTGCGCACCTCGCACACCTCCGACCTGGCCCTCCTGGTCACCGATCGCGCGCCTGCCGCGCTTGAACTCAATCTCGGCCGCGAGCTGCGCATCGGCGAGGCAGGCTATCATGTCGGCTTCCCACAGGGCCGCTCGGGCGAGGCGGCGTCCAACCTCCAGTCCCGCTCGCGTCTCGTCACCCGCGGCCGGTATGCGATGGAAGAACCTGTCCTGGCTTGGGCGGAGAATGCCCGATCCGACGGCATCGAAGGCACGCTTTCGGGCATGAGCGGCGGCCCGGTGTTCGACAAGGACGGCGCCGTCATCGGCGTGATCGTCGCCGAAAGCCCGCGCCGCGGACGCATCTATACGGCCACGCCCGACTCGATTAGCTCCTTCCTCGAAGCTCAGGGGCTCTCGGCGCCGGGCGGGGAGGCCTACCCCTTGGCGGCTTCCTCCTACATCAAGGAGGCTGACCGCATGCGCGATGAACGGGCCATCGTGAAAGTGCTGTGCCGCGTGAGCGACAATTGAGCCAGCTCTCATTCGCAGACCGCCTCGTCCTTGGCGCGCGCAAGCTCGGCCCGCTGTGCGTCGGCATCGATCCGCATCCCACGCTGATGCCCGCCATCTTCGGCGCGCCCAGCGCCAAGGCTGCATCGCTGTGGGGCAGGGCGGTGGTGCAGCAGTGTGCGGGCAAGGTCGCCATCGTGAAGCCGCAGGCCGGCCTGTTCGAGCGCTGGGGCTGGAAAGGCCTGCAGGCGATGGAGGAGGTTTGCGCAGCTGCGCGCGACGCCGGCCTCATCGTGCTGGTCGACGCCAAGCGCGGCGACATCGGCACGACGGTCGAGGGCTATGCCGAAGGCTATCTCGGGGCGGTTGCCAGCTGCCCGTGCGATGCGCTCACGGTGAACCCTTACATGGGCGTCGAGACGCTCGAGAATTTCGTCGCCCTCGCCGAGAAGCATAACAGGGGCGTTGTCGTCCTCTGCCGCACGTCGAACCCGGGCTCGAAGGATTATCAGGCGCAGCTCATCAATGGCGAGCCGCTCTACATTCATGTCGCCCGCTCCCTCGCGCCGATGATCGCCCGCCTGCGCGGACCGCAGACCAATTGGTCCGGCCTCATGCTGGTGGCCGGCGCGACGGGTCCCGACGACGCCAAGCGCATCCGTGAAGCGGCCGGCGGCGCGCTCTTCCTCGTGCCCGGCTACGGCGCGCAGGGCGCAGGCGCACGCGAGGCCCTCGCCAGCTTCGTCAAAGGCCCCAACGGCCTCGAAGGCGGCGTCATTAACGCCTCGCGCTCCGTCACGCTCCCCGAGGCCGCCAAGTCGGCCGCCACCGCCGCCGACTGGGACAAGGCCATCTCCGCCGCCATCGAGGCGGCGCAAGCCGAGCTGGTCGCCGCTTCGAAAGCCTGAGCGGATCGGGTAGGGTAATTCGCGAACCCCTTCGCTAGCCTGCATCATGACCCGCGGCCGTCCGCCCCATGACGATATTCTGACGCCTGCCGAATGGCGTGTCGTCGAAGGCGTGCGCCACGGCATGACCAACCCGGATATCGCGCGGCGCCAGGGCGTCAGTCTCGACGCCGTCAAATACCACGTCGCCAACGCGCTCCAGAAGCTTGGCTTCGTGAGCCGCGCCGAGCTTCGCCAGTGGGATGGCGTGCGGCGCGACAGCAACCTTTCAAAGCAAGAGATCGACATGACAGCCTCTCTCGAGATCGGCCAGATCGGCCAGATCGCGCGCAGCGTGAAAGACATCGCGGCCGCCCGCGCCTGGTATGGCGAGACGCTGGGCCTCGCCCACCTCTACTCCTTCGGCAATCTTGCTTTCTTCGACTGCGGCGGCGTGCGCCTCTTCCTTTCGGAAGGCGATGGCGCCGCCGCAGCCAACGACTCCATCCTCTATTTCCGCGTGCCCGACGTGCGCACCGCCCACGCAAGGCTCGCAGCCAAGGGTGTCGAATTCACCCACGCCCCGCACATGATCCACCGCCACGAAGACGGCGCGGAAGAATGGATGGCCTTCTTCAAGGACAACGAAGACCGCCCGCTGGCGATCATGGCGCAGGTGAAAGCGGGTTGAAGACATGAGGGTGCGGTCTCGCAGGTGGGGACAAGCGGGTTGGGGCGGGCTCTGATTGTGGGAGGGAGCGCGTAGGGTGCATGAAGGCCGGCGGCCGGAATGCACCATGGTGCGGCGAGCATCCGTCAGCGCACGCGGCGCGATGGTGCATTGCGCTGCGCTCCATGCACCCTACGGCGGGGCGCGAACGCGCAGGCCGGCGCGTTGCGTGAGCAGGCGTGACGGGGCGGTCAAACAGAAAAGACTGATGGGGGATGCGGCGCTGGCGGCGTTGCGCTCGCTGCGCCATGTGGCCTCGTTGAAGAACCCGGCATGAGCAGGCTCGTCGAGCTGGACCTCTGATGGCTCCAGCAGCGGCTTCAGCTTCTCGGCGCGGCGTCGGGCCAGCCGCTCGATGTCGGCGAACCGGAGCGCGCAGGCTTCGAGCCGGGCGAAGAACTCGGTGAAGGAGCGCGAGCGGCGGGGCTGGAGCGGGAGCTTGCGCGGCCGCTTCCAGCTGGCCTGCGGCAGGCAAAGGAGCGCCCGCGCCTTCTGGTAGATGATGATGTCGATG
>DASYKO010000401.1:0-3780 GCA_035995285.1 Hyphomonadaceae bacterium | reverse complement strand
AAGCGCGGTGCGATTGCGTGACGGATGGAAGAGGCGGCTTGGCTGCGTGCGGCAGCCAGTTGAGGTTCCTGATGTTGGTCGAGGACGATGTTCGCTTCACGCATCGACTCGCAGTCGCCGTCACACTCGGCAGCTGAAATTTGATGGCGGGAGGCAAACCGTCTCGCGACGAAAGACACGAGCATCGCAAAGGCGTGCAGCAGCGCATTGATCCAATGATCAAGAGGCGAAGGGGTCACGAGTCCAGTGTGCAGGGCTTTGTGCCGTGTCATGCGCAGGATTATCCATCAGGATTCTCCCCCGACAGTTCCAGAACGCGAAGATTCTGCATTTTGTGGAAAATGCTCAGGGAATGGTGGGGGCGGACTCGCCATACCCATGGAAAGTTTTCGGCGAATCCCCATCGTTATCGCCTCAACCGATGTCATTCCGGGCGGAGCAGCGTAGCTGCCCTTCGAGACGCCGCCTTCGGCGGCTCCTCAGGGTAAACTAAGACCCGGAAGCCAGGGGCGGGGCTTGTGGGCGGGCCGCGACTCACCGCGAAACGCAAAAAAGACGCGCATCGGTGATGCGCGCCTTTTCCGTACTCTTTACGCTACTCTACTGAAGCGGACTAACTCGCAAACCTTGCCTCTCGGCAAGCCCCGGATGCAGCGCGCTCAATAACTTACACAGCAAAAGCGGCGCCGGGGGTACGCGTAGAACCAACAAACAAAAGGGTTCGATGCGAAACGAAATGGCCCGACACGCGAATCAGATTCTGCAGTCAGGCGATTTCTGACAGGCGATTTTCGGAAGTTCTGGATCGGAAGAGATGAGGGGGTCCGGGCGGTTGGGCCCGAACCCCGTCATCATACGCGAGCAGCAGGGGGAGGAGGTCCCGCGCTCAGCGATTGGGTAGATTAGGCAGCCTTCTTGGCGGTCTTGGCGGCCGTCTTGGTGCGCTCAGCGGCTTCTTCGACGGCTTTCGGCGTCAGGGCGACGACGGTGTCGAACAGCTCGGTCTGGGCTTTCTTGGCGACTTCAGCGTAAGCGAAGAGGCGAGCCGGGATGTCCTGCATCGAGGCCTGGGCAACTTCACCGATTTTCTTGGCGTAGGCGGTCGGCTGGGCTTCCGTGGTGAGGAGGCTCGTCGCGTCTTTCGCGGCATCCTGCATCCAGGCGGTCGTCAGTTCGACGTTCTTGTTCATGGCTTCGATCGCCACGGCGCGGTATTTCGCGGCCATGTCGTTGAAGGCTTTCAGCGGGCCCATGTTGGTGAACTGGGCGAAGTCGGGCTGGTATTTCGTGAATTGTTCGAAGCTTTTGTTGAAGTCGAACATGTCGGCCATCGGGTTCATTTTAGGGCTCCGGCTGGGATTGCGAACTCTGTGAAGCCTAACTAATGCCGCGGTGCGGCAAAGGCAAGGCGAAAAATGCCGCACCCGCGAAAAATATACCGCAGGTGCGAACAAGAAGTTAGGTTGGCGTTAGGGAATGCCGGAGCGGTGCGGGCCGCGCCGCTTGGTAAACGTCAGAGGTACGACGTCACCTTCGGCTGGTTCCACCAGTTGTCGTTGAGGCCGTCTGAGTAGTGGATCGGTAGGGCGGCGAGTTCTTCGGGCGAGACGCCGTCGAGGCAGGAGATCTGAACCGAGACGAAGGCGCCGCCGATCTGTTCGACATAGCCGTCTCCGTACGCGTGCATGCCGCAGGCTGTGCAGAAGCGGTGATGGCCGCTCATCGTGCCGAACTGGTAGTCGGAGGTTTCCGAAGGATCGCTGAGAAGGCGGAACTCTTCCGGCTTCAGCGTGATGCCCCACGAGCGGACCTTGGCGCAGAACGAGCAGTTGCAGCGGCCGGTCTTGGCCGCGTCGAAGTCGATGTCGGCTTCATAGCGCACGCGTCCGCAATGGCAGCTTCCGCTGTAGGTCTTCTTCATGTGCGCGCTCCTTTGTCTGTTGCGCGGAGAATAGCACAACGCGTGTCAGGACGTGGCAGCAGTGTGAGCCCGCCCCTCGTGGTTCGACGGGCGCCTGCGCAGCTGCGCAGCGCAGGCTGCTCACCATGAGGGGCTCTCTTGCAGGTGTCGGGATGTCTCGAACGCCTCATGGTGAGCAGCACGCGAAGCGTGCGTCCGTCGAACCACGAGGCGGGGCTCACTACTCTCTGACGTACCGGCCGGGCGCCGGCTCAAGCCGCGGAATGCTCTGCGGGAAGCTCTCTGCCGCGTCGATCTTCTTGCCGGATCTCTTGCCCAGCCAGGCCGACCAGTCGGGCCACCAGGAGCCGTCATGGGCTTCGCTGCCGGCGCGCCATTTGTCGAGGTCGATGGGGTCTTCGTCGGAGACCCAGTAGCCGTATTTCTGCTTGGCGGGCGGATTGACGATGCCGGCGATGTGGCCGGACTGCGCCAGCACGAAACGCCCGCCGCCTTTGAGACGCGAGAGGCCTTTGAACGAGGCCATCCAGGGCGCGATATGGTCCTTCTCGCAGGCAACCGCGTAGTGCGGGATCTTGATGTCGTCGAGCGAGACGGGCGTGCCGGAGACGTCGAACTCGCCGGTCGAGAACTGGTTGTCGCGATAGAGGTGCGTCAGGTATTCGCGCGCCATGCGCTCGGGCAGGCGAGTCGAATCCTCGTTCCAGAACAGGAGGTCGAACTTGGGACGGGGTTCGCCGAGAAGATAGGCCTTCACGGCGGGGCCGTAGACGAGGTCGTTGGGGCGCAGATAGCTGAAGGTGCGCGCCATGATCTTCTGGTCGAGATAGCCCTTGCGCTGGGCTTCAATGGTGATGCCGGTGATGAAGCCTTCGTCGATGAAGGATTTGAGCGGGCCGGGATCTTCGAAGTCGGTCAAGGCCGTGAAGAAGGTCGCGGACTTGGCGGGATTTTCCTGTTTGGTCTTGGTGAGCCAGGCTTGGGTGAGGGCGAGCGTCGTGCCGCCGATGCAGTAGCCGACGACGTTGATGCCGTCATTGCCGTGGAACTCGTTGACCTTCGCCATCGCGGGCACGACGCCTTCGGTGACGTAGCTTTCCATGCCGTATTCGCGCAGCTCTGCGCCGGGGTTCTTCCAGCTCACGATGTAGACCGCGAAGCCCTGCTCGGTGAGCCATTTCACCAGCGAGGATTTCGGCTGCAGGTCGAGGATGTAGTACTTGTTGATCCAGGGCGGGATGAGCAGCAGCGGTCGCGCATAGACCTTCTCGGTCAACGGCTCGAAGCGGATGAGCTGAAACAGCTCCGTCTCATGGACCACATCGCCCTTCGCCGTAGCGAGTGTCTCGCCGACCTTGAAGGCTTCGGGATCGGAGAGCGTGACCAGCAGGTCGCCATGGCTCCGCTCAAGATCCTTCACCAGGTTCTCGAGGCCTTCGACCAGCGAACGGCCGTTGGTCTCGACCGCGCGTCTGAGGGCGACGGGGTTGGAGGCGAGGAAGTTGGAAGGGGAGAACAGGTCCACCAGCTGGTGGGTGAAGAAGTGGATCTGCTCGGTGTGTTTCTCGTCTTCGCCGGTCGAGGCCGTGTCGGCGAGGCTTTCGAGATAGGCCGCCATGATCTGATACTGGCGGCGCAGATAGTAGAAGAACGGATGCTTGGTCCATTCCTCGTCCGAGAAGCGCGCATCGTCCGGGCCATCATCGCCCAGGGCTTTCGGCATGCGGGCGGCGCCCGAGAGCATGGCCTGCGTGAGTTCGGCATAGAGGGCGGTGGTGTTCTGCCAGAACTGAAGGTGCGTGTTGAACGCCTTCATCGGGTTGGTCATCCAGCCCTGGGCCTGGCCCATCATGGCGCGC
>DASYKO010000400.1:0-12494 GCA_035995285.1 Hyphomonadaceae bacterium | reverse complement strand
GGTGCTGCTGATCGACGAGATCGACAAGGCGGACATCGAATTCCCGAACGACCTTCTGCAGGAACTCGATCGGATGGAGTTCTACTGCTACGAGCTCGACGAGACGATCAAGGCGAAGGTGCGCCCGGTCGTGATCATCACCTCGAACAACGAGAAGGAGCTGCCGGACGCATTCCTGCGCCGCTGCTTCTTCCACTACATCAAATTCCCCGACAACGAGACGATGGCCTCGATCATCGACGTGCACTTCCCGGGCATCAAGAAGCGTCTGGTGAGCGAGGCTCTCACCACGTTCTATCGCATGCGCGACGTGCCCGGCCTCAAGAAGAAGCCCTCGACGTCCGAGCTGCTGGACTGGCTGAAACTGCTCATGTCGGAAGACATCGACATCGAGACGCTGCGCGAGAAGAACCCCAACAAGCTGGTCCCTCCCCTCCACGGCGCGCTGCTCAAGAACGAGCAGGACATCCAGCTGTTTGAGCGGCTGGCGTTCCTGGCGCGGCGGGAGAACAGCTAGCGCTTACTTCTTCGCCTTGCGGGGCGGGATGTAGCGGCAGCATTGGGCGAGTTCGGCTTCGGCTGCGGCCAGCTCGATGTGGCCGGCGTTCGATTCCATGTTCAAGCCGCCATTGCTGAATGCGGAACTGCCGCTGACCTTTAGATAGTAGGGCTCGGCCGGGGCGACATCGATCGAGAATTTGAGGCTGGGCCAGCCGGCAAGCCAGGACCAGTTGACCTGCACCTCGTGCGCGCCCGGCGGAAGCTGGATCACGGTGTAGGACTTTTCCGGCGGGTCGATGACTGCAACGCCATCCACCACAATCGTCGGATTGTGCATGAGCGGAGGGGCGTTGAGCCGGTAGATATAGACATTGCTGGCGCCCGGCGTGGCGCTCGGTGCGGGCGCATAGCCCGGAGCGTTCGACGGCATGGTGGTGCACGCCGCGGACAGCACAGCCAAGCAAGACAGAATCAGAACGCGCATTGAACCCCCAACTCGATCAAGACCGGAAAATCAGCACAGCGGCGGCGGTCGCGCAAGCTGGCGGCGAGCGCCTGTACATCCGGGCGCGCCGGTGCTCATCCTGATCCTCAAGAGGGTCAGGAGAGGGATATGCGTAAACTGATGGCGGCGTGCGCTGCGGCGGCGGTGATGGCGGCATGCCAGCCGGCGGCGGCGCCTCCGGCAGCTGCGAAGGATCCTTACGATTTCTCCGCGCTGGCGACCGAACCGAAGACGGTGGCGCAGGTGCAGCAGGAGATTGCCGACAAGACGTCCAGCGTCGAGGCGATCACCAAGCGGTATCTTGAGCGCATTGCGGCGGTGGATGATGCGGGACCAACGTTGAATGCAGTGCTGGCGATCAATCCCAATGCGATGGCGAATGCGCAGGCGCTGGACGCGCTGATCGCGGGCGGGGTGACGGGGCGGAGGCTGCTGGGCGTGCCGGTGCTGCTCAAGGACAATATCGAGACCATTGATCCTATGGCGACGACGGCCGGGTCGCTGGCGCTGCAGGACAATCTCACGGGACGCGACAGTCCGCTGGCGGCAAGGCTGCGCGCGGCGGGGGCAGTGATCCTCGGCAAGACCAATCTTTCGGAGTGGGCGAACTTCCGCTCGAACGCATCGTCCTCGGGATGGAGCGCGGTGGGCGGGCAGACGCACAACCCGCATGTGCTGGATCGCAATCCGTGTGGATCGTCTTCGGGATCCGGGGCGGCGGTGGCGGCAGGGTTGGCTGCGGCGGCGATTGGCACGGAGACGGATGGGTCGATCGTGTGCCCGTCAGGCGCCAATGGCGTGGTCGGGATCAAGCCGACGGTGGGGCTGGTGCCGCGCACGCATATCGTGCCGATCAGCGCGAGCCAGGATACGGCCGGGCCGATTGCCCTCACCGTGGCGGATGCGGCGCTGCTGCTCACGGTGATTGCGGGGTCCGATCCATCCGATCCTGCCACCAAGGAGGCGGATGCGCACAAGGCGGACTACACCAAGGCGCTCGATCCCAACGCGCTGTCCGGCAAGCGGATCGGCGTGGCGCGGTTTCTCGCGGGCTATCATCCGCCGACGGATGCGGCCTTCGATGCGGCGCTGGAGACGATGAAGGCGGCGGGGGCCGAGATCGTCGAACTCAAGGACTATCCCGACCGGCGACAAATCGGTGAAGCAGAATTCACGGTGCTGCTCGCCGAGTTCAAGGCTGGGATCGAGGCTTATCTGAAGGATGCGCCGCCAGCGGTGAAGGTGAAGACGTTGGCCGACCTCATCTCCTTCAACACCAACACCAAGGCGGAGCTGGAGTTCTTCAACCAGGATACGTTCGAGGCGGCGGCGAAGGCCCCTGCTCTCACCGACAAGAAGTATCTCGATGCGCGTGCGCTGTCGCTGCGGCTGGCGGGCAAGGACGGGATCGACAAGCTGATGGCGGACAACAAGCTCGACGCCATCGTCGCGCCCACGGGCGGGCCGGCTTGGACGACGGACCTGCTGACGGGGGATCACTTCCTCGGTTCGTCTTCGACACTGGCGGCGGTGGCGGGCTATCCGGCCATCTCGGTGCCGATGGGGGATGTGCGCGACCTGCCGGTGGGCCTGTCGATCTTCGGGGCGAAGTGGTCGGAAGAGAAGCTGATCGGCATCGCCTATGCGTTCGAGCAGAAGACGCAGGCGCGCAAGGCGCCGGGGTTTCTGAAGTCGTCGCCGTAAGCGCTGCGAACGTCGCTACATTTTGCGACAAAATCTGCACGCGGCTTGCACAGCTGCACGTTGGGGGAGGGTTCGCCGGCGCCTCATGCCGGTTACCTTCCGGAGTAGACGTGCATGAATGTATCAGCAAGTTCAGGCGCTTCGGCGGCCTGGATGCTCCAGCGCCTCTTCCAGGGCGGTGGAGAGACTTCACCTACGAGTACGGCAAACGGCGCCGACCGGCAGAAAATGCCGGGCGGCGGCGGTGACTGCAAGGCAAGCGGCGCCTCCGCGCCGAAGATGTCGGGCGGCACAATGTCGACCATGGTCGGCATGCAGATGGGCTCTCCGCCGAAAGCGGAAAACGTTGCAAGCCAACTGGTCGATTCACTCGACACCAACGGCGATGGCGAAGTGAGCGCGGAGGAAATCGCCGCGGCCTTCGGCCAGGCCGGTCTTTCGACGGACGGCGTCCAAAAGGCGCTGGCCGAGATCGACACCGACGGCAATGGCTCGCTCAATGCCGGCGAACTGACGAGCGCGGTGTCGGCCGACATGGCCGCGCATCGCCCGCCTCCAGGCGGTCCGCCACCGGGCGGCCCTCCGCCGAATGCGGATGAGGCAGCCTCCACCCTCCTCTCGGCTTTCGACAAGGACGAGGATGGCGGGCTCAGCCTCACGGAGATCGCCTCGGGACTGGGTGAGGATGAAGACACGGATCAGCTATCCGCCCTCTTCTCTTCGCTCGATTCCGACAGCGATGGCATGTTGAGTTCGAAAGAGCTGAGCAATGCGATCCAGGCCGACATGAGCAGGGCCAAGGCGGCCTATGCCCAATCTGCCCAGATGGCCGCCGAACTCGTCTAACTGACCCAAAGAACTGAAACTGCGGGCGCCGGGGCATCACCCCGGCGCTCGTTGCGTTTTGTCTTGCGTTTGGACGCCATTGAAACCCCTGCCCTGCGATCCAGTTTTCAGCTAGGGCTGAGCCCGTTCCGTGGGAGGATTGGATGAAGCGCGTTCTGGCGGCCGTTGTTCTGGGTTGCGTGCTTGGCGCATCAGCGTGCGAGTCGATGCCGGTGTTCGGCGGCAATCCGGCCTACACCGAGGACAAGGTGACCGAGAACCGCTGGCGCGTGAGCTATCAGGCGCCGGAGGGCACGAAGGCGGCTGTGATCGCTGATCGTACGCTGGCGCGCGCGGCGCAGGTGACGCTCGACAAGGGCAATGAGTGGTTCGAGATCGCGCAGAAGATCGACGGCAAGAACATGCAGACGCTTGTGATCCAGATGGGCCGCGGCGAGACGCTCGCGGGCGGATCGGCAAAGCAGTACGACGCCAAGGCGACGCTGGCGCGCCTGAAGGACAAGATCAGCTAGGCGTCCGCTGCGGAAGCCAACGCGGTTAACCGCGCTCAACGCTGATTGAGCGGAATAAAGTCCCCATCCAGACGTCAATTATCCCGACAAGCGGAACTCGCGCGGATTCATCCGCGTTGTTGTCCGCCAGATGCTGGGAGACGTGGCTCATGAAACGGATTCTTCTTTCCCTCGCGGTTTCGGCCGCTATCGGGCTTGGCGCGTGTGCGTCGACGCCGGGCTATCGTGCGGCGCCTAACGCAACGGCTGCCGGCTATTCCGAACAGATGCTCGACAGCAATCACTGGCGCGTGCGCTACACCGGCACGACGCGAATGACGTCTGCAGACGTGCAGGACTATGCGCTCATGCGCGCGGCGCAGCTGACGCTGGCGAACGGCGGGCAGTGGTTCCAGGTCGTGTCGTCCGACACGGATACCGACCTCAAGACGCGCACATCGATCGAGACGGATTTCGGGCCGGACTATGCGGTGCGCCGCTCCTGCGGCCTGCTCGGCTGCACGACGGAGGCCGTGCCGGTAATCACACGCACCCAGCGCGAGACGGTTGAGACGCGCAAAGTCTATGAGCATGTGCTCGAGATCATGATGGGCCATGGCGAGAAAGTCGCCGGCAGCCCGCGCGTCTACGACGCCGGCCAGACATTCCAGAATCTCAATGCGCGGCTCAGCTAGATCGCCAGGAATTCCCGAGACTTGACACTGTCAGGTCGAGGGCGCAGAACCTCCCCGACTGGGCCGGCCAGCTTATCTGGCCGGCTCTTCTCTTTCGGGGGTGACGCATGGCGAAGGTTCTGGTGACCGGCGCGTCGGGGTTCGTGGCGCAGCATGTGATCCTGCTGCTGCTTGAAAAGGGATACGAGGTGCGCGGCACGCTGCGCTCTCTCAAGCGCGCGGATGAAGTTCGCAGCGTGCTGTCGAAGTTCAATCCCAAAGCGAAAGACATCGAGTTCGTCGAGGCAGACCTTGGCGCCGATGCCGGATGGGCCGAGGCGGTGAAGGGCTGCGAATTTGTGCAGCATGTCGCCTCGCCCTTCCCTGCGACGCACCCCAAGGACGAGATGGAGCTGATCCGGCCGGCGCGCGACGGGGCGCTGCGCGTGCTCAAGGCGGCGAAGGCCGCAGGTGTAAAGCGCGTGGTGATGACGTCGTCCATGGCGGCGATCGCGTACGGGCATGGCGACAAGCGTGCGGAAGTTTCAGACGAGACGATGTGGTCGAATCCCGAGGGGCCGGACAACACGCCCTACACAAAATCCAAGACGCTCGCGGAGCGTGCGGCTTGGGACTACGTGAATGGCGAGGGCAAGGGTCTCGAGCTTGCGGTGATCAATCCCGTCGGCATTTTCGGGCCGGCGCTGACGAAGGATGTATCGACCTCGCTGGAGATTCCGATCCGGCTGATGAACGGCAAGACACCGGGGCTGCCGCGGCTGGGTTTTTCGATGGTCGATGTGCGCGACGTCGCGCTGTGCCAGGTCGTCGCGATGGAAAAGCCGGAAGCGGCGGGAGAGCGTTTTCTCGCAACCGAAGGCTTCCTGTGGTTCACCGAATGCGCGGCTATCCTGCGCGAAGCGTTTCCTGCCTACGACAAGAAAATTCCGAGCCGCACGGTGCCGGATTTCGCGTTGAAGATCATGGCGATCTTCCAGCCGATCTACAAACAGACGCTCACCGAACTGGGGCGGACCCGCAAGGCCAGCAACGCCAAGGCTGTGCGCGTTCTGGGCGTGAAGTTCCGGACGGCGAAGGAAGCGCTGGTGTCATCCGCCAAATCGCTGGTGGACCTGGGCGTGGTCTAAGCTCACCTGCCTGGCCCACGATCACGAAAAGGCGATGAAAAAGGGCAGAAAGCCGCGCTTCGCACGGAGCCCCGGCGTGGGCTAGTCTCCCCCGCAGATCGGTTATCGAGACCGGCAAAAGAAGTTAGGCCAGTTGAGGCCCAGGGAAGGTTCCGTGATGACCCGTTCGATGTTGATTGCGTTGCTCGCGGCAAGCTCGCTGGGCGTGCTGGGCGCGTGCGCCACGGCGGATACCGCAGGAACCTCGACCGCCGCCGCGGTGGCGCCGGCCAAGGCGGACGTCTATGCCGGCAAAAGCGTGCTCGATGCGGCGATCGATGCGGCGGGCGGACAGGCGGCGCTGAGCAAGGCGAAGGAACTCGATTGGTCGGGCGCGGCTACGATCAATGCCGGCGGCAAGACGACCGAGGTGCAGCTGCAGACCATTGTGCGGCCCTTCACGTTCGGCCGCACGACCAGCTGGGAAAAAAGCCAGACCGAGAAACAGGCCAAGACCATCCAGATGGATTTCGGCAAGGCTTGGTCGGTGAACCGCGTGACCTGGACGCCGATGCCTGCGGCTCAGGAGAAGCACGAGATCCAGCAATACGCGCTCTATGGCGTGATGGCGCTGACGACGCTGAAAGATCCGGGCGTGAAAGTCACAGAGACCGCGCCGGGCAAGGACGGCACGCGCAACCTGCATGTCGAGCATCCCAAGGCGCCGCCGATGGACCTGCGCTTCGATGCTTCGGGCAAGCTGGTGCACGCCGCCTATTCAGTGGTCGATCCCGAAGGCAAGGGACCGGACATCAAGCAGGACGTCGACTTCTCCGGCGAGGTCGTCTCGAACGGCGTGAAGTGGCCGCAGAAGATCTCGATCAAGCAGAACGGGGCGGCCTATTTCGACCTCTCGATCGACAAGTTCGAGGCGCGGGGCGACAATTCGGTGACCCCGCTGATCCACACGCTGGACGACAGCCAGACCCCGGCGCGGCCGAACACGACCGGCGGAAACGGGGACGCGGGCTGACCCTCACCTGATAGGCGATTTGGCCGCCTTTGCGCGGGCCAGCGGTTCCGGCTAGGCTGTGGGGCTTACGGAGCCTTCGCCCATGTTCCAGCACTTCTTCCACGAGCTGCGCGCCGCCAAGGTGCCGGTGACGCTCAAGGAATACCTCACGCTCCTCGAAGCGATGGACAAGGGCGTGGTCAGCGGCGCCACGGGCTCCGAGGTGCAGGATTTCTACTATCTCTCGCGCGCCACGCTGGTGAAGGACGAGAAGCATCTCGACCGGTTCGACAAGGTGTTCGGGCATGTCTTCAAGGGGCTCGATTCATTCTCCGACGGCATCGACGTGCACCAGTTCCCGGATGAGTGGCTGAAGAAGCTGAACGAGAAATTCCTCTCCGAGGAAGAGAAGAAGATGATCGAGGCCATGGGCGGCTGGGACAAGCTCATGGAGACGCTCAAGCAGCGGATGGAAGAGCAAAAGAAGCGCCATGAGGGCGGCAACAAGATGATCGGCACGGCCGGTACGTCACCCTATGGCGCCTATGGCTACAATCCCGAGGGCGTGCGGATCGGACAGAAGGAAAGC
Source organism: Hyphomonadaceae bacterium (assembly GCA_035995285.1). Classification (GTDB taxonomy): domain Bacteria; phylum Pseudomonadota; class Alphaproteobacteria; order Caulobacterales; family Hyphomonadaceae; genus UBA7672. The sequence goes on along the minus strand of DASYKO010000400.1, from coordinate 5,045 downwards.
CGCCACCAGCGCGCGGTGAAGGTGTGGGACAAGCGCGAGTTCAAGAACCTCGACGACTCGATCGAGATCGGGACGCGCAACCTGAAAGTGGCTCTACGCCGCCTGAGGAAGTGGGCGCGCGATGGGGCCGAGGAAGAGCTAGACCTCGACGGTACGGTGAAGAAGTCGGCGCGCGAAGGCTATATCGACATCGTCATGCGGCCGGAGCGGCGCAATTCGGTGAAGGTCCTGATGTTCCTCGACATTGGCGGCTCGATGGATCCGCATGTGAAGGCGTGCGAGGAATTGTTTTCCGCCGCCAGAACCGAGTTCAAGAATCTCGAATTCTTCTACTTCCACAACTGCATCTATGAAGGCGTGTGGAAGGACAACCGCCGCCGCGGCGTGCACAAGATCCCGACCTGGGATGTGCTGCATCGCTATCCGGCCGATTACAAAGTCATCATCGTCGGCGACGCTGCCATGAGCCCCTATGAGATCACCTATCCGGGCGGCTCGGTGGAGCACTGGAACGAGGAGCCGGGCGCGGTGTGGCTGCAGCGCGTGGCCGAGATCTATCCGCATCTCGTGTGGCTCAACCCCACGCACCAGTCGGGCTGGGAGTATTCCGGCTCGACGGAACTGGTGCGCGAACTCATCGGGCCAACCCGCATGTTCCCGCTGACGGTTAAAGGCGTGGAAGAGGCGACGAAGGAGCTGGGGCGGTAGGCGTTCAAAGAACCACCCCCCTCTACGCGAGCATCGGAACAAGGTGCGGACCCCCACCTGTCCTCCCCCTTGCAGGAGGGAGGGACCCTGGGGCGTTCAGCTTACAAACGGTCTGACATTGGCGGCTGCAACTGCGATCTCAGTTCAGTGTCCAACTCCCACCACGCGGTCCCTCCCTCCTGCAAGGGGGAGGACAGGTGGGGGTCTGCACCTTGTTCAGGCAAACGAGATCACAATGGCTTGTGCTTAGGCGGATTTCTTTCGACGATGCGCCGCCACAGCTTTCAGATCGAGCGTTACCCACACCGGCGCGTGGTCGCTGGGCTTGGTCTCGCCGCGGACCCAGCGGTCTACGTTGGCGGCTTTCAGCTTCGGCTTGAGGTTGGGGCTGAGCAGGATGTGGTCGATGCGCAGGCCGGCATTGCGCTCCCAGCGGCGGCGGAAGTAGTCCCAGAATGTGTAGATCGTCTCGTCGGGGTGGAGGTGGCGGATCGAGTCGGTCCAGCCCTGCTTGAGGAGGCGTTTGTAGGCGGCGCGGCTTTCGGGCTGCACGAGGGCGTCGTCATCGTAGGACGTGGTATCGTAGATGTCGGCTTCGGTGGGGACGACGTTGAAGTCGCCCAGCAGGACGACAGGCGCGCCGGATTTCTTCAGCGACTTGGCGTGCTCGATCAGCCGGTCGAACCAGGCGAGTTTGTAGGCGAAGCGGGGGCCGGGCTGGGGGTTGCCGTTGGGCAGGTAGAGGCAAGCGATGATGAGGCCGTCGACCGCGGCCTCGAGATAGCGGCTGGCCTTGTCCTTGGGATCGCCCGGCAGCGCGCGGCGGATGAGGACGGGCTCGCTGCGCCGCGAGAGGATGGCGACGCCGTTGTAGGCTTTCTCGCCAAGCCAGATGGATTTGTAGCCGGCCTTGGCCAGCGCCTCCGCGGGGAAGCCTTCCTGAGGCGATTTCAGTTCCTGCAGAACGGCAATGTCGGGCTTGGCCTTCGCCAGCCATGCGAGCAGCAGGGGAAGGCGGCTGCGGACGCCGTTGATGTTCCAGGTCGCGATCTTCATCGGGAAGAATATTGCTCGCCAAAGCGCAGGAGCAAACCTAGCTCAGCACAATCTCGTCTGCAGCCTGGGCGCATTCTGCGGCCTCGGCAGAGGCAGGATGCCGGGGTGGTTGCTTGACTACGTTGAAGCGCCTCAGCCCGACATAACCAACCGCGACAAGCATGATCGGAACCGCGGCGTACTCGAAGGGCTCGACCCGCCCGTCCCGCAGAACGGTTACCGCGCCGATCAGTATGGTCGCTACAAGTGTGAACGCCATGGTCTTGCGATTGTCGCGCACGCTTCGCCCAACATGAACTTCTGCGCCGGGGCGGGCCGCAGCGTAGGCGTTCAGGGCGGCGGACGACGCCCGGAAATAGGCTCGCGTGTTGCCCTCGCTTTTTGGAATGAACAGTCCCCACACGCCGGCGATCTCGATCTTGCCGCCATACCTGCCGACGAAAGAAAGGACGCCGCCATACCTGTGTATCCAGGAGTAGGCGCTTTCGACGTCCTTGAACGCCATGCTGCGGGATTTCGCGCCCTGTAGTGTTGTGATGGCGTGATTGTCGACGACGACGGTGACGGGCTTTCCAAACGGCGTCGGCTTCAGGATGAACTGTTCGCCCATCGACCTTCCCCGCTCGTTCGGACCTATCCCACCGGAGGCGCAACGCAGCGGGCGACGCGGGCGGTGACGTCCAGCGGCTGGGCGGTAAAGATCTGGAGCGTTGCGGCGGCGACGGCGCCGATGGAGCGGGCGGTTTCCTGCGCTGTGCGCTTGCGTGGCGCCCCTTCGGCGGCGGCGGCGGCATCGTATTTGGCCTTGGCGGTCTGCAGGACGGTGAGATCGGCGAGGCCCTTGAGCGGCCGGCTGGTCTTCACGCGGTCCATCGCGAAGGAAATGTTCCCGGCGCAGTTGATGGCGAGGCCATAGGCTTCTGCCTTGGCGATCAGGGGATCGATGCCGTCGCCTACATTGTCCTGCGGGTTGGAGGCGAGCGGCTCCTGCTGCCGCTGGCGCTCGCTCGAGGGGAGCGCAGCCCATTTGGCGTGCACGTCGTCTTCCCATTTGCTGATCAGCTTCAGCGCTTCGTTGAAGCTGTCGGTGATCCCTGCCCCGCCGCGCAGGGCGTGGTTGAAGAAGGCATCGCCGAAATACGTCCAATCGCGCTGGGGCTCGCAGCCGAACGAGGTTCTGTCGGCGGCGGCGGCGGTGAGGACGGCGGCGTTGGCATCCGACACGAAGGGGGCGATGAAATTTCCGGAGAAGCAGGCCGAGACGATGACCAGCTTGTTCTGGATGCCCGCCTGCTGCAGCGCATCGCGCAGGTTGAGCGGGCGCAGGCCGCCGGAGAGGCGCCCGCGTTCCTGGATGGCGACTGTCCCGTCTGGCGCGCCGTGCGAAGTCACGAAGATCACGACGAGGTCTTCGCGCGGATCGATGGTGGCGGCGATCTTTCCGATCGCGGCCTGCACATTGTTGGGCGCGGAATTGGGAAGCGTGCGTGCGCCCCCGCCGCGGCCGGCGGAAAGCACGATGGTGCGGTCGCTCGCATCATAGCGGCGGCCGAGGATGGTGGCGGCTTCGGTCACTTCCTTTTCGAAGACTGGATCGTCCCAGAAGGAGGCGGCGAGGATGTAGGTGTCGACGACGCCCGGGCGCTGGGGCGGGAGCGCGTGGAGCGCGGTAGAGAGGAGTTCGGCCTGGGCGGCGGCTTCAGGCGGTGTCATCGCGCTTTCGATGACGGAGAAGCTCTGCGGGTCGACGGGCCATTGCTGTTGCGGCTGTCCGCGCTGCGCGTAGGCGGGTGCTGCAGCAAGAGCGAGCGCAAAGAGCGCCAGCCTCACAAGGTTCGGCCGCTTCAACATCGGACAGTCCCGCAATTGACCCTACCCCAAGAGCGTTCAGTTTCCGGCGCCGGGGGCTTGCATGCAAGCGGCCTCGCTCAGCGGAGCTTGGGAGGGGGCGTCTGGGGCGGCTTTCCGCCGTCAATCACACGCAGGGCGGCGCGCTTTTGGGCCGGGGTTTGCGGGGTTTCGGCCTCTTCGTGGAGATCGTCGTTGACGTCCCGCACCCGCGGGCCGCGACCGGGAGCCGCACGCGAACGCATGGGCGATTTTCGCTTGAAGCTGGAGCCGCTGAACGCGGGCCGGTCGTCCTTCCCGGCCTTACTCCCGGCACTCCCGGCCTTGCCGGCCTTGGCCGCCTTCTCGGCTTTTGGCCGGGACTTCTTCTCGATGACCCGGGCGACGTGGTGCTGGCGCTGGGAGAGCGCCTCTTCGAGCCTGCCCTTGCCCGGATCGCGGAAGGCCGAGCCGTAGGTTTCGAGGCGCTTGGTGACGCCCTCGACGAAGTCCTTTTCCCAGGTGGTCAGTTCCGGCGCGCCTTCCTGGCCCGCACGATCGGCCGCGGCGCGCAGCTTGCGGAGCGCCTTGCGTGTCTTGCGCTTGTCGACTTCGCGCTTGGGCATGGACCCAAACTAGAGGCAGTTGGGAGTGGGGAATAGTAGGGTGCATGTAGCGCAGCGAAATGCACCTCTTCGGTGCATGCGGCGCGATGGTGCATTCCGGGCTTCGCCCTGCATGCACCCTACGGGATCGCCCTAAATCTCCCCCAGCGCCAGCAGGTAGGTATCGAGGATGGCGTCCTGCTCTTCGCGTTCCTGGCGGTCCATCTTGCGCAGGCGGACCACGGTGCGCAGCACCTTGGTGTCGTAGCCCATGGCCTTGGCCTCGGAGTAGACGTCCTTGATCTGGCCGCCGACTTCCTTTTTTTCTTCTTCCAGCTTTTCGATCTTGGAGACCGTTTGCCGAAGCTTGTCGCGCGCAGCCTCGGTGAGGCTTGCTGCTGCTGCTCCGTCATCCATTGACGCCACTCCCAGACTGTTGCGAGCGGGGAAACTAGACGCAGGACGCCACGGAACGGAGAGCCGCGCGGTGATTGCCTGTTGATGAGCCTGTGAGTGAACGGCTCTTGCCTGAGGAGCGATGTGCCGCAGCTGCCAAGTATTAAAGCGGCATGCCCTCTACGGCGCGCTTGAGGCGCTTTTCCCCAGACACGGCGGCTGCCGCGTGCGGATGGATCGCCAGGGCTTTTTCATAAGCACGAAGAGCCGCTTCCGGCTTGTCGATCGATTCGAAGATCATTCCGAGGCCGATCCACGCGCCGAAATGGCGGGGCTCATAGGTCAGTGCGGATTCGAGGTCGGCGACGGCCTCGTCATACTGCTTGTCGTTGAAGAACAGCAGAGCGCGGCGGTTCCAGCCTTCGGCATAATCCGGCTTGATGATGATCGCGC
>DASYKO010000399.1:0-5287 GCA_035995285.1 Hyphomonadaceae bacterium | reverse complement strand
GACCGAGCCCAAATGGCGTGAGGCCTGGGCGAAGGCGCAGACCTTCCGGACGAAGACCGCAAAGGAAGCGGGCTCGATGCCGAAGGCGTACGTCCTCGAGATGTTCCCCTACCCTTCGGGCCGGCTGCACATGGGGCATGTACGCAACTATGCGATGGGCGACGTCGTCGCGCGCTACCGGCTGGCCAATGGCTATAACGTGCTGCACCCGATGGGGTGGGACGCGTTCGGCCTGCCGGCGGAAAACGCCGCGATGGAAAAAGGCGCCCAGCCGCGCACGTGGACCCGCCAGAACATCCAGGCGATGAAGGACCAGTTCGAACCGCTGGGCCTGACGTTTGACTGGTCGCGCGAACTCTCCACCTGCGAGCCGGAATACTATTCACACCAGCAGCGCATCTTCCTCGAGTTCCTGAAACACGACCTGGTCTACCGCCGCACGGCGAAGGTGAACTGGGACCCGGTCGAGAACACCGTGCTGGCAAACGAGCAGGTGGTCGACGGCAAGGGCTGGCGCTCGGGTGCGACCGTGGAACAGCGCGAGCTGGAGCAGTGGTTCTTCCGCATCACCAGGTATGGCGATGATCTCCTGTCTGCGCTCGACACGCTTGAGCGCTGGCCGGAAAAAGTCCGCATCATGCAGGGCAACTGGATCGGCAAGAGCCAGGGCGCGCGGTTCAAGTGGCAGCTGACGCAGCCGGTTGGAGACGTGAAGGACATCGAAGTGTTCTCGACGCGGCCCGACACGCTGTTCGGCGCCGCCTTCGTGGCGCTGGCGCCGGATCATCCGCTGACCAAGATCGCCGCGGCGAGCAATCCGGCCGTTGCGAAGTTCGTTGCGGAGACGGCCGCGCGCGGCACGTCGGAAGCGGACATCGAGAAGGCCGACAAGGTCGGCGTCGATCTGGGCTTCAAGGTGAAGCACCCGTTCGATCCCTCGTGGGAGCTGCCCGTTTGGGCCGCGAACTTCGTGCTCTCGACCTACGGCACCGGCGCGATCTTCGGCTCGCCCGCGGGTGACCAGCGCGACATCGAGTTCGCCGAGAAGTACGCCCTGCCCTTCAAGCCGGTGGTGCTGCCGCCGGGCGCCGATCCCGCCACCTACTCGGTGAGCAAGGAGGCCTATGTCGGCGACGGCACGATCTACAATTCCAAATTCCTCGATGGCCTGTCGACCAAGGACGCCATCACCGCGGCCATCAAGGAGCTGGTGAAACGCGGCGCTGGCGAAGCCACCACGCAATACCGCCTGCGCGACTGGGGCGTCTCGCGCCAGCGTTATTGGGGCTGCCCGATCCCTGTGATCCGCTGCGCCAAGTGCGGCGTCGTGCCTGTGCCTGAAAAAGACCTGCCGGTCCTGTTGCCGGATAACGCCGACTTCTCGGCGCCGGGCAACCCGCTGGTGCGGCATCCGACGTGGAAGAATGTCGACTGCCCGTCTTGTGGTGGGAATGCGCAGCGCGAGACGGACACGATGGATACGTTCGTGGACTCGTCCTGGTATTTTGCGCGCTTCGCCAATCCGCAGTCGAAAGAGCCGATCGACAAGGCCGAGGCCGCCTACTGGCTGCCGGTCGATCAGTATATCGGCGGGGTCGAGCACGCCGTGCTCCACCTGCTCTATTCCCGCTTCTTCTGCCGCGCCCTGCGCGATGTCGGCCTGCTGGACCTGCCGAGCGGCGAGCCGTTCGCCGGCCTCTTCACGCAAGGCATGGTGACGCACGAAACCTACAAGTCGGCGTCCGGCAGCTGGCTGTTGCCCGAAGAGATCGAACAGCGCGACGGCGCCATCTTCGAGATCTCGACATCGGCGCCTGTGACTCGCGGCGGCGTCGAGAAGATGTCGAAGTCGAAGAAGAACGTTGTCGATCCGCTGCAGATCATCGCCGACTACGGCGCGGACGTTGCGCGCTGGTTCGTGCTGTCGGACTCACCGCCCGAGCGCGACTTCGAATGGTCGGACGCCGGCGTGCGCGGAGCGTGGGGCTCGGTGCAGAAGATGTGGACGATCGCCGATGGCTGTCCGGATGCCGACGACGGCCCGGCGGATGCCGGCGAGGCGCTTGAGCTGCGCCGCATTGCGCACAAGACTATCCGCGACGTCACGCACGGCATCGAGAAGTTCCACTTCAATGTCGGCATCGCGCGGATGAACGAGCTGGCCAACGCCTTGCGCAAGGCCGAGAGCCAGACCGGGCCCGGCATGGCCCCAGGGATGGCAACCGCACGCCGCGAGGCGATCCGCGTGCTGTCGCAGCTGTTCGCGCCCTTCTCCCCTCACCTCGCCGAGGAGTGCTGGCAGCGCATCGGACAGACGGGGATGGTCGCAACGGCGCCCTGGCCCAAGGCTGATCCGGCCATGCTGGTGTCCGACACCGTCACCCTGCCGGTGCAGATCAACGGCAAGCGCCGCGGCGAGATTACCCTGCCGGCTGGGGCCGACCAGGCGACTGTGGAAGCCGCCGCAAGGGCCGATGAGGCCGTAAAACCACACCTGGCCGGGCTCACTGTGAAGAAGGTGATTGTCGTTCCCGGCCGCATCGTGAATATCGTGGCGTCATGATCAGGGCAGCCCTTCTCGGATTTGCACTCCTGCCTCTCGCAGCCTGCGGGTTCACGCCCGTCTATGGCTCGGCGACCGAACGCGCGAACTCGGGTCCCGTGACCATCCCCGAGATCGCCACGGAAGGACGCGCCGGCCACTTCCTGCGCCAGGAACTGGTCCGCACCGTGAGCCAGGGCATACCGGGCGTGACCGGCCAGACGACACTCGAAGTGAAACTGAAGCTCGGCGTCGAGCGTCTTGCCTTTACGCCTGACCAGGCCGCTTCGCGCTCCGATTATGTCGGGCAGGCCTCATGGGTGCTGCGCAATGCCAGCGGCGCCGTGGTGCAGACCGGCGACACCACTGAGCGCGCGAGCTTCAACTTCGCCGATAGCGCCTATGCCGACATCGCCGCACAGGCGGCGGCGCAGCAGCGTCTCGCAACACTTCTCGCGCGCGCCATCCGAGACAAGCTTTTCCTCAATGTCGGCAATGAGGCGACGCAGCCCATCTCCTCGCCGGCGACGCCGGGCGCGCCGACACCGCCCTCCCCCGTGCAGGTTATCCCGCAGTGAAGCAGGCGGGCGCACGGGCCATCGCCTTCTGCGAGTCGCCTCCTGCCAAGCCACGCATCGCGCTCGTCTTCGGGCCGGACCCGGGACTCGTCTCGACGTCCGCCGATGCGCTCGCCAGGGCATGGGCGCCGGGCGCCGACCCGATGAACATCGTCAAGCTCGCCGACGATGACCTGAAACGCGACCCGCAACTGCTCGCCGATGAACTCGTCGCGCGCTCCCTTCTTGGCGGCGACCGCCTCGTGCGCCTCAAGGTCGAGCGCGAGACCTCGTCGAAGCTCATCCTCGAAGTGATCGCCGACATCGCCAAGGAGATGCTCAACCCGGAGGCGAGCTGGATCATCGAGGGCGGGGAACTCAACAAGTCGAGCAAGCTCAGGGCCGGCATCGAAGACTCGCCCGTCGCGATAGCGCTCCAGCTCTATGCGGACGATGAGGCTTCTGTTTCGGAACTCGTTTCCAAGCGCCTGGCCGCCGCCGGCGTCGCCATCGAGCCCGAAGCCCTCACTACCTTCGTGTCGGAACTACCGGGCGACCGGCGTATGGCTTTATCCGAACTCGAAAAGCTGGAATTGTACGCGGTAGGGCTAGGTAGGGCGGTCATACCCGGCGATATCGCACTACTGGCCTCGGCCGAGCAGCCGAGGGGCGCAGACGACGCCGCCGACGCCGCAATCCTGGGCAACGCGCTGGCTGCGACCGTCTCGGCGAACCGTTTCCTGGACGCGGGCGGCAATCCGATCTCGGCCATGCGCACCCTGCATTTTCGCTTGCTGCGTGTGTCGGATGCGCTCGCCACCGGGGCGAATTCCGGAGCGCGGCTGCGGCCGCCGATTTTCGACCGCGAGTGGCCGGCCTTCTCTCGCGCGCTGCGCGACTGGTCTGCACCAGCCGTGCATCGTGCTTTCGCGCGGCTCTACGAGGCAGAGAAAACCTGCAAACAGGCCGGCGCCCCCCAGGAGGCGATCCTCCGCCAGCTGATCCACCGGATAGCTTTGCGACAAGTTTGACCGGGTTTTACCGGTCATACCGGCTGGAAGATCGCCCGTGAAAATCGAAAGGGCGGCGATTGCTCGCCGCCCTCTCAGGTGTTTCACGTGACTGGCTCGATCAGAGCGGCGACGAGGTTTCCGCATCGGCGTTGACCAGGATGCGCGGCCGCGACAGCAGGCGGCAGATCTCGTCGAGCTGTTCGAGCTGTGCGTACTTGATGCGCACTTCCCCGCCCTTGCCATTGCTGTGGAGGATCTCGACGTCGAGGCCGAGTGAGCGCTGCAGGTCGAGTTCGAGCGCCTTGGTGTCAACGTCCTTTTCAGCGTCGGAAGACGCCTTGGGCGCGCGGCTTCCGCCGCCGCCGGATTTCGCAGCCTTGTCGCCCTTGGCCAGAGCTTCCGTTTCACGGACCGACAGCGATTTCGCGATGACGTTCATCGCCAGCGCAATCGGATCCTGCGTCTTCATCAGCGCGCGGGCGTGACCGGCGGTGAGGCGGCCTTCACGCACGTGCTCACGCACTTCGTCGGGCAGGTTGAGGAGGCGAAGCGTGTTTGAGACGTGCTCGCGGCTCTTGCCGACTTGCGTGGCAACCGATTCCTGCGTGCGGCCGAAGCGGTCGATCAGCGACTTGTAGGCTTCCGCTTCTTCGACCGGGTTGAGGTCGGCGCGCTGGACGTTCTCGATGATCGCGATCTCGAGCACTTCGCGGTCGTCCATCGTGCGAACGATCGCCGGAATCGCAGTGAGGCCCGCGCGGCGTGCAGCGCGCCAGCGGCGCTCGCCCGCGATGATCTCGAACATGTCGGCGTTCGAGGGATCGGGACGGACCAGGATGGGCTGAAGTACGCCCTTCTCCCGGATCGAATCCGAAAGCTCCTGCAGGTCGCTTTCCACAAAGGTGCGGCGCGGCTGCTTGGGGTTCGGGATGATGCGGTCGATGGCGATCTCGGACGGGATCACGCCCTCGGGTCTCACATCGTTCGATGCAACAGCGCCTTCGGCGCCGGGGGCTGCTTCGATCGCGTTGCGCGCGCCGGCATAATCGCCGAGCAGCGCAGACAGGCCGCGGCCCAGGCGCGGGGCTTGTTTCACTTGTTGGGTCACGCGGCAGTCCTCTCGCGTTCGCGTTGCATCACTTCCTGCGCAAGCATTATGTAAGCTTCACTTCCAG
>DASYKO010000398.1:0-40106 GCA_035995285.1 Hyphomonadaceae bacterium | reverse complement strand
GGCAGGCGAGTATTTCGAAGCGCTAAAACGCGGGGTCAGGCAGGTAGTGATTCTGAAACGATCAAGTTCACGTCTGAGCCCAGGCCGATACTTTGTCGGCAGGGCGAGCCCCACAGTATTCGCGGAGTGTAACCCGAGTTCTTAAGAGCACAACCGAAGACCGCGAAAAATCCCCGTCGTTACGCAGGTTTCACGATGCGGCCCTTCGTCACGAAACCAAAGAACCCGCTTCGCGGGTCGGGTCGCTTTCGACTGACTTCTTGGCCCGGGTCACTTCTTTGGTTTAAGTCTGATAACCGTTTCGGCGGCGCGATCGACTGCCTCTCGCGAGAAGGCGAGCGGGACGTAGCTGCCTTCGGCCCAGAGCGGGAAGAGGTCGCGGTAGTGGGCGCTCATCGGATCGGCGGACTGGCCGGGCGTGTTGATGACGACGGAATTGTCCCACGCGCCTACGTCCATCACCATCCGCACGGATGCGCCGGCCGTGACGTTGAAGTCGCGTCCGTAGGTCTGTGCACGCGGCGTTGAGGCCGAGCCCGGGAGCTGCAGCGGACCGACGGTCATTTGCGATGCGAGTTCTGCGCCGGCCATGGGCGCGATGGCGGGCTCCCATGTTGCGCGGTGGAGGCGGCCCCAGGTCCAGGTGGTCATGTCCGGGCCGAAGCGTTCGCGCAGTTCGGCGAGTGCGGAGACGAGGCTTTCGGTGACGATGGCATCGCGCGCGGCGATGGGATCTGTGCCAAGCTTCTTGTCGGGATTGGCGAGGTAGTCGATCACCGCTTCGATGCTGCCATTGCCGACGAGGGTGCGCGCGGCTTCGGGCGTCGCCTTGGCGACTGTTGCCCTGCCGAGATGGCGGTTGGCCCAGACTTCGTAGATCGTGGCTTCGACGCTGGCGGTTGTCTCATTGCCGTTCCACGCCTTCAGCATGGCGATGACTTTTGCCAGATCGGGATCGCGGGTGGAGCCGAGATTGGCGAGAAGCGCGCGGGCGCGGCGGGAGAGTTCGCTGGTCGAATCCGTCTGCAGCGCCATCGAGTCGGCGAGGCTGAATTTCGGATTGGCGGCGAGGACTTCCTTGATGCGGTTGACGCGCGAGGGATCGGTCCATTCGAACGCGACTTTGCGTTCTTCGGCGGGATAATCCTTCGGCAGGTTGAACTCGTTGGCTGTGGCGAAGAAGCCTTCCTTGGGATTCAAGACGGAGGGCAGCATGTCCTTGGTGAAGAAGCCCTGCCATTCGTATGAACCGTCGCCGGGCACGGGCATCAAGCCATCCCAGTTCTTGCGGGCGGGCGTGCGGCCGGAGGCGGCCCAGCCGACATTCCCCTTCACGTCGGCATAGACGAGGTTGAGCGGCGGGGCGCCCCAGTTGAAGCTCGCGGCCTTGAAATCGTCCCACGACGCGGCGTGGGTGAGACGCGAGGCGCCGAAATAGCCGGAGAGGCCCGGCTCCATCCAGACGGTGCGCATGGCGAAGGCCTTGTTCTTCGACGCGTCGGCTTTCAGCACCGGGCCGTGGCGCGTGAATTTGAGCGTGACCTCTCGCGGCGCCTCGCCCTTCACCTCGATCGTCTCCTTCGAGACGGTCATCGGCTCCCACTTGCCTTTGTAGCGGTACTGGTCGGGGTTCTTGGGATTGGTCTCGTAGACGTAGAGATCTTCCTGATCCATCGCGAAGATGGTGATGCCCCAGGCGGCCTCTGCATTGTGACCGATGGAGACGCCGGGCAGTGCAGGCTCGCCTGCGCCGATGATGTTGAGGCCGGGCGCGTTGAGGCCGACGACATAGCGCAGCGAGGGCACGCCAAGCTGGCGGTGCGGATCGTTGGCGAGGATCGGGCGGCCGGTCGCGGTGCGCGAGGGATGGACGACCCAGTTGTTGGAGCCTTCGTTGAGCTGTCGGTCCATCAGCTCGGCAAGCTGGGTTTCAGCGACGATGGATGCTGCCTGGTTTGGCTTCTGGGGTTTTTCGAATTCGACCTGCCGGGTGGCGAGGGTGTAGTCCTTGAGCACATCGGCGGGGACGTCGCACGGGTTGAGGCCCTTGGGCACGACGAGCTTGTGGCCAACAGGTTCCAGCTTGCGGCGCAGCTGATCCGCCTCGATGCCGCCGGCGCAGGCGACGCGGGCGCGGGTGACTTCAGAGGTGACGTTGGAGACGAGTGCGTGGCTGCGGACACGGAGGATGTCCTCGGCCTTCCAGTCATCCGGCGTCGTGCTGGTGAGCTTGAATTCCACGGGCAAAGGCTTGGTCCCTGCCCTCACCTCGGCGACGTAGGCGTTCACGCCGGCGGCGAAGGCTTCGACCGTCATGCGGGCGTCGGGCGCGTAGGAGGTCCACTCCTTCTCCATGTCGCCGCGATAGAGGAAGAGGCGGGAGGCGCGGTCCTGCTCCAGATAGCCGGGGCCGAAGGACTTCGTGAGCAGGCCGAGGCCGCGCTTGCGCCAGAGGTCGATTTGCCAGAGCCGGTCGCGCGCGGCGTTGTAGCCCTGCAGGAAGTAGGCGTCGCGGGCCGAGCCGGCAAAGATGTGCGGGATGCCCCAGTGATCGACCACGATCTCGGCGGCAGCTTCGAGGCCCTTCACGTCCCAGGCCTGCTGCTTGATCGCGGTTGAGGGCGCGGGCTGCGCGAGCGCTGGAACAGCGAGGACGAGCGCCACGAGTCCGATCCATGCCGAACGCTTCATCGTGCTCTCCCTGAATAGATGTCACGAAACTGTCTTGTCACGCTGACGGTGTCAAAGGCCCAAAGGCTTCCTGTGGAGAAATAACCACGTCGCCGCAGAGTCAGGCAGCGGAATCAAAACTGTCACGAAACTGTCGGGCGGCTGTTACGGCCCATCCCTACCCAAGCCCTCGGGAAATGGCGGGCGTCAAACAAAAATCGGGACGTCGCCTTCGGCTTTGATCGCATCGAGGGAGACCAGAATGACCTCCAATAAAGCAGTGCGTGCGGCCCTGTTGGGCGCGCTTGCGGTGACTGGCCTTGCCGCTTGCGGCGCAGGCTCCGACGGCGTCGCCTCTCCGGGCGAAGGCTCGTTCGTGCCCTCTCCTCCGCCTGCAGCGCCACCGGTTTCGCCGCCTTCGGTTCCGCCGGTTTTGCCGCCGAGCGGCCCGGCCGCGAACTGCCCGACCGTGGCAGGCAACGCCCAGCCATTCGTGAACGTCGGCATCGTCGCCGGCCTGCGCAACTGCCAGCTTCCCGCGCTCATCACCGGCGCCTTCAACGTGCCGAAGACGGCCGGCGTCATCTACTCCGTCTCCTCGGCGGCCGATGTCGGCCAGGACCGCGGTGGGGACGCCAACGCGCCTCTTGGCGGAACCACATCAGGAATCCTCTCGATCGATCCTGGCGTCGTGATCTTCGGCTCGGGCGGTCTCGACTTCATCCGCGTCAACCGCGGCTCGCAGATTCAGGCGTCCGGCACGCTCGCCGACCCGATCATCTTCACCAGCCGCGGCGACATCGAGAACACGGCGCTTGCCGATGAAGCGCCCGGCGGACAGTGGGGCGGCCTCCTGATCCTCGGCCGCGCGCCGATCAATGACGGTTGCGGCGGACAGAACCAGCAGATCACCGCCGTCGGTCCGCCGGCGACGAATCCGATCGTCTGCCAGACCCTCGCGGAAGCCACCAATGCCTTCTACGGCGGCAATTCTCCGACCGACAACTCCGGCCGGCTCTCCTTCGTCGTCGTCAAGTATCCGGGCTTCAACGTCACGCCGAACAAGGAGCTGAACGGCATCACGCTGAGCGGCGTCGGCAACGGCACGCAGGTCGAGAACGTCCAGGTCCACCAGTCCTCCGACGACGGCATCGAGATCTTCGGCGGCACGGTGAACGTGAAGAATGCGGTGCTCACCGGATCGGACGATGACTCGTTCGACACCGATCTCGGCTGGCGCGGGGCGGCGCAATACCTGCTCATCGTTCAGCGCACGACGGGCGGCGACCGCGGCTTCGAATGGTCGGCTCACGAATCGACGGTTCCGGCGAACCTCGATGGCGCCGGCCAGCAGATCTACCGCTCGCAGCCCCGCGTCTCGAACGCCACGATCGTGATGCGCTCGAACGTCGGCACGCCGGCGATCCTCGAGAACCTCGGCACCCAGGGCTTCATCTACAACTCGGTTTTCACGCGCCAGGCCAACACCGGCCAGTGCCTCGACATCGACAACACCTACACGCTCGCCGTGGGCGGCCAGACCTTCCAGTCGGTGTTCTTATCCTGCGGCGCCACGGCCTTCACGGTCGACGGCGACGTCGATGCGGCGGCTGAGTTCGCCAAGGGAGGCAACGGCCTCAATAACACGTCGAACGGCGTCTCGACGCTGACGGCTCGCACGGGCGCCTCGACCTCGTTCGTCAACGGCGTCAACGAGAACGCGGTGGTGGTGCAGGCCCCGGCCAACTCGGGCGCAGCCAACGGCGTGGTCTCCACCTTCCTCACTACGCCGGGCAAGATCGGCGCTGTCTTCGCCGGCAACGACACCTGGTACCAGGGCTGGACCTGCAGCCCGATGATTGGCGAGGAGTCCTGCTGAGCGCGGGACTGCTGGGCGGCGGCCTCTCCCCGCCGCCCAACTCCTTCTCCAGTCCAACTCCGTTCGAGGCGCTCGCCATGAAGTTCACACGCAGTCCGCTTGGGTTGTTCCTCCTTGCAACCACGGCGCTCTTTGCCCCGCACGCTCTCGCCCAGGACGCGCCCGCAGCTCCGGCCCAGCCGGCCGATCAGCAGGCAGCAGACGTCATCGTCGTGCAGGGCCGGTTCATTCCCGAGCCGCTGCAGGAGACGTCGGAAGTGGCGGCCTTCCTCTCCGAGGAAGACCTGGCGCGCACGGGCGACTCAGATGCAGCGGCGGCGCTGTCGCGCGTGACTGGCCTTTCGGTCGTCGACTCGAAATTCGTCTATGTGCGCGGCCTCGGCGAGCGGTATTCGTCGGCGCTGCTGAACGGATCGCCCCTGCCCTCGCCGGAACCGCTGCAGCGCGTGGTTCCGCTGGACCTGTTCCCGTCGAGCGTGCTGTCGGGCGTGATGGTGCAGAAATCGTATTCGGCGGAGTTTCCCGGCGAGTTCGGCGGCGGCGTCATCAACCTCACTACCAAGGGCATTCCGGACGAGAACTTCCTCGAGATCGGCATCGGCTCAAGCGTCAACACCGAGACCACGTTCGCCACGGGCTATACCTATGACGGCGGCGGCGTGGATGACATGTGGGGGTTCGACAATGGCGTCAGGAAAGTTCCGAACCAGCTGAAGGAAGCGTGGGCGGCGGGCCAGCGGGTGGATGCCTCGCTCAACCTCTACCCCACGATCTCGAATGCGGCCGAGCGCCAGCGCATCGGGCAGAGCTTCGAGAACGCCAAGCTGCGCCTGGTGCAGCTCAACGACCAGATACCGATCAACGGATCGTCCGACATCTCGGGCGGACGCATCTGGGATTTCAACGATGGCGATGTGCGTCTTGGCATGGTGGGCGTGCTCGGCTATTCCAACGACTGGCAGACGCGCGACGGCAGGCGCCAGAGCGCGGCGATCGCCGGCACGGCCATCGTTCCAGGCGACAACTACAACTTCACGGCGACGACCAACGACATCGGCTGGGATGGCCTGCTGAACGCCGGGCTCGAGTTCGGCGACAACAGCGTCACCTTCACCAACCTGTGGGTGCGGCGCACATCCAAGCTCGCGCAGGAGCAGTTCGGCTTCAACTCGGGCAATGGCGACTTCATCCTGCGCGAGCGCACGGGCTGGTATGAGCGCCAGCTCACTTCCTCGCAGCTGGCCGGCAAGTTCGACCTTGGCGATCTCGAGATCAACTGGCGCGGCGCCTATGCCAAGACGGAGCGCAACGCGCCTTACGAATGGTCGATGAGCTATGTGTTCGATCCGGCGATCAACCGCTACCTGTCGGGCAACAACAACACGTCGAATGAGACGCGCTTCTCGGAACTCGACGACGAAGTGGCGAGTGCAGGCATCGATCTCAAATACGACATCCCGATGGATGGCGTGCGCGACATGGAGATCACCGGGGGCATCGCGCATTCGGACAACAGCCGCGCATCCGAGACGCGCAGCTACATCTTCGTGCCGAACACGCTGTCGCGCGACCAGCAACAGCAGCGCGTCGACTTCCTGCTCGCCGACTTCAACATCGGCCCCGATGTCGGCCAGTTCCAGCTGACGGAAGCAACGGGCAATATCGAGAACGCGCCCGCCTACGCCTCGCAGCTTGAGGTCGATGGCGTCTACGCCAAGGTCGATTTCGAGCCGATCCTCTATCTGCGCACGGCGCTTGGCGCGCGTTGGGAGAAAGCGATCGAGACGGTGCAGCTGATCGACTTCTACGGGCCGGAGCCGCTGCCCAACAAGATCAAGAAGGACTATATCCTCCCCTCAGCCACGGTGACGTGGAACTTTGCCGAAGACCAGCAGCTGCGCCTGGGCATCTCGCGCACCATCGGCCGGCCGCAGTTCCGCGAACTGGCGCCGCAGCCCTACTACGATCCGGACACGGACCGCTTCCTGCGCGGCAACCCGTTCCTGCTCGACACCATCTTCAAGAACTTCGACGGCCGGTATGAGTGGTTCTTCGACAAGGGCCAGTTCTTTACCCTCGGCGCCTTCTACAAGGACATCCAGCGGCCGGTGGATTCGATCGCCAGCGCTGCGGGCGGATCGACGACGCAGACCACGTTCAACGCGCCGGCGGCCGAACTCATGGGCGCCGAGATCGAACTGCGGAAGGTGTTCTCCGATCCGATACCGAACATGCCGCTGATCGGCGGCAAGGACATCTTCCTGCAGGCGAACTACACCTACTCGACCGCCGAGGTGAAGGTGAGCCCGAGCGACCGGGTTCTCGTCCAGCTGGGCACGCAGGCCGTGTCCGATCAGGCGACATTCTACATCACCGATGGCGCGCGGCTGCTGGGCCAGTCGGATCATGTCGCCAACCTGCAGTTCGGCTGGGAAGATCCGGCCGGCGGCCAGACGGGCACGTTCATCGCAACCTACGTTTCCGAGCGGGCGACGACGCGCGCCGTGACTTCGGGCGGCCTCAAGTCGCCCGACTTCACCGAAGAGCCGGGCATCATGCTGGACTTCGTGTTCAAGCAGGAATTCGAGAGCTTCGGTGGCATTCCGACGACGCTGGACCTCAAGATCCAGAACATCCTCGGCACGGAGCACCAGGAGGTGCAGACTTTCGATCCGAGCGGAACGTTCCAGGGCGGCGAGGTAACCATAAACGGATACCAGCGCGGCACGACGTTCTCGGCCAAGGTTTCGGCGCGGTTTTAACCCGTAGCTTCGGGGCGCCTGTTCTCTTTTCGGCGTTTCCGGGGCTTTCGCGCCCGGAGCAACCTGCAGGTTGCCTGTTTTAGCAGTTGCGCTGACCGGGCAGAGCCGGTCACATGGCCTCGCCTTTCGTGAGCGGGGACATCAGGACCGGCGTGGAGTTGATCTTCCGGAAATTGCTGGTTGCGCCGGTGCTTGCGCTGCTCCTTGCGGCAAGCGCGACCGGCTTGGCGAAGGCGCAGCAGGCGCCTCCTGCCGGCGCCACGTTCGAGGAGCGTCATGCGGCGCTGACCAAACGCACGGACCTGCAGTTCGAGTTTACCCCGCCGCCGAAGATCGAATTGCGCGCGCCGCCGCCCCGGTCCCCGCTGGATGACGTGTTCGACGGGTTGCAGCCTTTTCTGGAAGCCGTGTTCTGGATTGCGCTCATCCTGGGTGGGCTGGCGCTGCTTGCCTTTGTCTACCGCGAAGTCTGGGCGGCGCGCCGGGACAAGACCGAAAAGCCGAAGACGGCCGTGCTGCAGACATCCGACTTCCGCCCAGAGGCAGGCAAGGCGCGGGCGCTTCTTGCCGAGGCGGATAGACTCGCGAGCGAGGGCCGGTTCGACGAGGCGGTGCGCATGCTGCTCCACCGCTCGATCGAGGATATCGAACAGCGCGTTCCCAACTCCATCCGCAAGGCGCAGACCAGCCGCGAGATCGCCCGCATGCCACAGCTGCCCGAGCAGGTGCGCGGAGCGTTCGCGCCGATCACGCGGGCAGTTGAGGACGCATGGTTCGGCGGCAGGCCGGTCGATGCGGCGCGTTATCAAGCCTGCCGCAAGGCCTATTCCGACTTTGCCCTGCCCGAGGCGTGGAACGCTCCCAGGGCCGCCGCGAGAGCGCCCGCATGACGGCGCTGGCGGAAGACAAGATAGCGGCGAGCGCGGGACAGGATTCCTCGGGCTCGTTTTCGCTGAAGATGATCATTGGCCTGCTTGCGGTGGGCGTGCTGTCGTTTGCGGCGTTCATCGTGCTCTCGGCCTTCGCCGACGATTTGCGCAAGCCGGAGGATGGGGGGCCGCACGCGGAATCGAAATCGGCTGTCGGCTATGAGGCGCTGGTCGACCTGCTGCAGGGCGAAGGCATGCGGGTGCGGGTCAGCCGCGGCGCATTGCGGGAGCTGAAGGGCTACAACCAGCTGACGGTGCTGACGCCCCGGAACGGAGAGGAGTTCGAAAGTGCTGCTCTCTACTCCATGACGGGAGATGTGCTGATCGTCCTGTCGAAGTGGGATGCGTGGCCGGACTGGGATCATCCCGGATGGGTGATGTCCGACGGGCTGGCGGATCCGGTCCATTCCGAAAAGCTGCTGAAGGCCTATCGGATCAACATGTCGATCGGGCAATCGCCGGGCGCCCTGGACAGGGTGCTCAGGCGCGAGGGCGGCGTGAACGCGGATCTGCCGGCGGGCAAGATCGAGCGGCTGCAGACGGTGTCGAGTGGCGACATCCAGCCCATCCTTACCGACGGCGGCGGGCATACCGTCCTGGGGAGGCTCCTGGGCCCCTTCCGCTATGGCTTCTATGCGCCGCCGCCCGTGCCGGCGACGCCGGACGCCGAGCAGCTGCCCAGCGATGACCAGTTTGATGACGACGCTGCAGATCCTCCTGGGCCGCCGGCCCCTTTCACCCCCGGCGGCGATCAGGGGCGGAGCATCTTCATCCTCTCCGAGCCGGACCTGCTCAACACCAAGGGGCTGCATTCGCTCGAGACGGCGAAGGCGGCGGTCGACCTGTTCCGCACGATCGGAGCGGACAACAAGGAAGTCGTGTTCGACATGTCGCTGCACGGGTTCGAGCGGTCGCGGAACTTCATGAAGCTGCTGCTGGAGCCGCCTTTCCTTCCGGCCATGCTGTGCCTGGCGTTTGCAGGTGCGCTGATGGCGTTCAACTCGGTTGCGGGGCGGCTGCGGATGCGCTCGGGCCGCGAGATTGCGCTGGGCAAGGAGACGCTGGTGGAGAATTCGGCGCTGCTGGTCTCGCTTGCGGGGCGCGATACGCATATGGGCAAACGCTATGCGGCGATGACGCGGATGCTGGCTGCCGTTGCTGCAGGCGTGCCCGCGCGCGCGCCGGAGACGCAGCAGGCCTCGCTGCTCGATGCGGTGAGCCGCGCGGGCGAGGACAAGACGAAATACTCGCAGCTGGCAGACGAAGTTTCGAATGCCGGGACGACATCCAACATGCTGAAGGCCGCGAACCGGCTGTTCCGCTGGAGACAGGAGATCGGACGTGAACGTAGAGGGCGTTAAGGATCTGGCGAACCGCATCCGCGGAGAAGTCGCCAAGGCCGTGATAGGACAGGAGGACACCGTGTCTCTCCTCCTCTGCGCGCTGTTCTCCAAGGGGCACATGCTGCTGGAGGGCGTGCCGGGCACGGCCAAGACGCTGCTGGCGCGGGCGTTCGCCAAGGCTACAGGTCTCGGCTCGGGCCGCATCCAGTTCACGCCGGACCTGATGCCGGGGGACATCATCGGATCGAACCTGTTCGACTTCCGCACCAACCAGTTCAACCTGGTGAAGGGGCCGATCTTCAACGAGCTGATCGTCGCCGACGAGATCAACCGCACGCCGCCCAAGACGCAAGCGGCGCTGCTGGAGGCGATGCAGGAGCGGACCGTGACCATTGATGGCACGCGGCATCCGCTTTCGCCCTGGTTCCTCGTGGTGGCGACACAGAACCCGATCGAGCAGCAGGGAACCTACGCCCTGCCCGAGGCGCAGCTCGACCGCTTCCTGTTCAAGCACGTGCTCGATTATCCCAGCGAAAGCGAAGAGAAGACCATCGTGGCGACCTATGGCGTGCGGCCCGGTTCGATCGATGTGGCGCAGATGGGGGTGGGCGTGGCGGCTGGGCATGCGGTGCTGGATGAGGCGGCCGCCTGTATCGCGAGCATCAAGATGTCGGATGAGGTGCTGAACTATGTCGTCAATCTCGTGCGCGGCACGCGGGTGAGCGCGGACCTGACGACGGGGGCGTCTCCCCGCGCGGGCGCGATGCTGGCTGCAGCGGCGCGGTCGCGGGCGGCGCTGGATGGGCGGGACTTCGTCATTCCGGATGATGTGAAGCAGCTGGCGGCGCCTGCTCTCAGACACCGGTGCGTGCTATCTCCGGCGGCGGAGGTGGAAGGGCGCACGAGCGATCAGGCGCTGGCTGCGGTGATCGAACGGATCGAGGCGCCGAGGTGATCTTTCCCGCGCCAGCCGCAGCAGCATTGGCGGGAGCCGGCGCGCCGGTCGCCTTGCTCGTTGCCGTGTTCGTGCCGGATTTCTGGCTGGTGGGTCTGGTGTGGATCGTGATCGTGGCGCTGCTGGTGCTCGCGGACGCCATGCTGGGCGCGAACCGGCGGGCGATGGATTTCACGATGAAGTCCGACGCACGCGCCTTCATCGGCTGGCCGGCGGATGTGGAGGCGGAGGTGAGGTTCGGGAAGAACACGCGCCCGCCTCGTGCGCTCGACATGCAGTTCGAGGTGAACGAGTTCCTGAAGCCAAAATTCAAAGCCTACCGCTCCAAGCTGGCGGACCGGCGGGCGGTGGTGACGGCCGAGCTCGATACGGTGCGGCGCGGGCTGGGCGTTGTGCAGCGCGTGTGGATCGAGTGGAAGGGGCCGTTCGGGCTCGCGGTGAAGCGGCGCATCATCAAGCTGGACCGGCAGGTCGACATCATTCCCGATATCCGCTCCGTGAAGAAGGAGGCGATCCGCATCTTCGCGAGAGATACGTCCTTCGGCCAGAAGCTGCATGTCGAGAAGGGTGAAGGTTCGGAGTTCGAGGCGCTGCGCGACTTCCTGCCCGGCATGGACCGGCGAACGATCGACTGGAAGCAGTCGGCGCGGCATGTGAAGCTGCTGTCGAAGGAATTCCGCACCGAGCAGGACCAGACCATCATCTTCGCCATCGATACCGGGCGGCTGATGTGCGAGCCCCTGCAGAACGCGCCCAAGATCGACCACGCAATCAACGCCGCCCTGCTGCTCGGCTATATCAGTTTGAAGATGGGCGACCGGGTCGGGCTGTTCGGGTTCGACGCCCGGCCCAATGTTTCGACGGCCGCAGTCTCCGGCGTGCAGTCGTTCAACCTGCTGCAACGCATGGCCGCGCGGCTGGATTATTCTACGGAAGAGACGAATTTCACGCTGGGGCTGACGCAGCTCAACGCCGAAACGAACAGGCGCTCGCTGATCATCATCTTCACCGACTTCGCCGACCCGACCAGCGCGGAGCTGATGATCGAGAATGTCAGCCGGCTGATGCGCAAGCATCTCGTGCTGTTCGTCGCCATGAAGGATGCGGAGCTGGAGGCGATCCAGCTTGCCGAGCCCAAGCGCTCGCTGGATGTGACGCGATCGGTGATCGCGCACTCGCTGATCACGGAGAAGGAGCTGGTGCTCTCGCGCCTGCAGCGGCTGGGCGCGGAGATCATCAACGCGCCGGCCGGGCGAATCGGGCCGGAGCTGATCAACCGCTATCTCGAACTCAAGCGGCGGAGCCGGATATGAGCAAAGCGCCGGAAATCGTTCTGCGCTCCGGCCGCTTCCGCAATGAGCGGCAGGCGGACTGGAAGCGGCTGGAAGACCTGCTCAAGCGCGTCGAGTCGCGCGGCGCCGGCGCGCTCACCGACGATGAGCTGCTGGAGATGCCGAAGCTTTACCGCGCCTCGCTCTCTTCCCTCTCCGTGGCGCGCGCGATCTCGCTGGACCAGGCGCTGGTGCAGTATCTCGAGAGCCTGTCGGCGCGGGCGTATTTCTTCGTCTACGGCGCGCGTGGCCGTCTATGGAAACGGCTGGGGCAGTTCTTCAGCACGGACTGGCCGCAGGCGGCGCAACGGATTTTGGCCGATACGATCGTCGCCATGGCCGTGATGCTGATCGCGGCGGCGGCCGCGTTCGTGCTGGTGATGAACGACACCGACTGGTAC
Organism: Hyphomonadaceae bacterium; assembly: GCA_035995285.1. Taxonomy (GTDB): domain Bacteria; phylum Pseudomonadota; class Alphaproteobacteria; order Caulobacterales; family Hyphomonadaceae; genus UBA7672. The sequence goes on along the minus strand of DASYKO010000398.1, from coordinate 27,836 downwards.
TTCTCCTTCGTGCCCGAAGGGCTTGCCGGAGGCCGCGATCCGTCTGCGACCACGGAGTTTCTGAAGTCGACGCTGTTCGATGGCGGGGATGGCGGAAGCGAACTTTCAGTGTTCGCAACCTGGCTGTTCACGCACAATGCCGGCGTGTCGTTGCTCGCTTTTGCCGTGGGCTTCGCCTTCGGCCTGCCGAGCATGCTGCTGATGGCCTACAATGGCTGCACGCTGGGGGCGCTGTTCGCAGCTTTCTACATGCATGGGCTGGGCGTGGAGCTGGGCGGATGGCTGCTGATCCATGGCGTCACGGAGCTCTGGGCGATTGCGCTGGCGGGAGGGGCCGGGCTCTATATCGGGCGGGCGATCGCCTTCCCAGGACGGCGCACACGGCTCGATGCGGCCTCGGAAGCGGGGCGCCAATCGGCGCGCGTCATGGTCGGCGTGATCCTCATGCTGCTGGTCGCGGGGATGCTGGAGGGCATCGGGCGGCAGGTGATCCAGGATACCGTCGTGCGCTATTCCATCGCGGCGGTGACGGCGCTGATCTGGGGCGTCTATCTCTACTGGCCGCGGCGCACAGGTGCGTCGAATGGCTGAGGCGAAGGCGCAGAAGATCCGCACGCCGCTGGACGAGAACCGGCGCTTCTCCCGTTCGCTGGTGACGCCGGAGGGCGTGGACCTCGGCGTGCGCATCGCGTCGGCGGGTGAACGTGCGGGCGCCTTTGTGATCGATGCGCTGATCATCATCTTCGCGATCGTGATTTTCTTCATGATCGTCAGCTATGTCGACGGCGACGGCAGCTGGAACAGCGCCAACTTTGTTCAGATCGTCCTACTGATCGGCGTCTTTGTTTTGCGCAATTTCTATTTCGTGCTGTTCGAAATGGGCGCGAGGGCGGCGACGCCCGGCAAACGGCTGTTCAAGATCCGCGTTGCGAGCCGGGGCGGCGGCCTCCTTCGCGCCGACGCCATCTTTGCGCGCAATGCCATGCGCGAGGTGGAGGTGTTCCTGCCCCTCTCATTCCTGGTCTCCGGCGGATCGCAGGTGGACGGGCTGATCGTGCTCGCCGGTTTCATCTGGACCTCGGTGTTCATCTTCTTCCCCCTGTTCAACCGCGACCGGCTGCGCGCTGGCGACATCATCGCCGGGACGTGGGTGGTGCAGACGCCGCGCAAGGCATTGCTCTCAGACCTTGCCACGCGCACGGCGTGGGAGCGGCCCGTGGCCGCGGTTGCATCCATGTTCACGGCCGAGCAGCTGGAGGCCTACGGCATCAAGGAATTGCACGTGCTGGAAGACGTGATCCGCACCAACAAGCCGGACGCCGTGACGCTGGTGGCCGACCGCATCCGCAAGAAGATCGCATGGACGCGCGCGAAGGGCGAAAGCGACGGCCAGTTCCTGCGCGACTACTACGCCGCCCTGCGCGGGCATCTGGAATCGCGCCTGCTGATGGGCGTGCGGCGGGCAGACAAGCACGACAAGACGAAGCGGTAAGCGGGCGCTAGTCGAATACCTGGCCCAGCTCATCCTCCATCGGATTGTCCTTGATCGCGCGGAGTTCATGATAGACCGCGGCGATACCAGCGGTTCGGAACATCTGCACAATTGTCGAGAACACGGACACAGTCACGCCCACGCTAATGATCAAGCCTATCGAGTAGTCGTCACCGGCGCCTGCCACGATGGCGCCGGATACGGAGTTGCTCGCAAAGCCGGCCGCGGCGTTCAGCAACATGTAGGCAACAATCACGGCTAGAATGGCCCAGCGATTGTCGCGCGAGAGGAATGCGGCCCTCTGAAACGCGTTTTTGAGGTTGGCCCGCTCGGCCACAATCGCAGGACCTGCAGCGACCATCACGGTAGCGGCAAAGGCCCCCGGGACGATCAGCAGGGCAAAGCCGAGGAGAACGACAAGATGGAGAATCGCTGCGAACGCCAGTAACGGCAGGTAGAACCGCGCTCCTGCCAGCATGCATTGCGCAAACCCCGCACGTTCGCCTTTGAAATGCGAAAGGGCGGCAAACGTCACGGCGCCCGATCCGGCCCAACCGGCAAGGCCGGCCATAGCATTTATGGTGAGCAACGTGACCTGCAGCGGAAACGCCCCGCTACCCCTGTAGATCGGCACGACCAGCGGCGCGGCAAGGGCGTTGAGCGCCCAGGACGCCAGGAAGAGGGGCACAGTCGACAGGACGTATGTGAAGAGGAAGAGGCGAGGGAAATCGGCGCTGACTGCCCCGAGCGTCTTGTCGATCACGCGGGCGGCGTTGAGTTGTCGTCGTGGCAAAGGCCCCGCCATCTTTCCCCCAGGTCTCAAAGGCGCCACAAGCCTAGTTGGCGATGAACGGATTGCAAACGGCATTCGGTTGGCGGGGTTGAAGCGCGGCGCGCGCTGTTCCACAAGTGGGCATGGCAGGCTGGCGTTTTTCCATCGACCGCGGAGGCACGTTCACCGATGTGGTGGCGCGCAGCCCCGATGGCCGCGTGTTCGTGCGCAAGCTGCTGTCGGACTCTGCGCAGTATGAGGATGCGGCGCTGGAAGCTATTCGCCTCACGCTGGCCGAGCATGGCGGCGGCGACATCGCATCGGTGAAGATGGGCACGACGGTTGCGACTAACGCCCTGCTCGAGCGCAAGGGGGCGAGTGTCGTGCTGGTGGTGACGGAAGGGTTCGGCGACCTGCTCGAGATCGGCAACCAGGCGCGGCCGGATATCTTCGCGCGGCATATCGTGAAGCCCGACATGCTGCAGACGCGAGTGATCGAGGCGAAGGAGCGCGTCACGGCGCAGGGTGAGGTTCTGGTTGCACTCGACGAGGCTCGCGCTCGAAAAGAGCTGACGCGAGCGTTTACGGACGGGATCAGGAGCTGCGCGATCTCGTGCCTCCATGGCTGGGCGCACCCAGCGCATGAACGGCGGCTGGCGGAGATTGCGCGGGAGATCGGCTTTACCAATGTGTCGGCCGGCTCGGCGATTTCCGGGCTGGTGAAATATGTGCCGCGGACGGATACGTGCGTGGCGGATGCCTATCTCTCGCCCGTGCTCGACGCTTATGTGCAGCGGATTGCAGGCGCGTTCGACGGCGCCACGCGGCTGTCCTTCATGCAGTCGAGCGGAGGCCTCACCTCCTCTATCAAGGGGCGCGATGCCGTGCTTTCGGGGCCGGCGGGCGGCGTGGTGGCGACTGCCGAGGCTGCCCGGCGGGCGGGGTTCGGCCATGTACTCGGCTTCGACATGGGCGGCACGTCGACCGATGTCTCGCACTATGCCGGCGCGTTCGAGCGGACGAGTGACACGGTGGTGGCGGGTGTAAGGCTCACCGCGCCGATGCTGCAGATCCACACGGTGGCGGCCGGCGGCGGCTCGGCGTGTTTCTTCGACGGAGCTCGGCTGCGTGTGGGGCCGCAGTCTGCAGGCAGCAATCCAGGCCCGGCATGCTATCGCCGTGGCGGGCCGCTGACGGTCACGGACTGCAACGTGCTGCTCGGCCGCGTGCGCCCGGAATTCTTCCCCGCGATCTTCGGTCCGCGCGGCGATGAGCAGCTGGATGCAGATATCGTCGCGCAGAAGTTCGCTGCGCTATGCGAAGGGATTTTCGGAGCGATCGGGCGAAGGCTTTCGCCCGAGGAGGCTGCCGAGGGCTTCACCGCCATCGCCAACCAGCACATGGCCGAGGCGATCCGCAAGATCTCGATCCAGCGTGGTTACGATCCGCGCAACTACCTCCTCTGCGCCTTCGGCGGCGCAGGCGGCCAGCACGCGTGCGCGGTGGCGGATGCCGTGGGCGTCGAGACGATCCTACTTCATCCATTGGCGGGTGTCCTTTCGGCCTGGGGCATCGGGCTGGCCGGGCTGAGCGCGATCCGGGAGGTATCCGTTGAGGAGAAGCTAGGCGCGGACCTCGACGCGCGGATTGCGGCTCTGACCACTGCGGTTCAAAGCGAGCTGACGGCGCAGGATGTGGACCCGGGACTCATCCAGACTCAGGTGACAGCGCATCTGCGCTATGACGGCGGCGAGGCCGCTATCCCTCTGCCGTGGGCTGAGCCGGATCAGCTGGCGGCGAGGTTTGTGGAGGAGCACCGGCGCCGGTTCGGCTTTGCCGATGAGGGCCGCGCCATCCTGGTCGCCAAGATTTCGGCTGAGGCGATCGAGCAGACAATTGACGCATCCGAGCAAGGCGCCGCGTTCGTCGACCCCGGCAAGCGGCCAGGCGTAGCGCGCATCGCATTGTGGGCAGGCGGCGCAATGCACGACGCGCCGGTGTTTCAGCGGAGTGAACTCGGCGCGGGATGGAGCTTCGATGGTCCTGCTCTGGTCATCGAGAACGGCGCGACGACCTTCATCGATATCGGCTGGCGAGGCGAGCTGACGGACAAGGCCGACCTGTTGCTGAAACGTGTGGGGGCCGCTGAGTCGCGGGCGACGGCGGTCGCCTCTGCCGATCCCGTGATGCTGGAAATCTTCTCGAACCGCTTCATGGGCGTGGCGGAGGAGATGGGCCTGGCGCTGCAGACGACGGCGGCGTCGGTGAACATCAAGGAACGGCTGGATTTCTCGTGCGCGATCTTCGACGCCTCCGGCGCGCTGGTGGCGAATGCGCCGCATATTCCGGTGCACCTCGGCTCGATGAGCGATTCCATCCGCACGGTGATTGCCGAACGCGGGGCCAGCAGCCGGCCCGGCGACATCTACATGCTGAACGCGCCGCATGCGGGCGGAACGCACTTGCCGGACATCACGGTGATCGCGCCGGTGTTTGTTGACGATGAAGCGAGGCCATCCTTCTTCACTGCAGCGCGGGGCCACCATGCGGATATTGGCGGAATCACCCCCGGCTCCATGCCTCCGGGCAGCCGGACGGTGGAAGAAGAAGGTGTCCTGATCGAGAATTTCCTGCTGGTGGAAAGCGGAAGACTGCGCGAGGCGGAAACGCGCGCCCTGCTCTCTTCCGGCCCCTGGCCGGCGCGCGACATCGACCGGAACATCGCAGACCTGAAGGCGCAGATCGCTGCCTGCGTGCGCGGCGCCGAAGAGCTGAAGCGACTGTGCTTGCAATACGGCCGCGAGGCCGTCTCCGCCTACATGGGCCATGTACAGGATAATGCGGAAGAGCATATCCGCCGCGTGATCGACGGGCTCGATGCGGGAAGCTTCGAAGGGCGGATGGACAATGGCGCAGCAATCCACGTGGCCGTGCAGCCTGATAAAGCGGCGCGGCGCCTGAAGGTCGACTTCACCGGCACGAGCCCGCAGCAGGACAACAACTTCAACGCGCCGCGGGCGATCACGCGGGCGGCCGTGCTCTATGTCTTCCGCACGCTGGTGGAGGATGCGATCCCTCTGAACGAAGGATGCCTGAGGCCGATCGACATCGTCGTGCCGGAAGGCTGCATGCTCAACCCGCGTAAGGGCGCCGCCGTGGTGGCGGGTAATGTCGAGACGAGCCAGGTGATCGTCGATGCACTCTATGGCGCGCTGGGCAAGCTCGCGGCCTCGCAAGGGACGATGAACAACTTCACTTTCGGCGATGAGGTGCGCCAGTACTACGAAACCATCTGCGGCGGATCAGGCGCAGGCCCAGGCTTCGACGGCGCCTCGGCTGTGCAGACGCACATGACGAACTCGCGGCTGACCGACCCGGAAATCCTGGAAGCGCGCTTCCCCGTACTGATCGAGCAATTCTCGGTACGGCGTGGCAGTGGCGGCGCCGGCAAGCACCATGGCGGCGACGGCGCGGTGCGGCGCGTGCGGTTCCGAGAGCCGATGACGGCGGCGATCCTGTCGAACAGGCGATCAACCGCGCCTTTCGGCGTTGCAGGCGGCAGCGATGGAGCGGCGGGGCGAAATGCCGTCGAACGGGCCGGCGAGCGCATCGATGAGCTTGCGGCGACGGCGGAGATTTCGGTGGAGGCGGGAGATGTGTTCGTGATCGAAACACCAGGCGGCGGCGGTTTCGGGACGCCTTAGTGTCTTCGTGTCTCCCTGGCCTGCCTTGCCGAAGCTCCGAAGGAGCGTAGGCAGGTGTCTTCGTGTTGAAGACCTAAACACAAAGGCACGAAGACTCCACAAAGACACGAAGAAGAGTCTAGGCCTGAACCTTTGCCGGAACAGGTGTTTCCAGAAGCACGAGAAGCTCCGCAGCGGCGGCTACAGCAATTGCAGCAGGGGCCTTCGAGCGGATCGCTCCCGCGCCGATCGGGCATGTGAGGCCCGATGCGTCGGCGCCGTCCTTTGCTAGCCGAGAAACAAAACGCGCGCGCTTGGTAGCGGAGCCGATGAGACCGCAGTAACGGGCGTCGCCACGTTTCAGGATGGCGCTGACCAGCGCGTAGTCGAGTTCGTGACTATGCGTGAGGACGAGGAAATAGGCGCCGGGCGAGGCCTCGGCCACGACCTTCACTGGATCCTTGCGGATGGCAATGAGGACATCTTCCGCCGCTGCCTCCGGGCGATTGTCGAACCAGCGGAAGTGGAATGGCAGCGTTGTTGCGATGTGCGCGATGGCTTTGCCGACATGGCCCGCGCCGAACACGATGAGTTCGGCCGACACAGGCTTGATGTGTTCGGTCAGGAGTGTCCATGGGCCCTTGGCTTCGACGTGTTCACGCCCTCGGGAAATCCATGCGCCCGGCGCCCTGATCTTGGGTTCCGGAAAGACCGAGCGCTTGACGCGGCCATTGTCGACAACGGCGTGCAGGATGTAGGGCTTGCCTGCCCGCTCCTGCTGGTCGCAACTGCCGAGCCATCCGCGCGATCCGGGACCGAGCCGCTCGATCAGCACGCGCACATGACCACCGCAGCACTGAGCGAGCAGCGGACCAAGCGGATAATCCTGCTGCAGCACATCGGGCTTATCCTTGGCCAGCATGCGGCGGGCCTGGTCGATCAGCTGCATTTCAAGATTGCCGCCGCCGACGGTGCCGGAGATGGCGTCAGGCGTCACCAACATGCGCGTGCCGGCGTCGCGCGGGGCAGAGCCGGAAACATGCACGAGCGTGATCATGGCGGCAGGTCCGCTGGCGACCATCTCCAGCGCGTCGGCTGTCCAACATCTGAATCGCCTGTTCTCCCAGTTCATGGCGCGCCTTTCAGCCGCTGCACGGCGGCCAGCACGCGCTCGGGCGTGGCAGGCGCGTCGAGATGTGGCGGCGTCTTGTGCTCACCCACGGCGGCCACCGCATCCGCAATGGCGCAGAAGGCGGAGATGGCGAGCATCAGCGGCGGCTCGCCTACGGCCTTGGAGCGGTAAATCGCCTCTTCCGGGTTCTCGGCGTTCCACAGCGCGATGCGCATGTCTGGCCGGTCGCCTGCGGTCGGTATCTTGTAGGTGGAGGGCGCGTGCGTGCGCAGAGCGCCCTTGGCGTCGAACCAGAGTTCCTCGGTGGTCAACCAGCCCATGCCCTGGATGAAGCCGCCTTCGATCTGGCCGAGATCAATCGCCGGGTTAAGCGAGCGTCCGCAATCGTGCAGGATATCGACGCGGAGAATTCTATTCTCGCCCGTGAGCGTGTCGATCGCGGCTTCGGAAACCGCGCAGCCGTATGTGTAGTAGAAGAACGGCCGGCCGCGGCCCGCTGCGCGATCCCAGCCGATCTTCGGCGTACGATAATAGCCCGTGGCCGAGAGGGAGACGCGGGCCATGTAAGCGGCGTGGGCAAGATCGGCAAACGACATCTCCCGGTCGCCGGCGCGAACACGGCCGCCGGAGAAGACGATCTCGGCTTCGTCGCACTCCCAGAGTCTCGCGGCAAAATCGATGAGGCGGTTCTTGATCGTCCTGGCGGCTTCGCGCGCGGCCATGCCGTTGAGATCGGTTCCGGCGGAGGCGGCGGTGGCCGACGTGTTGGGCACCTTCGCGGTAGACGTCGGCATGATGCGAATGGTGGAAAGCGGTACGGCGAATTCGGCGGCGACCACCTGCGCCACTTTCACGTAGAGCCCCTGCCCCATCTCCGTGCCGCCATGGTTGAGCTGGATCGTGCCATCGGAATAGACGTGCACCAGCGCGCCGGCCTGGTTGAGATGGGTCGCGGTGAACGAGATGCCGAACTTCACCGGCGTGAGCGAGAGACCGCGCTTGATGTGCGTGTTGCCCGCATTCCATGTCTTGATCGCCTCACGGCGTTCACGATAGTTCGAAGACTTCTCCAGCGCATCGATCATCGGCGCGATGATGTGTTCCTCGACCTGCTGGCCGTAGGGCGTCGTATCGCGGCCGGGGGCGTAGAGGTTCGCCTTGCGCACATCGAGCGGATCGCGGCCAATGGCGATGGCGATCTCGTCCATCACGCGCTCGATGGCGATCATCCCCTGCGGTCCGCCGAAGCCGCGGAAGGCGGTGTTGGAGACCGTGTGCGTGCGGAAACGGTGGGAGAGAATGTGCGCGGCATTCAGGAAGTACGCGTTGTCGGAATGGAACATGGCGCGGTCGTTGATCGCCATGGAAAGATCCGCCGAGTAGCCGCAGCGGGAGGCGAGTTCGAGATCGACGGCGTGGAGGCGGCCTGCGTCGTCGAAGCCTACCTCGTAGTCTGCCTCAAAATCGTGGCGCTTGCCGGTGAGCACCATGTCGTCGTCGCGGTCGAGACGCAGCTTGGCAGGGCGGCCTGTCAGACGAGCGACCAGCGCAGCAGCCGCAGCGATCTGCATCGACTGCGTTTCCTTGCCGCCGAAACCACCGCCCATGCGGCGCACCTCACAGATCACCTGATGCGATTGCAGCCCCAGCACGCGGCCGACCACATGCTGCGTCTCGCTTGGGTTCTGAGTTGAGGAATAAACGGTGACGTCGCCATCCTCGCCGAGCGTCGCCATGGCGATCTGGCCTTCGAGATAGAAGTGATCCTGCCCTCCGATGACGATGCGGGATTTCAGGCGACACGGCGCGGCCTTCAGCGCGGCGGCGGCATCGCCCATGCGAAACGTCTTGGCGTCCTCGATGGTGGACTTGGCTTCGCGGGCGGCGGCGATGTCGAGGAGTGCGGGAAGATCTTCGTATTCGACTTTGGCAAGCCGCATCGCCGCGCGGGCGGCAGCGCGCGTTTCGGCGGCCACGGCGAACAGCGCCTGCCCGTGATATAACGCCTCGTGGTTTGCAAAGAGCGGATCATCGCCCGCGATAGGGCTGACGTCGTTCTTGCCGGGCACGTCCTTCTCAGTGAGCACAACGACTACGCCGGGCGCGGCTCGGACGGCAGAGAGATCAAGCTTCACGATCTTCGCATGCGCGCGCGTGCTGAGACCCAGCGCGACGTGCAGCAGTCCGCGCGGTTCGGGCATGTCGTCGATATAGAGAGCACGGCCGGAGACATGCTTCTCCGCGCTGTCGTGGGCGATATCAGCGCCGATGATGCCGCCGCTCAGATCGTCCGGAAGGGATGTGCTCGCGTCAGCCATGCTCGACGCCTACAAGGCTGGTGACGCGCTGCGCCTCCAGCGCGCCACGCGTCTGGTTTTCGAGATAGAAGCGCAGCAGCAGGTTCTGCGCTGCGGCAAGGCGATAGTCCGCGCTCGCGCGCCAGTCGGTGAGCGGCTGGAAGTCCTTTGCCAGCGCAGCCATCGCAGCCTGGACGCTGGCTTCGTTCCAGGGCTGGCCCATGAGCGCGGCCTCGGCGTTCCTTGCGCGCTTCGGAACGCCCGCCATGCCGCCATAGGCGAGACGGGCTCCTTCCACGCCGCTATTGCCAAGACTTACGAAGAAGCCGGCGCTGACGGCCGAGATATCCTGCTCGAAGCGCTTGGAGATTTTTTCGGCGGCGATGAGTTCCCATCCGTTGGGTTGGCCGACGATTATGTGCGTAATGAATTCTCCCGGCGCGCGGTCCTGCTTGCCGTATTCGATGTAGAAGTCTTCGAGTGGAATGGTGCGCGTCGATGCGCCCTTGCGCAGCTGGATCTGGGCGTCAAGCGCGATCAGGATGGGCGGCATGTCGCCGATGGGAGAGCCATTGGCGATGTTGCCGACGACAGTGCCGCTGTCGCGCACCTGCGTGGCGCCAAGCCGGCGCAGATAATCGCGCAGCGAGGGATGAAGGCCGAACAGGACCTCGAAAGCGTCGGCATACGTCATGGCGGCGCCGATACCGACGCCGTCGAGAACGGGCCACTCTTCTTGTAGTTCGGTGACACGCATGACCGAGATGATCGTCTCGATCCGCCTGCCCTGCTTGGTGACCCAGAGGCCCACATCGGTGGCGCCGCCGAGGATCACCGCATCAGGGTATGTCTCGTAGAGCCTTGCCATTTCGTCGACGGAGGTCGGAGCGAAGAAGCGGCGGATGCCCCGCCCGTCATTCGTCTCGTAGCCGAGCGGTTCGGCGTTCTGCCGCGCAGGTTCAGCCTTGGGCGCAGGCGTGGCGCATGCTGTCTGCCCCGCGCGAATGATGGGGCCGTAGCCGGTGCAGCGGCAGAGATTGCCGGCGATGGCGTCGGTGATGGCTTGCGGTTCCGTCGATCCGCCGCGGGCGTGGTGAGCGTGCAGCGCCATGACGAAGCCGGGCGTACAGAAGCCGCATTGGGAGCCATGCTCCCTCACCAGTTCCTTCTGCACCGGATCATTGCCGCCGAGGCCTTCCACCGTCGTCAGCGCACAACCATCGATCATCGGCAGGAACTGGATGCAGGAATTGAAGGCGCGGACTTTTCCCTGGGGATCAACCGCCATCACGGTGCAGGCCCCGCAATCGCCCTCGGCGCAGCCTTCCTTCGTGCCGGTGAGGCGCCGGTCTTCTCGCAGCCATTCGAGCACGGTGCGCGTGGGATCGGGCGCGCGGATTTCCACCGGCTTGCCATTGAGCGTGAAACGGACCGTGTCGCGCATCTAGCTGCCGCGATAGGTGGAATAGGCCCAGGGCGAGACCAGCAGGGGCACATGATAGTGCGCATTCGGATCAGCCAGGCCGAAGGCGATCTCAACTACGTCGAGGAAAGGCGGCTCGCTGAGTTCCGCCCCGTGCTCACGGAAATACTCGGCCACCGAGAACGCGAGGATGTATTTGCCGGGCTTGTAGGTTGGGCCCTCCAGCAGCGGCGCATCGCAGCGGCCGTCGGCATTCGTGTAGGTCTCGTGGAGCACCACGCGCGCGCCATCCATCAGGCGCACGGCCATCCCGGCGGCGGGAACGCCGTGGGCGGTGTTGAGAACGTGGGTGGTCAGGCGGCCCAAGGTCTACCTCGCTAATGGCCAGCTATTGTGCCGCGTGTCCGCGGAATCGCCAACCGCGTGCGCGGTGTTTTTAACTGCGGCCAAGCCGTCCGAAATCGGGGAGAGCAGCCTTCAAACAAGGCATCAGAAGGCCATTGGCTGCCCGCGCAAGGCAGGCCATCCTGTGCAAATGACAGTCGAAACCTCCAGACTCGGCGCCAGGGCGGCGGAGCGTTGCCGCGAACTGTCGCGCCCGCCCTACAGCGAGGCGGCGGACAATCTTACCCGCTGTTTCCTCACGCCTGCCCACCGCGCGACGATCGACCGGATCAGCGGGTGGATGCGCGAGGCGGGAATGGAGATGCGGCTGGATGAGGCCGGCTCGCTGACAGGCCGCATCGGCACACCGGGCGCCCCTGCCCTGGTGTTCGGCTCGCATGTCGACAGCGTGCGGGATGCCGGCGCGTATGACGGGATGCTGGGCGTGTTGCTTGGGCTCGCCTGCGTCGAGGGGCTGAAGGGAAAGAAGCTGCCGTTTGCGATCGAGGTTGTGGGCTTTGGTGATGAGGAAGGGTCTCGCTTCCAGGCGTCGATGAATGGCAGCCGGGCGTTTGCGGGGCGGCTGGATGCCAGTGCGGCGCTTGAGGCCAAGGATCGCGAGGGCGGCACGCTGCGCGATGCGCTCTCTGTGTTCGGGCTGAAGCCGGAAAAGATTGCAGAGGCGAAGCGCGAGCCAGGGTCGGTGCTCGCCTTCGTCGAGCCGCATATCGAACAGGGGCCCGTGCTCGAAGCCGCGCACAAGGCGCTGGGCATCGTGACGTCGATTGCCGGGCAATGGCGGTTGAAGGTGCGCTTCACAGGTCAGGCGGGGCATGCGGGCACGTCGCCGATGCATCTGCGCGCCGATGCCATGGCGGCGGCTGCGGAAGCGGTTCTGGCAGTGGAGCGGATCGCGACTGAAGGGCCGCCGGACCTCGTGGCGACGGTTGGACAGATGTCTGTGAAGCCGGGCGCGCCCAATGTCATCCCGGGTCTTGCGGAATTCACGGTGGATGTGCGCGCGGGCACGGACCCGGTGCGTGATGCAGGGCTGGCGCAGATCGAAGCGGCGATTGCCGAGGTGTCGTTGCAGCGCAACGTGAAATCCGAGATCGAGCGGGTGCAGAACCTGCCGGCGACCAAGATGGATGAGCGGCTGGCCGACATGCTGAAGCGCGCTGCGCACAGGGTGGGCCACACTGCGCCGGAGATGGTGAGCGGCGCGGGGCATGATGCGATGATGATTGCTGGGATCGCGCCGACGGCCATGTTGTTCATCCGCTGCGCAGGCGGCGTGAGCCACAATCCGGCGGAGTCGGTGACGGATGAAGATTGCGATGCGGCGCACGCGGCGTTGATGGCGTTCATCAACCTGCTCGCGGCCGAACATGGGACTGCGGAGCAACAGGCATGAGCTATCCGCGTGACATGGTGGGTTACGGCGCGCATCCCCCGCATGCGGACTGGCCAGGCAATGCGAAGATCGCGGTGCAATTCGTGATCAACTACGAGGAAGGCGGCGAGAACTCGATCCTGCATGGCGACAAGGGGTCGGAAGCGTTCCTCTCCGAAATGGTCGGCGCGCAGAGCCATGAGGGCGAGCGCGCGATGGCGATGGAGTCGCTCTACGAATACGGCTCGCGTGCGGGTTTCTGGCGGCTGCACCGGCTGTTCAAGGAATTCGGCATGCCGGTGACGGTGTTTGGCGTGGCGAGCGCGATGGAGCGCAATCCGGAAGCGGTTGCGGCCATGAAGGACACGGACTGGGAGATCGCCACCCACGGCTACAAATGGATCGACTATCAGAAAGTCGCCGAGGCAACTGAGCGCGAGCATATTGCCCGGGCCATCGAGGTCCACACGAAGCTCACAGGTTCGCGCCCGCTCGGCTGGTATCAGGGCCGCACGAGTCCCAATACGGCGCGGCTGGTCGCGGAGGAAGGCGGGTTTATCTACGACGCGGATTCATATGCCGACGACTTGCCCTATTACGACACGAAAAATGGCAAGCCGCAGCTGATCATTCCTTACACGCTCGACAACAACGACATGAAGTTCGTGGCGCTGAACGGGTTCGATGTCGGCAAGCAGTTTGCGGGCTACCTCACCGATGCATTCGAGGCGCTCTATGCCGAGGGCGATGTGGCGCCGAAGATGATGTCGATCGGGCTGCATTGCCGGATCGTCGCCAAGCCGGGGCGTATCCTTGGGCTACGGAAATTCCTTGAGCATGTGGCGTCGCGCGAACGGGTGTGGGTGGCGCGGCGGATCGACATTGCGCGGCACTGGCTGTCGCATCATCCGCACAAGGTTTGAGCGTGGGCCGGGCGATCGAGCATATCAGGGCGCTGGACAAGGCGGGGTTCGTCGACCTGCTCGGGCCGCTGTACGAGCATTCGCCGTGGGCGGCGGAACGGGCGTTTGCGGTGGGGCCGTTCGATGATGTGGAAGCGGTTGGCGCTTCGCTGCGCGCGGCGGTCGATATGGCAAGCGAGGCGGAAAAGCTGCAGCTGATCCGCGCGCACCCGGTGCTGGCCGGCGAAAAGCTGCGTGCGAAGGCGCTGACGCACAGCTCCATGTCGGAACAGGCGAGCCGAGGGCTGGATCATCTGGGCGAGGACGAGTTGCAGCGGTGGGCGGCGCTGAATGCGGCCTACCGGGAAAAGTTCGGCTTTCCGTTCGTGATCTGCGTGCGGTTGCATTCGAAGGATGAGATCGTGTCGGCGATGGAGCGGCGGCTGAATCGGACGGAGGCGGAAGAACGCACGGAGGCGGTCCGGCAGATCCATGATATCGCGCGGCTGCGGCTGGAGGATCTCGCCGCGAAACTGGAGGCGCAGTCTTGAGTGAGACGCCCGTGATCGGCCTTGAGGCGCTCAACGTCGCGGTGAGGCGCGATATCGAGATGATCGCGCTACCTACGGCGACGTGGGTGATGCCTTTGAAACATCCTTCGGGACGGCATGTCTATGACGTGGCGATTGTCGGCGGCGGGCAGAGCGGGTTGGGCGCGGCGTTCGCCTTGCGGCGCGAGGGCGTGCCGAACGTTCTGATCCTGGATGAGAACGAGCCGGGCAAGGAAGGTCCGTGGATCACCTACGCCCGGATGCTCACGTTGCGCACCCCGAAGCATCTCACCGGCGTCGAGACCGGCATTCCTTCCCTCACCTTCCGCTCGTGGTTCGAGGGGCAGCGAGGCGCTGCTGCGTGGGGGCAAGTCGAGAAGATCGCGCGCGGCGACTGGATGGATTACCTCAAATGGTTCCGCGATGTGCTCGACCTGCCGGTGCGCAATGGCGCGTGGGTGACGGGGATCACGAAGGCGGGCGGGTTGTTCGAGTTAGCCGTCGCGGGCGGCGAGCCTGTGCTGGCGCGCAAGGTCGTGCTGGCGACGGGGATACAGGGCGGCGGGGAATGGCATGTGCCGCCGAACATCCGTGAGGCGCTGCCGAAATCCATGTACGCGCACACCAGCGGGCCGGTGGACTATGAGGCGCTGAGGGGCAAGCGGATCGGCATACTGGGTTCGGGCGCGTCGGCGTTCGACAACGCCAATCATGCGCTCGCCATGGGCGCGGCGGAGACGCATGTGTTTGCGCGGCGGGAAGAACTGCAGCGCATCAATCCCATCCGGCACATGGAGAAGGCCGGCATGATCAAGGGCTACGGCATGCTCTCGGATGCCGAAAAGTATGGCGCGCTCACGCACTTCTTCAGGCTTAGCCAGCCGCCGACGAATGACACGTTCAAGCGGTCGAAAGCGCAGCCGGGTTTTCATCTGCACAAGGGCTCGCCATGGAATGCGGTGCGCATGGAAGGCAAGCAGGCGGTCGTGACCACGCCGAAGGGCGAGCATCGCTTCGATTATCTGATCGTGAGCACGGGCACGATCACGGATCTTGCACTGCGGCCGGAGTTGTCGGCCTTCGTTGATGACATTGCGCTGTGGCGTGATCGCGATGTGGGAACGGACGAGCGCAATCCCGAGATCGATGTTCACCCCTATCTCGGCTATGGCTTCGAGATGCAGGGGCGCGACGAGGCTGCGAGTGAGCGCGTGCACGGGCTCTTCATGTTCAACTATTCGGCGCTGGCGAGCCTGGGCATGTCGGCGGCCGCCATTTCGGGCCTGCGCTTTGCCCTGCCGCGGCTGGCCGAGGGCGTGGTGAAGCAGATCTTTCTCGACGACCGGGACGAGATCCTGCGCGAATATTACGCCTTTGCAGACGCCGAATTCACGGCGGACCGCGATTAACCAGATAAATAGCACGAAGGTCCTATCTGGATCAGGACGGTTAGCGCTCTTATCTAGGGCGTGACGGAGGGCGCGATGCAAACCTCTTTTCATGTGCACTCGAAGACATGCGGCTGTTCGCCGGAAGAACGGTCTGTCGGGGAGACCGATACGCGGCCGCGCGTGGTGATTGTCGGCGCGGGGTTTGGCGGCCTGTCGGCGGCCAAGGCGCTGGCAAAGGCCGATGTGCGCGTGACCCTGGTTGACCGGCGCAACCATCACCTCTTCCAGCCCCTGCTCTATCAGGTGGCCACGGCGGGCTTGTCTCCTGGCCAGATCGCAACGCCGATCCGCACCATCATCCGCAAGCAGAAGAACGCCGAGGTCCTGCTCGGCACCGTGACGGCGGTCGACAAGACCAAACGCGAGATCGTGCTCGACGGTCACCGCATCAACTACGACTATCTGATCATCGCCACCGGCGCACGGCATTCGTATTTTGGGCGGGATGAATGGGAGCCGTTTGCACCCGGGCTGAAATCGCTCGAGGACGCAACCGAGCTGCGCAAGCGCATCCTCCTGTCGTTCGAGAAGGCGGAGCTGGAGCCGGATGAGGAAGCTCGCCGGCGGTTGCTGACATTCGTGGTGATCGGCGCCGGCCCGACCGGTGTCGAAATGGCGGGCTCGATTGCGGAGCTGGCGCACCGGGCGCTGGCGAGCGACTTCCGTGCGATCGATCCGCATGCGGCGCGGGTGGTGCTGGTAGAGGCCGGGCCGCGCGCTTTGCCGAGTTTTCCTGAGGACCTGTCGCGCTACACCGAGAAGGCGCTCGGCAAGCTCGGCGTCGAGCTGATGATGGATACACGCGTCACCGATGTCGGTGAACAGGGCGTGATGCTGGCCAGAGGTTCGAGCGTGGAGGCCCTGCCCTCCGCCTGCGTGATCTGGGCGGCGGGGGTTGCGGCGTCCCCGGTGGCGAAATGGCTGGGCGTTGAGGGCGATCGTGCGGGGCGCGTGCCGGTTGGCGCTGATCTTACCGTCGCCGGGCATCCGGAGATCTTCGTGGTCGGCGACTGTGCGCTGGTGAAGGACAAGGCGGGCAAGCAATTGCCGGGGCTTGCGCCTGTGGCCAAGCAGCAGGGGGAATATGTGGGCCGCGTGCTGAAAGCTGAAGCGCGCGACAAGGCGAAGCCACGAGCAGAATTCCGCTATCAGGATTTCGGCGCGCTCGCGACCGTCGGGCGGAAGGTGGCGATTGCGGACTTCGGCAGGTTCAAGCTCACCGGCTTCATCGGCTGGCTTACCTGGTGCCTCGCGCACATCTACTTCCTGATCGGCTTCCGCAACCGCTTCTCCGTCGCGCTGGACTGGACGTGGAGCTACCTCACCTTCGAGCGCGGCGCGCGGCTGATCACCGGCCCGGTGGGCCAGAGCGTTTTACCTGCGACGAGCGATGGATCGGCAAAGCGCGCCGCCTGAACCTACTTGTAGCGTGAGCGGATGCAGAAGGGCGGCGGATCGCTTGCCGGGAAGGACTGATCGCTCGCCTCGTCCACCCGATCCCAGTCGTTCGGCGCGTATTCCATGTTCGCGGCGCCGGCATCGCGAATGCGCACGACGAAGGGCGCGGCCACGGAAGACCGGCGCGGCCTGGCGCACATCCGAGCGAGGATGCCTCCGGCAACAAGGGCGGCCGAGACGCCGAGCATGGAGCCGGCGCGGAGCTGTGCAGCAGTCGGTTTCATGGGTCTTATCCAGGGTTGGCGGATGTGGTGGCGTGTAGATGAACGGGCGGCTCGGGCTCCGGTTGCGCAGAAGATGAACGGCGACGCTTAAGCCTCAGAAGAAGCTGGACTTTGGCAGGCGTGTCAGGCGGCAGGCGAGGTCGTCTTCGCCGGATGCGATGAGGTAGGATGCGCCGTCTTCCACGATGCCGGTTGTGAATACTATGTTGCGGAGATAGCGGTGCGGTTCAAGGTCCGGCGCCAGCTCCGGGCGCGCCTCCAGCAGCGGTTCGGCATCTGCGAGGTGCAGGATTTTCGATGGATCGTCGCGGTCCAGCAGCGCCCAGAAGGTGCGGTAGACGCCGACGACGCCGCGCACTTCGACGCCGTGATAGAGTTCGAGCCAACCCTTGGGCGTGAGGATCGGGGGCGTGCCTCCGCCTACTTTCATCGATGAAGGGGAGCCGCGGCGCGGGCGGATGCCGGGCGCATCCAGCGGCTTCCAGTGCAGGGCGTCAGGGGATTGAGCAAGTTGAATCGATGGCCCGGGCAGCCACTCTGCATCCGGCGGATAGGCAAGATAGATCTCGCCTGAGGGCCGGGTGAGGGCCATGAACCTGCCCTGCACTTTGCCCTCGAAGATCAGCATGTCCTTGTTCTGATGGTCGAGGACGACGCCTTCCAGCTTCCAGCTTCTGGCGTCGTCCGACGTATAGAGAGACGTGCAGAGACGCTCAGAGCTGACGGAGCAGGTCGTCATCAGCCAGCGATCATCGACGCGGGAGATGCGCGGATCCTCCACGCCATACTCTTGGTAGCTCGCGGCCGGCTCGATGATGCGGTCATAGTGGATGTCGAGGATGCGAGAACCATCTGCACTGAGTTCCACCGGCAGGAGCCAGGAGATCGAGGTGAGGATCAGCGTCTTGTAGTGCGTGTGCGTGGGGCGCAGTTCGCGAGGATCGCGCGTGTCGATGTCGGCGCGGGGATGACGGTCGAGGACGTAAACCCCCTTCTCCCAGCGGATCGCGGCGACGTGATCCTCGCGCACGGGATTTCGCAGGGCTTCAGCCACGCGCACCATGAGCAGAAGATTGCCGTTCGGCAGGCGCGTAAGGCCGGGATTGAAAGCAGCGAGAATGAAGGTTTCTTCATCGATCGAGCGGCGCAGCGGCGAGCGCGAGAGATCGACGTCGCGTGGGCGGAAGATGATTGTGTCGGAAACTTGGGAGTTCATCGCGAGCCTTGATGCTGGCTGCAGATGTGGACCTTCGGTGGCTGCAGGCAAGCCATGCCTTGAAAGGCCAGACTGGGAACCTCAACGCTCATGGGATGACTTGGGTTCCTCTTTGGGGTTCCTGCCAAAGCTTCCGGACCCGGATGGCGGAACGCGCGTTGGTTACCGTGAAAGGGAGTTCCGACATGTTTTCGCTGACCGGCAATCTCAGAGGCATCCTCGTAAAAGTCGAAGACGGATCGAGCTGGCGAAATCTCGAACTCGCCGGATGCGTCGTCGTCGGCGGACCCACGGTGCGGTTTTCCCACTTCGAACACGTGGCATTCGTCAACTGCGTCTTCCTCTATGACGGCATGGAAGTCGAAGGCCATGAATGGATCGCCTTCATGAGCCGCGAGCGTGTCGTGCGCCCGGCCAAGGTGCATCGCCGAGGGCATTGAGCGAGCGGGTTCGGCTCCGAGAATGTTGATGAGGCGCGTCTAGCTAGGCGCGCCTCTTCGTTTTTCCCGGTCCCCTAAACCGGATCGTCCTAAGCAAGGCCAACGACCCCCCCACCTGTCCTCCCCCCTTCGGGCGGGAGGGACCCTGTGGATAGAGCTTACCCAACAGCTGGCACCCGCATCTGCATCAACAATGAAATTTCGTTGTCCAACTCTCACCACGCGGTCCCTCCCGCCCGAAGGGGGGAGGACAGGTGGGGGTCGTTGGCCTTGCATGGTGTTGCGTCCGCGCATTGTCGGCGCCCATGCCCAGAGAGTCCGAGCGCTCCCCAACGTTCGACCAGACACTGGCCCAGCGACTTCGTGCTCCACGCGAGTGCCCGCGCCACCGTCCTCTCCTTGTAACTGCCGCTGTAACTCGTGAGAAACCGCACCCGTAACGGTAATTTACCTATTCGCCCCTGCACGCGCGCGCGATGGGTTGGTCAATAACGATCGAAGGGGAAGCGGGAAGCGATGTCGGTAGTCATGTGCGTGTTGAACCGGGCTGTGGGGCGTTCGGTGTTGAGGTCGGTTTCGGCATTGGCGATGGCGGCGGCGATGTTCGCGCCCCTGGCTCTGGGGCAAGCAGCCATGGCGCAGTCGGCGCCTCCGAGCGAGGCAGAGGTGGTGGTTGTTACCGGCACAGCTGTCCCCACGGAATATGAGAAGGTCGGCAACTCGATCACCGTGGTCCGCGAGGAGCAGATCGAGGAACAGGGCTACACCAATGTCGGCGACGTGCTGCGGCAGGTGCCGGGTGTGGCGATCAACCGGACGGGCGGGTTCGGCGGGCAGACTCAGGTGCGCATCCGCGGGGCGGAAGCCAACCATACCGTCGTGCTGTTCAACGGCGTGGATGTGTCGGACGCAGGCGATGGCGAGACCGATATCGTCACCCTCACCTCAGCGAATGTGGACCGCATCGAGGTGCTGCGCGGGCCGCAGAGCGGGCTTTATGGCTCCAACGCGCTGGCGGGCGTGATCAACATCATCACGCGGCAGAAGTTCAACGGCCACTATGTGAACGTGGGCGCCGAGGCCGGCGAGTTTTCCACCTGGCGGCTTTCGGCCGGCGGCGGGATCGGCGATGGGACGAATTATATCGACGGCGGCGCTGCCGCCTATGACACGGAAGGCTTCGACATCTCGGCGCTCGGCGCGGCCCTCGGGCCGCCGGGCGTGGACGGCGACAAGGAAGGCGCGAACAACCAGACGGCCTATGTCTCGGGCGGCTACGGCCTCTCGCCAACATTCCGCGTCGATGGCTTCGCGCGCTATGTGAAGACGCATGGCGAAGGGGACGGGCAAGGCTGCTGCGGCGGAACGGTCGACGGCCTCTGGTATGATGACGCCAGCGAGTTCGACACCGAGACCTACAACGTCGCAGGCACGGGCACGCTGTCGCTGATGGACGGAAACTGGGTAACGGTCTTCGGCGCGAACTACACGCACTCGACGTCCGATTTCAACGACCACACGCCGTTCGGAACGTTTGGCTCGGAGGGCGAGCGGAAGAAATACACCCTGCAGTCCTCCTACAAGTTCGGCGCGCCTGACTTCATCTCGACTGTGACCGGCTTTGCCGAGTTGAAGCAGGAAGAAGACGGCATCGACTTCAAGAATGAGCGCGAGCTTGTCGGCGTCGGCGTCAACTATGCCGCCGAGATCAACGACCAACTCTATCTCAACGCCACGATACGGCATGACTCGAACGACATGTTCGACGATGACACGACCGGTGGCGCGGCGGCATCCTGGGTGCTGGCCAATTCGGGCACGCGGCTGCACGCCAGCGGCGGCACGGGCGTGACCAACCCGTCTTTCTTCGAACAGTTCGGCTTTGCGCCAAACTCATTCATCGGTAACCCGGACCTGACGCCGGAGAAGGCGGTGGGATGGGATGCAGGCGTCGAGCAGCAACTCCTCAATGGCGACCTGGTGGTCGACGTGACCTACTTCCAGTCGACGCTGGAGGATGAGATTTCCTTCGGCTCGTGCACCCTGCCCAACCCCAATGCGCCGCCGGCCACTCTGCCCTCGTCCTGCAACCAGAATGGCGAGAGTGACCGCAAGGGCGTGGAACTGTCGGCGGCCTACCAGCTGAGCGATACGCTCAGCCTGATCGGCAGCTACACTTGGCTGGATGCAACCAACCCCGATGGCAGCAAGGAAATCCGGCGGCCGGAGAATGCGGCGACGCTGGACGCAAGCTGGCAGGTTGCGCCCGGGTTCAGGCTCAATCTCGGCGCCGTCTACAATGGCGAGAATTTCGACACCGACTTCGCGACGTTCACGCCGGTGAAGCTGGACGACTACACGCTGGTGCGCCTCGGCGCCTCTTATCAGCTGGCCGATACGGTGGAGCTGTATGGCCGCGTCGAGAACGCAACCGACGAGGATTATCGCGAGAACTTCGGTGTCCTGACGCCGGGAACGGCTTTCTATGTCGGCTTCCGCCTGAAGCAGGATATGACGCACTAGGTCGGCTTATCCGCGTCCTTCGGGACGCGGATCGCTCCATCCGGATAAACAAATCGCGAGGGCCGGGGGGTTGGCCACGTGGGGAACAACGAGGCTAGACTACACTCGATGTCCTTCCTCACCTCTCTCCTCTGGCTGATCGCAATGCTCGCCGCCGTGGCGCATGGCGGGCGCGGTGGTGCGATGGGTGGGCGCGATGGCGCGATAGATGGTGCGGTGGGTTGGCGCGGCGTGGCGTGGCTGGTGGCGGGCTATGTGGCGGCGCTGGCGGTGGCGCAGGTGGCGGGGGCCGTGAGCGGGATTGCCGGCGTGATGGTGGGCGTGACCGCGGCGTGGCGCCTGGCGAGCGGCGGGTCGCGCGTGCTGGACATGGTGTTCGCCGGGATGTGCGCGGGGCTGGCCGCGGCGCTGCATGTGGCGAGCAGCGTGGATGTGTGGCTGGCGGCGGCGCTGAGCCTGGGCGTGCTGGGCGCTGGGATGCTCCTGCTACGCGGCGCGGGGCGAGTGCGTGAGGCGGTGCTGATGCTGGTGGCGTTCGCGGGCCCGGTGGTGGCGGCGGCGCCAGAGGTTGCGGCGGGCTGGCAGTCGGCGCAGGTGCTGAGCCAGGCGGGCGAAGCGGCGGTCGCACGTGCGATACCGCTTTGGACGATAGGGTTTGTTGCGCTGGCCGTATTGGGCGGCGCGCTACGTGGATATTGCCGGGCGAGAGAATGAACCTGCTGGACGCTCTAGAGAACGGTCTGTTCGCGCTAGGACAGGTGCTACGCTTCCCCGTGATGGCGCTGCTGTGGGTGTGCGTGGGGTTCGTGCTGTACTTCGCGGCGTACTCGCTGGTGGAGGCGGTGCGGCGGCAGCGCGAGCATCTGGGGTTCAACATCAAGGCGTGGCTGCAGCAGGGACAGGTCCTGGCGGCGGATGAGGCGCGCAAGGCGGTGCTGCCGGAGGGGCTGCGGCGGATGCTGGCGGCGATGCAGCAGCAGAACCAGCAGGGGGCGCTGAAGCATGGCGGGCTGGAGAACATTGTTGCGGAGCATGAGGAGCAGCTGAGGCATCAGCTGGATGGTCCGCGGGCGCTGGTGAAGCTGGGTCCGAGCCTGGGGCTGATCGGTACGCTGATCCCGATGGGGTCGTCGCTGGCGGCGATGGCGGGGGGCAACCTGCAGGCGATGGCGGGGCAGATGGTGGTGGCGTTCACGACGACGATCATCGGCCTTGCGACGGGGACGGTGGCGTATGCGCTGGTGGCGCTGAGGCAGGGCTGGGTGAGCACGTCGATCCGCGAGCAGCGGTATATGGCCGAGGTGGTGGCTGCTGAACTGGAGCAGCGCTAGATGGGCAGGTTCCTGAAGCTTGCGGCGCCTGAGGAGCCGGCGGAGGAGGATCCGCTGGCGGGCGTGGCGAATCTGTTCGACGTGTCGATCGTGTTCATCGTCGGGCTGATGATCACGATGTTCTCGGTCTATAACATGGGCGACCTGATCGACTCATCGTCGGAGGTGACGATGGTGAAGACCAACGCGAAGGGCGAGCAGGAGATCATCGTCAAGAAGGGCCAGGAGATCAAAGCCTACAAGATGACGGACCAGACCGGTAAGGGCGATGGCGAGCGTCTGGGTACGGCCTACCGGCTGGCGAACGGCCAGATCATCTATGTGCCGGATGGGGATGCGGCGCCGGGCGCGCCTGGAGCGGGCCCAGCTGGAGCAGGCAATGCGCCAACTCCTCCGTAGCCTCTTCACCCTGCTCTGCCTCGCGCTGCTGCCGCTGGCGGCGGTGGCGCAGGAGAAGGTGCGCGTCACGTACCTGTTCTCGGACGGGAATATACCGGGGACGCTGAGCGCGTATGACGAGCTGCTGGAAGAGCATCCGGAGCTGCGCGGGCGGATCGAGCTGGAGCTGCTGGCGGAATCGACGTTCGGCGATGTGGTTCCGGACAAGCTGAAGGGCAGCAATGTTCTCGTGTTCGACACGATGAACGAGCAGATGCTCGGACGGTTCAATGCAGAGAACAAAACCGACCTGATCGCCGACATCAAGAAGCGCGGCACGGTGCTAGGCGTCGGCGAAGGTCTGCTGCCCAAGGACGGCTACGTCAAACAGGGCGTGGCGTTCGACAACCAGGCGCGGGCGTACTGGGAGCATTCGGGGCCGAACAATCAATTGGCGCTGCTGAAGCTGGCGCTGACGAAGGCGGGGATCAAAGGGCTGGACCTGCCGCGGCCGGAGAGCTCGATCGATTTCGGGTATTACTATCCGGACGGCAAATCCGGGCGCGTGTTTGCGACGTGGAAGGAGTTCGACGCGTGGCGGGCGGCGAACGGGAAGAAGCATGCGGGGGCGAAGCAGGTCGCGGTGAGCTTCTTCAAGGCGACCTACTATTCCGGCGACACGGCGATGCTGAATGCGATGATCGCCGAGGTGGAGAAACAGGGGGCGGATGCGATCCCTATGTTCGGGTATCCGGGCGCGCCGGCGGCGGACATCCTGCTGAAGGATGAGCAGGGCAAACCGCGGGCCGATGTGATCCTGGGCGGCAATTTCCAGTTCGCGGATACGGATGCGCCGAAGATCATGGAGAAGATCGGCATTCCGGTGATCAACCTGATCAGCCTTTACGGACGCACGGAGAAGGAATGGCGCGAGAGCGCCCAGGGGCTTTCGATCTTCGAGGGGACGTTCACGCTGGCCGTGCCGGAGCTGGCGGGGACGGTTGCGCCGACGGTGGTGGGGACGAAGGAGAAGATCCGCGATCCGAAGAGTGGGCTCACATCGGTGGTGACCAGCCCCATCGAGGAACGCGTGACGACCGCCGTGTCGCGGGCGCTGAAGTATGCGGAGCTGCGCAAGAAGCCGAACGCCGAGAAGCGGATCGCGCTGATCTATTACAACTACCCGCCGGGCAAGGCGAACATTGGGGCGAGTTATCTCAATGTTGCGGAGTCGATCGCCAATACGCTGCAGCGGATGAAGGCGGAAGGGTACGATGTGGGCGCAGGCCCGCTGGATGCGGACAGTGTTCTGGCCGACATCACGAACAAGGCGCGCAATGTGATGGGCGCGGCGCCTGGCGAGCTGGACGAGATGATCCGGGCGGGCGGCGCGGTGCGCGTATCCGCTGCCGAATACCGCAAATGGCTGGATACCTACGCGCCTGCCCTCAAGGCGAAGATCCTGAAGGATTGGGGCGAGCCGGAGAAAACGAAGCTGATGCTGCAGGGGGGCGACTTCATCATCCCTGCCCTGCGCTATGGCAAGACCGTGCTGATGCCTCAGCCGTCGCGGGCGTGGGGTGAAGACCTCGAGAAGATGTATCACGCCAAGGACCTCGCGCCGCATCACCAGTATGTGGCGGCCTATGCGTGGCTGAGGAATGGGTACAAGGCGGATGCCGTCGTGCACATCGGCACGCATGGCACACTGGAATGGCTGGACGGCAAGGATGCGGGGCTTTCCAACGAGGACGCGCCGGATGCGCTGATCGCAGATCTGCCGGATGCCTACATCTACAATGTCGACGTGGTGGGCGAAGGGCTCGTCGCGAGACGGCGCGGGATGGCGACGCTGATCGATCACATGGTGCCGCCATTCAAGGAGGGCGGGCTGACGGAGGATCTCGCCAAGCTTTCGGAATCGATGAACGACCACTCGCAGAACGAGACGAAGAATCCGGAGCTGGCCGAGGCTTACGGGAAGCAGATCCAGGAACAGGCGACCGCGCTTGGCATTGCAAAGGACCTCTCCCTACCCCTCGACAAGGAATGGTCGGATGCGGACCTGCACCGGATCGAGAATTACCTCATCGACCTGAAGCGGCAGACCATTCCCTATGGCCTGCACGCATTCGGGCGGACGCCGGCGAAGGATGCCATCGATTCAACGGTGAAGGCTGTGGCGGCGGTGGACCGTTCGCTGCTGCCGGACAAGCGGGCGATCGCGGTCAAGGACATGGCCGAGCGGATCGAGACATCTGGTCCGCGCGAGTTGAACGGCCTGATGGCGGCAATTGGCGGGCGGTTTGTGCCGGCGGGCATGGGCGGGGAGCCGATCCGCAATCCGGATGCGTATGCGACGGGGAACAATTTCTACGGCATCGATCCGGACAAGGTGCCCAAACCTGCTGCGTGGGAGATGGGCACCAAGCTCGCCGAACAGATGCTGCAGGATCACCTGAAGAAGAACGGCAAGTATCCCGAGAAGGTTTCTTTCGTGATCTGGGGCGATGAGACCATGCGCCATGAAGGCGTGATGGAATCCCAGATCTTCTACCTGCTCGGCACCAAGCCGGTGTGGAATGCGCGGGGCAAGGTTGTCGATGTAGAGGTGATCCCCCGCTCGCAGCTGGGCCGGCCGCGGGTGGATATCGTGATTGCGTCGGCGGCAGAGGGCATGTTCGCCAACGTCACCAACCTGATGGACCAGGCGGTGCAGAAGGTGAAGGCGATGGACGAGGCGGACAATCTTGTTCGCAAGCATTACCTGGCGACGCGCGCCGCGCTGATCCTCAAGGGCTACAAGGCGGAGGATGCGGACCGCATGGCGGGCGTGCGCATCTTCGATGAGCCGCCCGGGCAGTTCAACCTTAACACCTCGACCATCGTTGCGTCGTCGGGCTCGTGGGAGAGCGACGCGGGGTTTGCCAACGACTATATCCGCAAGCTCGGCCACGGGTATGGCAATGGCT
Organism: Hyphomonadaceae bacterium; assembly: GCA_035995285.1. Classification (GTDB taxonomy): domain Bacteria; phylum Pseudomonadota; class Alphaproteobacteria; order Caulobacterales; family Hyphomonadaceae; genus UBA7672. The sequence continues at coordinate 1,814 of DASYKO010000398.1, read as the reverse complement.
ATCATGGCGAGGCGATGCCGGATGTGTTCAGGCTCAACCTCGCGGACGTGGAGACTGTCGTTCACTCGTCTTCGACGGCGCTCTATGGCGCGCTCGATAACGACGACATGTTCATGTACATGGGCGGCCTTACGGCTGCGATCCGCAATGTGAGCGGCAAGGATGCCGAGACGCTCGTCACCAACACGCGCGATCCGGGCAAGCCGGAGATGACCAGCCTCGACAAGTTCGTCGGGCAGGAATTCCGCTCCCGCTATGTGAACCCGGAATGGATCAAGGGCATGCAGAAGGAAGGCTATGCCGGGGCCGGGGCGATGCGCGAGTTCGTGGAATATCTCTGGGGCTGGGATGCGACGGTCACCAGCGTCGTGGACGACTCCATGTGGAAGGAGACGTTCGACACCTATGTGGAAGACAAGAACAATCTCGGCATGAAGCAGTTCTTCGACGAGAAATCTCCGTTTGCGTACCAGGATATCACGGCTCGGATGATCGAGACGGTGCGCAAGGGATACTGGAAGGCGGATGAGGCGACCAAGACCAAGCTGCTGGAAGAATACATCGAGAGCATCGATGAGCATGGGGTGAGCTGCACCGAGGTAAGCTGCGGCAATGGAAGGCTGCTCGAGTATGTGATGCAGGGAGCGGCCAAGGCGGGGGTGCCGGCGCCTAAGCTGGCGGCGGCGCGGGCGGCGCTCGAGAAGGCGATGAACAAGAAGATCGAGGTGGCGGCGGCGGAGCTGAAGGACTTCGCGCAGAAGAACGAGGTGCGCGAGATCGCCGAGCGGGATCAGGGGCGGAAGGATGCTGCGGCGGCGGCCAAGGCTGCGCCCGCGCCGGCTGCCGTGAAGAAGGACGCTCCGGCGGAGGAGCAGCCGCAGGCGAAGTCGCAGTCGCTGGCAACTGCGGATGCGCCGCCTGCCCCGCCTGTGCAGCAGGCCCAGCCGAAGCAGCTGGAGGGCCGGGTGATGACCGAGGAGAACCGGACGCCGCAGAAGCAGGCTAAGGCGCAGGGCCAGCCCTCGCCGCTTACTCCGTTCGATGTGGCGTGGCCGGCGGTGGTGTTGCTGGGCCTGATGGCGGGGTGGCGCTGGCGCGGGGCGTTTGTGCGGCATGCGTAAGTGGGGGGCTCTGCTCGTATCCGGGCTGGTGCTGGCGGCGTGCGCGTCGCTGTCCGCTGGCGAGGCCGACAAGCAGTATGAACTGTCACTGGCTTCGGGCGCAGGGCTGGCCATGGCCTGGCATGGCGGGCCGGGCGTGGAGAATGCGATCTTTGTGCAGAGGCTGGATGCTGCTGCGAAACCGAAGAGCGCGCCGGTTCGCCTGACGGACGGGACGAAGGATGCTTACGAGCCGGACCTGCAGCTCATCGGCGGTGATCTGCTGGTCGTTTGGTATGAGAAGGACAAGACGGCCGGATCTACGCGGGCGTTCCTCGCGCGGCTGAATGCGGCGGGCGGGATCGTGTGGAAGTCGCCGCTGGATGCGGGCGGCGGGAATGCACGGAACGCAGTGGTGCGCGTTTCAGGCGACAAGATATATGCGGCGTGGATTGAGACGGGCGCGAACGGGCCGGAGGTGTTTGCCGAGACTCTCAGCGCGCAGGGCGACGCGGCGGGCAAGGCTTTGCGCGTCGGCGCCGCGAACAAGGACACCTGGAATCTCAATGCCACGACGGATGCAGGAGGCGTGCTCTATCTTGCCTATGACGCACAGCTCGGCACGAAGGGGCATGAGCTGCAGGTGGTGGCGGTCGACGGGTCAACCGTGAAGAGCGTCACGGTGAGCGCGGATGACGGGAGGGCTTCGCTCTA